>JAJFJC010000523.1 GCA_021774385.1 Alphaproteobacteria bacterium
CATGCTCCTTTGCGCCACCGCGGGATTTAAGGTCCCGCCGCGCGCGCCGCGAAACAGAGGTTTGTCCGGATCGAGCACGAAAGGGCAAGCTTCCATATAGGCACTAATCGCGTCGCGCACGGCGGCGAGTACCGGCACCATTCGCTGTTTCGAGCCCTTACCCATAACGGTGATCGTATCGCCGGTGGGGGCGTTGGACCGGTCCAGGCCAAGTGCTTCGGATATGCGCAGTCCACAACCATATAACAACGTGAACAGTGCAATATCGCGAAGGCCGATCCAGGGCTCTTCCGCGAGATCGCCTATTTGCGCCACCAAGGCAACGGCATCCGGTGATGATAGCGGCTTGGGCACAGTGTGCGGCACTTTCGGAGATCGCACCGACCGAATGGCGTGGTTCATCAAATAGTCATTGCGCTCACACCACTTAAAAAAATTCCGAATAACGGAAAGCGCCCGCGCCGTGGATCGTCGTCCCAGCCCATCGCGGCTTCGCTTGGCAAGCCAAGACCTGAAATCGGCGGGGCGCAACGCCGCCAAGCTTTCTACCGAAGGGAGTTCACCTAAATGAAGGGTCAAGAATTTTAGAAAGCCGAATAGGTCGCTTTCATAGGCTGAGGACGTATTTCCCGAAACCCGGCGCTCGTTGGCGAGCCAGGAACGCCACTCTTCAATCAGCGCAACTAGATCCGGCGCTGCCGCGAACGCCGCTTCCTCTCGGCTTACCCGCTCGGTCGCGTAAGCCATAACCGGATATCATGCTCGACAACCCTGCCCAGAAAATTTAATAGCTCGGTACCCTGACCGGCATGAAATTTTCCCGGCCGCCGCGCACCGAACGCTATGAGTGCCGGAGGCGTGTAATCGGAAATATTAAGCCGGATATACGCGGCGGAACGGACAAGCGTCGCACCACCGCCGAATATTTCCGGATCCGCCGGCACGTCGCTGCGAAGGTGCACTTTTTTCTTCTCGCCAAGGGTCGCATCGACCGCACCCACCGCAAGCATGCGCAGACCCGGTAACCGCAGAGAGGCGGGAGCATCTTCTTCCGTTTCGATGCAAAGCGTAACGACATCAAGATCAAGCATAACGGCGAAATCGGTCGTGACGATTTGTATCGCCTGTTCGAAGGATTTCGCCGCCAATAAGGCAACCACGCATTCATGGACACGGTTTTGCGTGTTCAAGTTCGCCCGGCTGGTCAGTATGATTTCGTCTTGCCGTGCATTAAGACGGGCGATTTCAGTGCGGAGTTGTCGAATCATCGCCGCCTGAATATCCGATACGCCTTCGCCAAGCGCGCGTTCGGGGGCCGAAAGGAATTTTAGAACGTCGGGATTACGTGACAGGAAATCAGGATGCTCCTGCAAAAACGCCGCAACACGCGCGTCGGTTAGGTCTTCTTCGTTTGGGTCGGTTGATTCCCGAGTCATGCCTTGCCCACTAAAATCCCTAAAGTATTGACTGCCCTGTTTTTTTCCAATCCGACAAGAATGCATCTAAGCCTTTATCGGTTAACGGATGGTGAAACAGCGACCATAAAACGCTGGCGGGTACGGTCGCAACATGGGCGCCCATCTTGGCTGACTCGGTGATATGCATGGGCGAGCGGACCGATGCAACAAGAACTTCGGTTTTGAAATCCGAGTAATTCTCATAAATTTCGCAAATTTCCGCGATAAGATTCATGCCATCGGCGGCGATATCGTCAAGACGGCCGACGAACGGCGAAACAAAACTGGCGCCCGCCTTGGCCGCGAGAATGGCCTGATTGGCGGAAAAACAAAGTGTAACGTTCACCATCGTACCGGCCTGCGCCAAGACACGGCAGGTTTTCAAACCATCCGGCGTCAACGGTACCTTGACCGCGATATTGTCGGCTATACCCGCGAGCTTGCGACCTTCGGCAAGCATGGTCTCATGGTCGGTCGCCGCGACTTCCGCGCTTACGGGACCATCGACGACTTCGCAAATTTCCGAGACAACCTCGAAGAAATCGCGTCCCGTTTTCGCAATCAATGACGGGTTCGTCGTTACGCCGTCAAGCAGCCCCGTATCCGCGAGTTCGCGAATTTCATCGATATCAGCGGTATCTACAAAAAACTTCATGATCTTCTCCGAATGCGCCCACCGCCCCGCTTCGGGATGGCGCGCGCGCTGTGACTCTCCTAGAATCGATCATCATGACGAAGCGTCAATCAATCGACCAACAGATATCATCCGGGCCGAAACCGCGGGTCAAGGTTCTTTTGCCGCTCCCTTTGGCCGATGCTTATGATTATAGCGTACCGGAAGGCCTCGATCTCGCGCCCGGCGACTTCGTTAAGGTTCCACTTGGACCACGGCAAGCTATCGGCGTTGTTTGGGAAAAAGGCTCGCAGGGGGCGGAAAGCGGGGTTTCCGAGGATCGTTTGAGAGATGTTCTGATGCGAATGCCGGTTCCCCCCATGCCGGAAGAGAACCGCCGTTTGGTAACCTGGATTTCCGCTTACACCCTCGCGCCACCGGGCGCCGTGTTGCGAATGGCGATGAGCGTGCCTGCGGCTCTGGAACCCGAAAAACTGCGAATCGGCTATACCCTCGCCGCCTCTCTCCCAAGCATACGCATTACGCCAGAACGCCGTCGCGTTCTCGACTTCTTGGAAGACATCCCGCCTCTCACGGCTTCGGATATCGCGCGAGAAGCGGCGGTGAGCCCCGCCGTCGTCAAAGGTCTCGTGAAGGTGAACGCGCTGATACAAGTCGATCTACCACCGGCGGAACGTTTTCGCGAACCCGACCCCAATCAGCCCGGCCCGATTTTGTCCCTTGCCCAAGGCGAGGCGGTAAACGCAATAAAGAACCAAATATGCGGCTTCTCCGTTACCTTAATAGATGGTGTGACAGGTGCTGGTAAAACCGAAGTTTATTTCGAGGGAATCGCTGAAATTCTTCGGCAAGGAAGGCAAGCGCTTGTACTACTGCCGGAAATCGCGCTGGGCGCGCAATGGCTGGAACGGTTCGAAGCGCGATTTGGCGCGCGCCCGGCGGAATGGCATTCCGATTTAACCCAATCGCGCCGCCGCGCTACATGGCGCGCCGTCGCCGAAGGCCAAGCTCGTGTCGTCGTCGGCGCTCGATCTGCGCTCTTCCTGCCCTATTGTGATCTCGGGCTTATAGTCGTCGATGAAGAACATGACAGCGCCTTCAAGCAAGAAGACGGTGTCGCCTACCATGCAAGGGACATGGCGGTTGTTCGGGCTCGTATCGGTGAAATTCCAATTGTCTTGGCGTCCGCGACGCCATCGCTGGAAACGGTCGCGAATGTGGATGCGGGCCGTTATGAGCGCGTCGCCTTGCCCGCGCGGCACGGATCCGCCTCCCTCCCCGAAATCGACCTGCTCGACCTGCGCAGAGACAAACCGGAGCGGCAAAGCTGGATATCGCCGACACTGCGGCGCGCGCTTGCCGAAACGCTCGCCGCCGGTGCGCAGTCTTTGCTTTATTTAAATCGCCGCGGCTACGCGCCTCTGACACTCTGCCGCAGCTGCGGCCACCGTCTTCAATGTCCAAACTGCACGGCCTGGTTGGTGGAACACCGCTTTTCCGCAAGACTGCAATGCCACCACTGCGGCTTTTCCGGCCGGCGGCCGGAGGCATGCGACAGTTGCGGTACCACCGATAGCCTTATCGCCTGTGGTCCAGGGGTAGAACGTTTGGCGGAAGAAGTTATGAATTTCCTACCCGAGGCGCGTCTCTGCATCGCAACCAGCGACTCGATCCGCAAACCATCCGACGCCGCGGACTTTGTCGCACAAGTCCTAGGTCACGAAGTCGACATTATTATCGGCACACAGATCGTCGCGAAGGGACACCATTTTCCTAAACTGACGCTTGTCGGCGTTGTAGACGCGGACCTCGGATTGGCGGGAGGCGATCTGCGGGCCGCCGAGCGAACCTATCAACTTCTACATCAAGTTTCCGGGCGCGCCGGCCGCGATGAGAAACAAGGTCATGTCTTACTGCAGACCTATCACCCCGAACATCCCGTCATGCAGGCCCTGTCGCGAGGCGACCGAGACGGATTTCTTGAAGCCGAGACCGAAGCGAGAATGGCTGGTGAGTGGCCCCCTTTCGGACGGCTTGCCGCGCTGATCATATCGGGGCGGGAATTGGAATTGGTCACGCGAATTGCGCGTGACCTCGCGCGAAAGGCACCAAAGGGCTCGGGTATACGAGCCCTGGGGCCCGCACCGGCCCCCCTCGCGATTCTGCGTGGCCGGCATCGTTGGCGGCTACTTCTGAAGGTCAGCCGTGGAATTTCCGTACAGGAACTGCTTCGAAAATGGTTACTAACCGTAAAAGTGCCAAATTCGGTTAGGGTCCAAATCGACATTGACCCTCAAAGCTTTCTTTGAGGACTTTAGAGGTAGGGAATGAGGCGACGATATACGCCCCCGCAGCAGGCAATCTACAAAGTAATTTCACGCGCGACGAATTGGCACTTTCGCACGGGTTGAAAGGCCCTATCCCGTGTGCTAAACGTGCGTCGCTTCCGCGTAGGAGCTACCCGCACGGATGCTTATATTGGGTGGCGCTAGACTTGCTCTTGCGGCAAATTCCGACTGATTTTACTGGTTTCCTCGGGGGTTCCCCAGTTGGCTACAAACACGGCCGTATCTGAAATCGCCAATCGCTACGCGACTGCGTTGTTCGATCTGGCGGATGAAAAAGGATTGCTCGACGATGTCGCGGGCGATCTTTCTCGTCTGATATCCGCAATCGACGAAAGCCAAGACTTGCAACGGGTTGTACGCAGTCCGGTCTTGAATCGTGAAGATCAAGGCAAGGCCATGGCGGCTATATTGGGCGCGATGGAGGTCAATGACCTTACGCGCAACTTCGTCGGGCTGATTACGCAAAACCGGCGCCTGTTCGCGCTAACCGATATGGTCAAGGGCTATTTGGACGAATTGGCGCGGCGAAGAGGCGAGGTAACGGCGGAAGTTACGGCCGCGAAACCGCTGAACGACAACCAGATAAAAACATTGCAGGAATCCCTGCAAAGCACGCTCGGCGGCAAGGTATCAATCGCGCACGAGGTTGATCCAGCCCTGATAGGCGGCATGATCGTCAAGGTCGGCAGCAAGATGGTCGATACATCGTTGCGGACACAGCTTAATAGAATGCAAATTGCAATGAAGGGGGTGAGCTGATGGATATCCGCGCAGCCGAGATATCTTCAATCATCAAAGAACAGATTGCCGGGTTCGGAACGGAAGCAGATGTTGCCGAAGTTGGACAGGTAATTTCCGTCGGTGATGGCGTGGCCCGTATTTACGGCCTCGACAATGTCCAAGCTGGCGAATTGGTGGAATTCCCGGGCGGCATCAGCGGCATGGCGTTGAACCTCGAAACCGACAATGTCGGTGTCGTGATCTTCGGCAACGACCGAGACATCAAGGAAGGCGATACCGTCAAGCGAACTGGCGCAATTGTCGACGTTCCCGTTGGAAAGGGCCTGCTCGGACGCGTGGTCGACGCGCTTGGCAACCCGATCGATGGCAAGGGACCGATCCAATCGGACGAACGCAGCCGGGTCGACGTGAAGGCGCCGGGTATTATTCCGCGTAAATCGGTGCACGAACCAGTTCAAACCGGACTGAAGGCGCTCGATGCCTTGGTCCCAGTCGGACGCGGCCAACGTGAACTGATCATTGGTGACCGTCAAACTGGCAAAACCGCCGTCGCAATCGATACAATCATCAATCAAAAGACCATTAACGCTGGCGACGACGAGTCCAAGAAGCTTTATTGCGTCTATGTTGCGGTCGGTCAGAAACGATCGACGGTCGCACAGGTCGTCAAGACACTCGAGGATAACGGTGCACTGGATTACACCATTGTCGTATCCGCGACGGCGTCCGATCCGGCGCCACTGCAGTTCCTCGCGCCCTATACGGGCTGCACGATGGGTGAATTCTTCCGCGACAACGGCATGCACGCCGTCATTATTTATGACGATCTGTCAAAACAGGCGGTTGCCTATCGCCAGATGTCGCTAGTGCTACGCCGCCCGCCGGGCCGTGAAGCCTATCCGGGTGACGTCTTCTATCTCCATTCACGCCTTCTCGAACGATCGGCGAAGATGAATGAGGACCACGGTCTTGGTTCCCTGACAGCACTACCCATCATCGAAACCCAGGCAAGTGACGTTTCGGCTTATATTCCAACAAATGTGATTTCGATCACGGACGGTCAGATCTTTCTGGAAACAGAATTGTTCTATAAGGGTGTCCGCCCCGCGATTAACGTTGGCCTGTCGGTGTCGCGCGTTGGGTCCGCGGCACAGATTAAGGCCATGAAGCAGGTCGCCGGCACGATTAAGCTGGAACTCGCGCAATATCGGGAAATGGAAGCATTTTCTCAGTTTGCCTCGGATCTTGATCCAGTCACGCAGCGCCTGCTGGCGCGTGGTGCCCGGCTAACGGAACTGCTGAAGCAGGGCCAGTTCAGCCCATTACCGGTTGAAGAGCAGGTGGTTTCGATCTTTAGCGGCGTGAACGGTTATCTCGACACACTGGACACCAATGCGGTTAGTCGTTTCGAAGAAGCCTTACTTGAGCATTGTCGTGCACAGCAAAGCGATTTGCTGACGACGATCCGAGACGAAGGCGCGCTTTCCGACGAAACCGAACAGAAGCTGAAAGACGTCATCGAGGCATTTATCAAAAACTTCGTTTGACCGCACGGAACGTCGTCGTAGGGGAGACAGGCTGCAAAAATGGCGAGCCTCAAAGATCTTCGAAATAGAATAGCGAGCGTCAAATCGACACGGCGCATAACGTCGGCCATGAAAATGGTGGCGGCGGCGAAACTGCGCCGAGCGCAAGAGCACGCGGAAGCAGCGCGCCCCTACGCGGAACGCATGGAGCGGATGCTTTCTTCCTTGGCCGCAACGGCTGCCGCCAATCCTGAAAGCGCGCCGCCAATGCTAGGTGGAACAGGCAAGGACGACACGCATCTTCTCGTCCTTATCTCTTCCGACAGAGGCTTGTGCGGTGGCTTCAACAGCTACCTAATCCGGGATGTTAATCGCCGTATCACGCAGTTGGAAGGCGCCGGCAAGACGGTGAAACTGATCGTCGTCGGACGGAAAGGCGTTTCTGCGATGCGTCGTGAAGCAGGGTCACGACTGATAACCGGTTATGAGGATCTCGCAAAACCAATGCCGGCCTTCGATCAGGCCTCAACGGTTGCTGAGCAGATCACGAGCATGTTTGAAGCAGGTGAGTTCGACGTCTGCACGGTCATTTACAACAAATTCGTCTCCGCACTTGAGCAGGTGGTCACGCCACTGCAACTGATCCCGTTCTCTTCCGGCGCCAGCGCCGAAGCTTCGGAAAGCAGTGACGGAGCGACGTATGAGTTTGAACCGGACGAGGAAGAAATTCTCGCAGCGTTACTGCCGAGAAACCTAGCGGTGCAAGTCTACCGTTCGATGCTGGAATCCTTCGCCTCCGAGCAAGGCGCGCGGATGACCGCAATGGACAATGCGACCCGCAATGCGGGCGATATGATTGACAGCCTGTCACTCGTCTACAACCGGACGCGTCAGGCTGCAATTACCAGTGAACTTATTGAAATCATCTCCGGCGCGGAAGCGCTTTGAGTACAGGTCTGAAGCGGGAGCATAACCCATGGCGAAAAACTTAGTTGGCAAGGTATCCCAAGTTCTGGGCGCCGTTATCGATGTCCATTTCGATGGCGATCTGCCGCCGATCTTGAACGCGCTGACCACGGACAACCAGGGCAATTCGTTGGTCCTCGAAGTTGCACAGCATCTCGGCGAAAACAACGTCCGTTGTATCGCGATGGATACCACCGAAGGCCTGGTCCGCGGCCAGGAAGTCACCGATACGGGTGAGCCCATCATGATGCCGGCCGGACCGGAAACGCTGGGCCGCATTTTGAATGTGATCGGCGAACCCGTGGACGAGCGTGGCCCGGTCAACACAAAGACCAGACTGCCAATTCACCGTGACGCCCCCGATTTTATCGACCAGTCGACGGAAACGGAGCAGCTCGTCACCGGCATCAAGGTCGTCGACCTTCTGACCCCTTACCCGAAGGGTGGCAAGATTGGCCTATTCGGCGGCGCTGGTGTTGGCAAAACCGTCATCATCATGGAGTTGATCAACAATATCGCCAAGGCGCATGGCGGCTATTCGGTCTTCGCCGGTGTCGGGGAGCGGACCCGCGAAGGCAACGATCTTTATCATGAAATGATCGAGTCCGGTGTCATCGTTCCAGACGGCGAATCGAAAGCAGCCCTTGTCTATGGCCAGATGAACGAGCCACCGGGTGCCCGCGCGCGTGTCGGCCTGGCCGGCCTTACCTTGGCGGAGTATTTCCGCGACGAAGAGGGCCAGGACGTTCTGTTCTTTGTCGACAACATTTTCCGTTTTACGCAAGCAGGCTCGGAAGTGTCCGCGCTGTTGGGTCGTATTCCTTCGGCGGTTGGCTATCAGCCTACCCTCGGCACCGATATGGGTAACCTTCAGGAACGCATTACAACCACCAAGACCGGTTCGATCACCAGTGTGCAGGCTGTCTACGTCCCAGCCGATGATTTGACCGATCCGGCTCCGGCAACGACGTTCTCCCATCTGGATGCAACGACCGTGCTATCGCGCCAAATCGCGGAGCTAGGCATTTATCCCGCGGTTGACCCGCTTGATTCAACCAGCCGCATCATGGAACCACGCACCGTTGGACAAGAGCACTACGATATCGCGCGTGAAGTACAGCGCGTTCTGCAGAGCTATAAGTCCTTACAGGAAATCATCGCCATTCTGGGCATGGATGAACTGTCTGAGGATGACAAACAGACCGTGTCTCGCGCCCGCAAGATCCAACGCTTCCTGTCGCAGCCCTTCCACGTTGCGGAAATCTTTACGGGATCTCCCGGCAAATTCGTTGAACTGGAAGATACGATCAACGGATTCAAGGGCATTCTCGCCGGCGAATATGACGATCTTCCGGAAGCCGCCTTCTATATGTGCGGCAGCATTGAAGAAGCGGTTGAAAAAGCCAAAGTCATGGCTGCGGAAGCCGCTTAGTATAAACATCACGCGCTTGAGGACCGTTTGGATATGGCCGACTCGTTTGAACTTGAACTTGTATCTCCGGAGAGTCTAATTCTGTCCGAGACGGTCGAAATGGTCGTCGTGCCAGGTGAGGAAGGTGATTTCGGTGTTCTTCCAGGGCACGCACCGGTGATTTCGAATATCCGGCCCGGTACGCTCGCTGTCTTTGAAGGCGGCACGGTAAAGCAACGGTTTTTCCTGGCCGGCGGATTTGCGGAAGTCACCAAGGAACGTTGCACCATTCTCGCGGAAGGCGCGCTCCTGATCGAAGACATCGATCGGGCTTCGGTCGAGCAAGAAGTACGGGATTTGCGTGAGGACGTCACAAGCGCCGCGGATGAGAATGAACGCGCCAGAGCGGAAATGTCACTCGCCGTTGCCGAAGCCAAACTACATTCGGTCGATGCCCCGTCATACAGCGGCGGCCACTAAC
>JAJFJC010000524.1 GCA_021774385.1 Alphaproteobacteria bacterium
ATGTGTTTCTCAATTTCCTCGGCTGTGCGCGATACGCCGGTACCGAGCTCGCAAGCGCCAATCCGGACGGCGCGCTCGCGGACTGTGTCGTCCAGTGTCGCCAGGTATTCCTCGCCGCACAGAATTGCGGCCGCCGCGCCGTCGCTTATCGGCGAACACATCGGCAAAGTGAGTGGCCAGGATATCAGCCGCGAACCTAGAATTTCGTCAATCGAGTAAGCGTCTTGATACTGGGATAGAGGGTTAAGCGTTGAATGTTGGTGGTTTTTTGCAGCGACAGCAGCGAACTGGCGCTGTGTACTGCCGAAATTCTTCATGTGGAATTTTGCGAAATTGGCATAGACATCCATGAACACGCTGCGTTTTTCATTGGGAATTATAGTTCCCGGCGGCGGCTCCATCCCTTCACCCAAGGCATCGAGGCCGGCAATCGTGCCTTCGACATTGTGTACATCCCAGGCGCCGTCGAAGATTTCGAAGGATTTCAATTTATCCTTGGCGTACATCTTGTCCGCCCCGACGGCCAGCGAGACCTCGGCCATCTCCGCTTTCACCGCCAGATAGGCACTGTGAAAGGCGCTGGATGCACTGGCGCAGGCGTTTTCCACGTTCATCATGGGAATGCCTTCGAAACCCATTTCCCGCAGCGCCATTTCACCCGGCACCAGATGCTGACCCTCGATAAGGCCTTGCGTCGTGTTCGCGAAGTAGGCGGCACCGACGGCCTGCTTCTCAATTCCCGCGTCGTTTAGCGCGTCCGTTACGGCTTCGCTTGTCAGTTGCTTTACGGACTTGTCGAGAAATCGGCCGAACTGTGTCATCGAAACGCCAATGACATAAACATCGCTCATCGTTGCTACTCCGGTTTCATGGCATGCGGATGCCTGCGTCGAGGCGGATCACTTCGCCGTTCAGCATATCATTTTCACAGATATGACGGACCAGCGCTGCGTATTCATGCGGTTGTCCCATGCGTTTTGGGAAGGGCACGGCGCTCATGATTTGCTCCTGCGCGGCGTCCCGCAGACCTTCGGCCATGGGCGTTTCGAAGAAACCGGGGGCGATGGTAACAACGCGGATACCCTCCCGCGCAAATTCGCGGGCCAAGGGCAACGTCATACCGGCAATCCCCGCTTTCGCCGCTGAATAGGATACCGCACCAATCTGGCCCTCCAACGCGGCAACAGAAGAGGTGTTGACGATGACACCACGGTGGCCGTCTTCGGAAAGCGGTTCCAGCCGTCGCGCGGCATCGGCGAAAAGCCGCACCATGTTGAATGTTCCAACCAGATGAACGTCGATCAGGCGACGGAAATGATCGAGTGGCATGACCCCGTCGCGCGCCAACACGCGGCGGCTCTCTAGTATGCCGGCACAATTGACCAGGATTCGTGCAGGCCCCAGCGCCGACATTGTTGCCGCCAGTGCGGCCTCGACACTGGCTTCACTCGTCACGTCACATTGATATTTTAGACCGTTGTCGACCGTCTCGGCATTTGTGAAAGCGATGTCGAGTGACGCAACATTAGCACCCGTTGCGGCCAGTACCGTTGCCGTCGACTTGCCAAGGCCCGATGCCGCACCGGTGACAACCGCCGTTGTGCCGCGGATATCCATGCCGGCCTACAGCACCTTGCCTGGATTCATCAGGCCCTTAGGATCGAACGTCGCCTTAATTCGTAGCATCATTTCCCGCTCGGCGGGTTGTTTATAGCGAATTAACTCGTCACGCTTTAATTGGCCGATACCATGTTCGGCGCTGAAGCTGCCTTCGAGGTCCGTTGCGATGTCGTGGACCTTTGTTTCGATGTCGTGTGTCCGGGCCAAGAAGGTCTTTCGTTCTCTACCTTCGGGTTGGACCAAATTGAAGTGAATGTTGCCGTCGCCGATATGACCGAACGGCGCGACACGCACGCCTTCAATAGTCGTTTCCGCGCTCTGGCGCGCTTTTTGTAGAAATTCAGGTACATGCGAAACGGGAACCGAGACGTCGTGCCGAATGACGCCGCCCGCATGGTTTTGGGCCTCCGGGATCAGCTCTCGCAGCCGCCACAATGATGCGGCCTGCGCACCACTGGACGCGATTACGGCATCGTTAACTTCCTCGGCCTCGAACGCCGCGGCAAGGATGGCTTCCGCTACATCTTGGTTTGTCGACAGTTCCACGAGCGCGTAGTGCTCGTGCCGGGACCCGAATGGGTCCGATAAATTTGAGTCCAAATCAAAGACGAGGTCCAGGCAGGTGCGATGTATATATTCGAATGTCGTCGTTCCATCACCGCTAGCATCCTTGGCTCGCGCCAGGAGATTTACGGCCGCTTCCGCATCGGATAACGCGACAAACGCGGTACAGGTCTCGACCGGTTGCGGATAAAGCTTCAGGGTTGCCGCCGTAATGATGCCAAGCGTGCCTTCAGCGCCGATAAAGATTTGTTTCAAATCATAGCCGGTATTGTTTTTGCGCAGTAACCGCAAGCCGTCCCAAATTTGTCCGTCGGGCAAAACAACCTCGAGTCCGAGCGCCAAACTACGAGCATTGCCGTACCGCAGCACAGCGGTGCCGCCGGCATTGGTCGAAAGGTTGCCGCCAATCTGGCAGCTGCCTTCCGCGGCAAGACTGAGAGGGAAAAGTCTATCGACGGCCGCCGCGGCGTTTTGGATTTCCGAGAGAATACAGCCGGCTTCGACCGTAATCGTGTCGTCTAGTGGATCGACGTCGCGGATTTTGTTCATTCTGGTGAGCGCAACGACGATTTCGCTACCATCTTCATGCGGGGTCGCCCCGCCGCAATAGCCCGTATTGCCACCTTGCGGGACGATGCCAATGTTGTTCTCGGAGCACAATCCTACTATCGCGGCGACCTGCGCCGTGTTGGCCGGACGCAGCACGATTGGCGAAGCGCCATGATATAGCGTTCGAAAGTCGACAAGGTAAGGCGCTTTGTCGTCTTCATTTTCGACCCAGCCTTTTGGACCAACGATATCCTTCAACTCTTCAAGAACCGCGGGAACGATTTTGCTGCTCGTCGTCATCGATGCTGCACGTTCGGTTGGGCCGGCATCCGGAAGGGGCAGACCGATTCATAAGCTCGTGCGGCGCGCAACACCAAGGCATCGGCATGTTTGGGACCGATGATCTGAAGTCCCGCGGGCATACCGTCACTGGTAAAACCACACGGTGCGGATGAAACAGGCTGTTGTGTGAGATTGAAGGGGAAGGTGAACGGTGTCCAAACAGTCCAGCGGGGTTGCTTGTTCGGGTCCGGGACTTCTTGCCCGGCCTTAAAAGCTGGAATCGGCATCGTCGGCGTGAGCAGAAGGTCGTAGGTCTCGTGGAACCGCGACATGGTTTCACCAAGTTGGTTTCGTGCCTCCATGGCGTCCATGAATTCACCAAATGTAATAGCGGACCCCATAGCCGCGACCTCCCGCAGGCCTGGATCTAGTAGCGCTTGTTCTTCGGGTGTGAAGCTCTCGACGAGTTTACCGGCGGCGCCAAACCAGTGCTGCCGGAAAGTTTCAGCGGGATCGTCGAAATCGGGGTCGATTTCCTCGACGGTGGCGCCAAGGTCGCGCATGACCGTCGCGGCGGCCTCGACGAGGGCCGCTATTTCCGGGTCGACGTCGATATAGCCGAGCGACGGGCTGTAGGCGATGCGGAGGCCCGCCACGCCATCATCAAGGCCGACACAATAATCCCTTTTAATGTAGGGCAGGGCAGTCCAATCGCGGGCGTCGGGTTTGGAAATGACATTCAGCATTAGGGCGGCGTCAGTGACTGTCCGGGTCAGTGGGCCCACGTGGGACAATGTGCCGAAGGCGCTGCCGGGCCAAGCCGGGACACGGCCGAAGCTGGGCTTGTGGCCGAACACGCCGGTGAATGCGCTCGGGATACGGATCGACCCACCACCATCCGTGCCAATATGCAAGGCACCCATGCCCAGGGCCGCCGCGGTTGCCGCGCCGCCGCTACTGCCGCCCGGCGTGCGGTCCGTGTTCCAAGGGTTTCGTGTAATACCGGAAACCAAATTGTCCGTCACACCCTTCCAGCCGAATTCAGGTGTTGTCGTTTTGCCCAGCAAAACCGCCCCGCTCTCGCGCAGCCGCGCCGTGCAGGGCGCATCGACGTCCCAAGGTTGGTCCGGGTTGGTCGTACGGCTGCCGCGAAGGGTCGGCCATCCCTTGGTCAGGACAACATCCTTGATAGTCGTCGGGACCCCATCGACCAATCCGCAAGGTTCGCCTTTCGCCCAGCGTGATTCCGATTGAGCCGCATCCGCTAGCGCCCGGTTGTCATCGATAACGCAAAAGGCGTTCACCGCATCGTTGCAGGAATCGATCCGGGTGAGCACCGCTTTCGTCACATCAACTGGAGAAAGGTCTTTACGCCGATAACTTCGAACCAGTTCGGTCGCGGTTAGCTCGGTAATATCGGTCATCGTTGGCGCCCCCTGAACGTCGCAAGCATCATAGTGGTGCTAAAGCGCGGTAGACAATGTTTCGAAGCGTTTCATGAATTCCGTTTTCGCATCACCCGCCGGTTTCGGTTTCAAAGTAGGCACGTTAAGGCCGCGTGGGCTGCCAAAGATTTTTCGCGCTTCCGCCGCCTCGAATCCGGCCAACTGAGTTGCCTCAAGATAGGCCGATGCCCGATCCGCGCGTTTGATAAGTTTCCGCGCGGTTTCCGGTATACGTGCCGGCAGACCTATTCGGATATGGATCGCGCTTTGCAGTTCGGTCTCAAAGGATTTGTAGTCGAAACCGACGGCTGCTTTGAAGGGCGAAATGAGATCGCCAATGACATACTCGGCGGCATCGTGAACGAGCGCCGCGAGTCGCCAATTCACGGGCGCTGTCGTGCGAAATTGGCCGACGAGCGTTTCGACCAGCACCGAATGTTGTGCGACACTAAAGGCCCACGACCCGGATGTTTGGCCGTTCCAACGCGCCACTCGGGAAAGACCATGGGCAATATCTTCGATTTCGATATC
>JAJFJC010000525.1 GCA_021774385.1 Alphaproteobacteria bacterium
GGATGCAGCGTTTCGGTTGGGAACCGGTTCTAGAGGGCGATAATATTATTGCCTTGAAGTCCACCGACGGCGGTTCGGTAACCTTGGAGCCGGGCGGACAATTCGAACTGTCCGGCGCGGCGGTGGAAACCCTGCACATGACCTGTAAGGAGGTAAATCAGCATCTCGATCAGGTTAAGGAAGTGTGCCGTGAAATCGGCGCGGGCGTGATCGGCCTTGGCTTTAATCCGAAATGGCGGCGCGAAGACGTGCACTGGATGCCGAAGGGCCGTTACAAGATCATGCGCGCCTATATGCCGACGAAGGGCAACCTTGGTCACGACATGATGCTGCGCACCAGCACGGTACAGGTCAATCTGGACTTCGATACCGAAGCCGACATGATCAAAAAAATGCGCGTCGGCGTGGCGCTGCAACCGGTCGCGACGGCTTTGTTCGCGGCTTCGCCCTTCACCGAAGGTAAACCGAACGGATTCCTCAGCTTCCGCAGCCACATCTGGACCGATACCGACCCTGACCGTTGCGGCATGCTGCCGTTCATCTTCGAAGACGGGTTCGGTTTCGAACGATGGATCGACTATATCCTCGATGTGCCAATGTATTTCATCTACCGCAAAGGCGAATACCTCGACGTCAGCGGATTGTCTTTTCGCGATTACATGAAGGGACAGCTTCCGGGGCACGAAGGGAAACTGCCCACGCGGGCCGACTGGATCGATCATATGACGACGGCCTTCCCCGAGGTACGGCTGAAGCATTATATCGAAATGCGCGGCGCCGACGGCGGACCTTGGGGCCGGCTCTGTGCGCTACCGGCACTTTGGGTCGGCTTGCTGTACGACCGCACCGCGCTCGACGCCGCCTGGGACCTATGCAAGGACTGGACTGACGAGGAACGCGAATATCTGCGCGCCGAAGCGCCTCGCCTTGGCCTGAAAACCCCGTTCCGAAATAGCACCCTGCAACACGTTACCAAGGAAGTGATGAAAATCGCCCGCCAGGGATTGAAGAACCGTGCGCGCCTCGACCGCAACAAACGAGACGAAACTGGTTTCCTCGACGTCCTGGACGGCATCGCGGAGAGCGGCATCACACCGGCCGAGGAATTGCTGGAAGCCTTTCATAAAGATTGGAATGGCGATATCGACAAGATCTACGAAGCCTATTCCTACTAGGCCCGATGATCCGCTATCCTGATATTTAATCGAATAAATCTACACGCAATGGGTAGTGGGCAATGGCAATTGAAACAGAGTGGCGTGATTATGATGTCGTCGTCGTAGGGTCCGGCGGTGCGGGAAGCGCGGCGGCAAACGCGGCGGCGCAATCCGGCGCCCGGGTCCTCGTGGTTTCCAAGGACCCTGTCGGTTGTTCCGATACAAAAATTTCAGAAGGCGCCGTTACGGTTCGCGGCTCGGGCGATGCCGAAGACAATGAGCAGGAGCTTTCGGATAATTTGCGGGTCGCGGGCGGCAACCTGCAGGTCAAGGCGATTACCGACGCGTTCGCCAAGGACAGTCAAACCGCCTATGACTGGTATCGTACGCATGGGCTGCGCCCGAATATCGACGCGTCTCGAAACGGTCCGAAACCGATGCCCTTACCGATGGGCGGACATACCAAAGGCCGCACGGTCCGGCATAAAAATAGCGGTGTCGCCATCAGCCATGCCAATTGGAGCGCGGTAATTCAGAGCGAACGCATCGACTATTTGGAAGACACGTGGTTTCTGGACCTGGTAACCGAAGAAAACGCCAATGACGACGCCCTACCGGCGAAACGTATCGTCGGCGGCATTCTTTACGATGCCTCACGCGGCAAATTGGTGGCGGTGCGCGCACCCACGGTCATCATCGCCGCCGGGGGCCTCTCAACTCTCTTCTTTCCCAAGACCGATACAATGCGCGGCAATACCGGCGACTCTTATGCCATCGCGGCGCGGGCCGGCGCCGAACTCGTCGATATGGAGCAGCTACAATTCCTGCCCTTCTGCATCGCTTCGCCGCCCGCCTATGAAGGCTTGCTAATCGGCGAACCGTCGACCGCCAGCTTCCTTGGTGTTCTGCGCGACAAGAATGGAAAGGTCATCCTTGATGGCGTTTATCTGCGCACTCGTGCCGAATGTTCAGCCGCGATTATGCGAGCTGTCGCGGATGGCCGAGGCACGGAAAACGGCGGCGCCTATCTCGACATGACGGCGAATGCACAGGCCACTCAGTCGGGGCCTTATTTCATGCGGTATCTTAAATCGTCGCTTCCGACGGCATATTCGAATGCACGCCAGGCGCTTGGAAGGGCCGCCGCCAATTGCGAGGAACCGTGGGAGGTTCGGCCCGCGGCGCATTATATGATGGGCGGAATTTCCGTTAATGAGGATGGCGCGGCCATCGCGACTAACAACGACGATGAACCGGAACCGGGGATCGCCGGCCTGTTCGCCTCGGGGCAAGCGATGGGCGGCGTATTTGGTGCGAACCGGTTGGGTTCGACCGCTCTGAGCGAGAATGTTGTGTTTGGCTTGCGCAGTGGCAGAGCCGCCGCAGCCGTCGCCCGGTCGGCGGCGCGACAACAAAATCCACCAATCGACGAGCCCCTGTTCAAACCGAAATTGGCGGAAATTACGTCCCGGTTTGGTCAGTCCGGATCCCATGCCGCGGCAGCGCTTAAAATCGGCCTGCAGTCCGAAGCCTGGGATTGCATCGGCCCGGTCCGTACCGCCGAAAACCTGTCCCGAATGGAAGTGCTTACCAGCGAGTTGAATGCAAAGCTTGGCGACGTCGCCATACCGTCCTATGCCGTTTGGAATCAGGCATTCATTGAGTTCGAGGAACTGCGCAACATGCTTGCCGTGGCCGAAGCCGTGACATCCGCCGCGAAAGAACGCGACGGAAGCTTAGGCGGCCATGTCCGGCTCGATGGTCCCGAAATCTCACCCTTCGCGCAACCCTATTCCACCATTGTGCGAAAGGAAGCGGACGACAGCTGGCCGGCCCACCGAGTTGCACGGTCACGCTTACCGCTCACGCGGCTGGTGATTTATTTGTTAAAGGACCAATGGCGAAAAATGCGAAGCAAATTTCTCCGCATGATGCCGAAAGGTGCCCGCGATAAACGGTTGCTAAAATTCTACCTTGGCATCATGGGGGGACCGGACGGCAAGGCGCCGGAAATCGCGCCGGGGAGCAGTGCCGGCGCCGTCGCCGAGGGATCGCGGTCTTGAAAATAGAAATCGTCCTCACCCGAGACGGCGAACAGTCCATCCTGAGTTACGACTACACGCTGCGCCATCCCGATGAGAAACCGATGGTCCTGGACGTTCTCCTCCAGGCACAAGCGACGACCGTCCCCGACTTGGCGTATCGATATGGCTGCCGGGCACGGAATTGCGGTGTTTGTACGATCGACATCAACGGCCGGCCTCGCCTTGCCTGTCGCGCACGCGTCCGCGAAGGCGACCGGCTCAGCCCCGTGGGCACCCTGCCCGTCCTCGCCGACCTGGTCGTTCGACGGGACGGCGTTGCCCGGCAAATGCGCGGCCGCTTGACCGATGGAGTGCATGGCAACGACCTGAACGTCCAGGCTCCGGATGACTACCACGCGCTGACCGCCTGTATCGAATGTTATGCCTGTCTCAACGGTTGCATGATGCATGAACGGAATACGGCATTGGACGGTACCGACCCTGGTGCCGGATATCGCTGGGGCAATCCATTCTCGTTGTTGAAGTTACAGCTCATCCGCCTCGATCCGGCGACAGCCGAGTTCGA
>JAJFJC010000526.1 GCA_021774385.1 Alphaproteobacteria bacterium
ACCGATGCCGCGATCAACCCTGGAAATTCCGGCGGTGCTCTGCTCGGCATGAAGGGCAAATTGGTTGGCGTCAATACGGCGATCTATTCGCGCGACGGCGGTTCCTTGGGTATTGGATTTGCGGTGCCAAGCAACATGGTACGGCGTATTTTGGACAGCGCGATTTCAGGGAATCCCCTGGTTCGCCCATGGCTGAGTTTTACCGGTAAGCCGGTTACGATGGAAATCGCGGCGGCGCTGGATTTGACACGCCCCGTCGGTGTGCTGATCGAAAAGGTCCGTCACGAAGGACCGGGAAAAAGGGCGGGCCTACAGCCAGGTGATGTCGTTGTCGCCGTGGGTCGCCATGACGTCGATGACGTGCAAGCGCTTCGTTTCAGAATAGCGACGCGCCCGATCGGTGAGTCGGTAAACCTCAGAGTCGTTCGACGGGGCCAAGCACAGGCTTTGCGTTTCGATCTCGTCGCCCCACCCGAGACACCGCCCCGGAACCTTACCTTGATAAAGGGCCGCAATCCGTTTGCCGGTATTACGGTTGGAAATTTGTCACCGGCGCTGAGCGAGGAGATTGGTATCGATGACCCGGTCGACGGTGTCATTGCAGTCCGAATAGCACCGCGTTCCACGGCGGCGCGGCTTGGATTCCGACCGCACGATGTAATTCGGTTCGTCAATGGGGAGCGGATAGAACGGGTCATCGACTTGAAGCGGATGAGCACCGAGCAACAACCGAATTGGGAAGTCGAGATACAGCGCGGCGACCGCGCCATTCAATTCGAGGTATCGGGGTGAGTGCCGGCATGGCGCCGGGCTTGTTTGAGCACGAGGCGCCACGTCCCTTGGCGGATCAGCTCCGGCCGGAGAGTCTGGCGCAAGTCGTCGGGCAAGATCATCTGCTGGGAGCAGACGGCGCCGTTCGGCGCATGATCGACGGAGGCCGGCTTGCCTCGATGGTCTTTTGGGGGCCCCCGGGAACCGGGAAGACGACAATTGCACGTCTGTTGGCGGCAAACACGGCGCTGGAGTTCGAACCCTTGTCCGCCGTTTTTTCCGGCGTTGCCGATTTGCGCAAGGTGTTCGAGCGCGCCAAGGGAAACCGCCTTGCCGGTAAGGGCACGCTGTTGTTTATCGATGAAATCCATCGGTTTAATCGGGCGCAGCAAGATGGATTCCTACCTTATGTCGAAGATGGAACCGTCATTCTGGTCGGCGCCACGACGGAAAACCCGAGCTTCGAATTGAACGCGGCACTACTTTCTCGGGCGCAGGTTTTCGTGTTGAACCGGCTCGATGACAAGGCACTTGATACGCTTCTGTTGCGTGCTGAATCGACCGTTGGACGTCCCATTCCACTTGATGCCGATGCAAGAGTTGCGCTAAGGGCAATGGCCGATGGTGATGGCCGCTTCTTGCTCAACCTCGCGGAAGAGCTGTTTGCGCTTGAAATCGATACGCCACTGGACACGGCGGCTCTGGCGCGAACCGTGCAGCGCCGCGCACCGCTTTACGACAAGAGCCAGGAAGGTCATTACAATTTAATAAGCGCGTTGCATAAGTCGCTCCGCGGGTCGGATTGTGACGCCGCGTTGTATTGGCTCGCGCGGATGCTGGATGGTGGCGAGGATCCTCGATATATCGCGCGCCGCTTGCTGCGTTTCGCCTATGAAGATGTCGGGTTGGCGGAACCTCAAGCCGCGGTGCAGGCACTGACCGCATGGGAAGCATTCGAAAGGATTGGTTCTCCCGAAGGCGAGTTGGCACTTGCGCAGGCGGTGATCTACCTGGCAACGGCGCCGAAATCGAATGCCGCCTATAAGGCGTATGGTGTGGCGCGGCGAGCGGCGAAGGAAACCGGGTCCCTTATGCCGCCAAAACATATTTTAAACGCACCGACCAGTTTGATGAAGGATTTGGGCTACGGTAAGGGTTATGCCTATGATCACGACTCGCCTGATGCCTTTTCGGGGCAAAATTATTTTCCGGAAACGATGCCTCGGCAAGATTTTTACCAACCGGTCGCGCGCGGCTTCGAACGCGAGTTACGAAAGCGTCTTGATTATTGGTCACGATTGCGGGACGGTCGATCAGTTGACGATGGAGAGGAAGAATGACTCTGCCCCTTGTCTCGATCGCGGGTGATCCATACGACATTGGTGTTGCATTGGGACGCCAGAGTGGCGCCGGATTGGCGACGCTGCTGGAAAGCGCGCAACGGTATCGAAGGCTGCGGGAAACTTGGCGCCATTCCAGTCGATTGAAAGCCCTGGAAACGGCGGCGCGCGCGGCGTATCCGCAATATGTCCGCACGGTGGAAGGTATCGCCGACGGCGCTGAAATGAAGTTCGAGGACGTCTTTCTTTGGAACTGCCGTGGCGATTTGCCCGATGAACACGACAGCGATAGTGCGGGCACGGTTGGATGCACGAGCGTATTGCTGCCTGGTGATGGCTCACGCGATGCGATGATTGGCCATAACGAGGACGGCGAGCGGGAGTTCGAAGGACATTGTTTTTTGGCGAAAATTACACCGTCCGAGGGTGTTGGGTTAACCAGCTTTTGCTATCCCGGTTTGCTGCCCGGACACGCGTTCGCGGTAAACGCATTTGGTTTGGTGCAGACAATCAATCATATTCGAGCCGCTGATTTTCAGGTCGGCATACCGCGCCATTTCATAACCCATGCGGTAATTTCTAGCCGATCGTTGGACGATGCATTATCGGTATTGCGCCGGCGCGACCGTGCAAGTGCTTTCAATCACAATTTGATGCAGGCAGGCGATTCCCGCGTTATGTCCGTTGAAGCGCCAGCTAGCGGGTGCGATGCCTTGACGGTATCCGCGCCCTATGCGCATGCCAATCACCTGTTGCGATTTCCCGGGCACGCCCAGACCGTTACGCCATCATCTCACGATCGGCAGCGGCGCGCGGATAGCCTCCTCTCCGAAGGCGCGTTTAGCGATCCTCTGACGCTCCTGACGGACCAGGAACCGGGCGCTTGGCCCATATGCCGGAAGTCAAGAAGCGGCTCTGATACGGGCTATACCCTAGCCACGGCACTTTTCAGTGCGGGAGCGCATGCCGTCACGTGGCGCGTATATGGAAATTCCGTTGCAGCGCCGTTGCATGAAGGTGTTGTAAATTTAGAGGCGGTGCCGGCATGAACGGCGATTTGGCATGAAGATGATGGCGTTCATAGCGGCGGGCGGGGCGATCGGAGCGGTGGCACGCCACCTATTCGCGGCGCAAATTGGCGGCTTGTTCGGTCACGGGTTTCCATGGGCCATACTGGCCGTGAATGTTATCGGATCGTTTGCGCTCGGAATTTTTATAGAGACGTTTGCCTTGGTTTGGTCTCCCAGCCAAGAAATACGGGCGTTCATTGTTGTTGGCGGTTTGGGTGCGTTCACGACCTTTTCGACCTTCTCCATGGACACAATTTTGCTTTATGAACGCGGCCAGGTTTTCAATGCGGCGATGTATATCGGCGCGTCGGTTGCATTCTCCGTTCTCGCGGTATTTTTTGCGATGCGCATAGCCCGTATGGTGCTCACGTGAGCATGGTGAAAACCTTGACCGTTTCATCGGATGAAGATGAAATTCGTCTCGATCACTGGTTTAAACAGCACTATCCGGGGCTTGGTTATGGCCGGTTACAGAAACTGTTGCGCACGGGTCAGGTAAGAGTCGATGGCCGGCGGGCGAAAGCAGGATTGCGTCTGGTTCCCGGACAATTGGTTCGTGTACCGCCAATTTCAGATGCTGCCGTACCGCGAAAGCAACGCGAAGAAGTCAGCGAACGAGATGCGGCCTTCGTCCGTGAATTGGTTATTCATTGCGATGCCGACGTGCTTGTGATCGATAAACCGGCCGGATTACCCGTGCAGGGTGGGTCAGGCGTGACCCGACATCTGGACGGTATGTTGGATGCCTTGACGTTCGATGCAAGCGAACGTCCAAGGCTCGTTCACCGACTGGATCGCGATACCAGCGGCGTCCTGGTTCTTGCGCGGAATCGTAAGGCCGCGGTGCATCTGGGCCGAAGTTTCAAGGGAAAGTCGGCGCGTAAAATCTATTGGGCCGCGACGGTTGGTGTTCCGAACCTTGCGCGCGGACGGATCGATCTTCCGCTTAACAAATTGCCGGCTCGCGGCGGCGAACGCATGGCCGTTGATGAGGATGATGGGAAACGGGCGATCACGCTATATGCGGTCTTGGAGCGATCTGGCAACAGTTTGGCGCGCGTAGCGTTTTGGCCACAGACCGGCCGCACGCACCAAATTCGGGTGCACGCCGCCGCGCTGCAAACACCGATTCTCGGCGATGGAAAATATGGTGGCGCGGAAGCGTACTTGCAATCGAGCGATATTTCGCGGCAACTTCATTTGCATGCCCGCGAAATTTCCTTGCCGCATCCTTCCGGTCGCGGCACTTTACGGGTAGTCGCGGAACTGCCACGTCATATGCGTGATACTTGGTCGCTTATGGGATTTACGGCGAACGATCCGGACGATCCGTTTGAAGAGGTTGATTGATGGCGTACGATTCGTCGACACGCTTGGTAATCTTCGACTGCGATGGCACGCTGGTCGATAGCCAGCATGTTATCGTTGAAGCGATGAACCAGGCGTTTCGGGCACATGCCTTGGACGAACCGCCTGCTCGGTCGACGCGGCGTACGGTTGGGTTGCCGCTCGGTGAGGCGATAGCACGCTTGCTTCCCGAGGGCGCGGAAGAACATGTCGAGCCCGTTACTACCGCATATAAGGAGGCGGCTTTCGCGTTGCGGCAGCATCCCAATCACGACGAACCGCTCTATCCGGGCGTTGGCGACGTTCTGGATATTCTGAGAAATCGGCAATTCCTGCTCGGCGTCGCCACCGGAAAGTCGAGACGTGGTCTTGATGCGACGCTTGAGCGCCATGGTTTGCGAGACCATTTCGCGACCCTCAAAACCGCGGACGATGGACCGGGAAAGCCAAATCCCGATATCCTCAACCATGCCATGGCGGAAACGGGGGCGGTTCCGGACTCGACAATCATGATAGGTGATACGACATATGATATAGCCATGGCGGTGCGTGCGGGTATGCAATCCATTGGCGTTACCTGGGGTTATCACGCGCCCGAGGAACTCGTGGCAACTGGCGCATCGCATATCGCCGAAACATTTGATGAATTACCGGCGGTAATCGCTGATATATGGGGGATTACACAATGAAAATCGGAACGATACTAAAATATCTAATTGGTTTAATTGCCATACT
>JAJFJC010000527.1 GCA_021774385.1 Alphaproteobacteria bacterium
GTGATTGGCCGGCCGGCCGCCGGCCGCCAACATTAGATCATGCTGCAGCAACCCGGCCCCGCCGCCGCCAACCAGCAGGCCGATATCACCGTCGAGTTCGGTGTAGCGTACCGCGCCGCCCTTAATCTCGCGGTTGGCTTCCGCGACCCGCAATTCGCGTTCGTTGAACCGCCGCCACGCCGCGATCAGACTGCCATCCGCCTGTGCCGCCCAGTCCGGATGTCGAGACAGACCGTTCTCGTCGATCGCCATCATCGCGCCGACCAGGGACAGTTCACCGTCATCCGTGACGGCAAGCGGATTAATCTCCAACGTCACGGCGTCGGCGTCCTTGAACGTGCCGTAAAGATTGCTCGTCAGCACGGCCAATGGGCCAGCCTGAACGTCGTCGACACCGGCGCGGCGCCATAGCGCCTCGGCGTCGGCGGTGGACAGGCCGGAACGCGGATCGATGTCGGCGGTGACGACCGCATCCGCATCGGTGCGGTGAGTCTCCTCAATGTCGACGCCGCCATGGCGGCTCACCAAGACGCGCGGCGGATAACTATCCAGCGAAAACCCAAGATACAGCTCATCCGCAATTTCGACTTGTGTTTCCACATAGACTTTTTCGACGGCAAATCCGTGCACCGCGCCACCGATAATCTCCGACGCGGCAGCAGCAACATCCTCGGGTGATTCGGCCATGCGGATCGCACCCGCCTTGCCGCGCCGTCCAGTCGGAACAAGCGCCTTGACGACCGTGCCGCCGCCAAGCGAACGGGCGATTTCAGCCGCTTCATCCGGTGTCGTAGCGGACGCGCCCTTGGGTACGGGAAATCCATGACTTGTGAGCCAATCCTTGGTCTGATTTTCGGTGAGTGTATACAAATTGCGCCTCTTTCCGGGCGCTTCGCCTTGACAGGCCGGTTCACCGCGCCGCTATTTAGGGGTCTTCGATCTACCTGAAATCATTAGACTAGGCAATGCGACCATGAGCTGGAAACCGGAAATCGACGAACTGAAACGCCGCGAGGGTTTCGCCCGCGCCTTAGGTGGCGAGAAAGCCATCGCCTATCAGCACAGCATCGGCAAAAACTCCGCGCGCGAACGAATCGACATGCTGATCGATGACGGCACGTTCCGGGAGTTTGGCATCGCCGCCGGCCGCGCGAGCTACGACGAAGATGGCAATTTCGTCGAGGCGACACCGTCCAACGCGATCATTGGCAAGGGCCGGGTGGACGGGCGAAAGACCGTAATTTCAGTTGATGATTTCACGATTCGCGGCGGTTCTTCCGAAGCCACGATTTCCGAAAAATGGGTCTATGCCGAACGCTATGCCCACGAAATGCAACTTCCCTTCGTGCGCCTGGTCGATACCGCCGGCGGTAGCGTCAAGCTTCTCGAACAATCGGGCTCGACCAAAATTCCCGGCTATCCGACCTGGCCGGTAACGCAACTTCTTGCGACCGTTCCCGTGGTCGGCGTTGCCATGGGCGCGTGTGCCGGCCTCGGCGCGATCAAGGTCGGGGCGTCGCACTTCTCGGTCATGGTCAAGGGTACCAGTCAGGTCTTCGCCGCCGGACCGCCAGTCGTGGAAGCGGCGATGGGAACAGACATAGACAAGGAAGAACTCGGCGGTTGGCGGGTGCAGACCCGCGACGGCGGCGCGGTCGACAACGCGGCCAACGACGAAGCCGACGCGCTGGACCAGGCACGGCGGTTCCTGTCCTACATGCCGAAAAACGTCCACGCGGTCCCGGAACGCGGTCCCGAGACCGACGATCCCGATCGGCGTGAGGCAGCACTGCTCGACGTTATCCCGCGCAACAAGCGGAAGGTTTATAAGGTGCGCGACATCCTGGCGATGGTGCTGGATCAGGGTTCGATTTTCGAAATTGGCCGCCACAATGGCCCGTCGATCATCACCTGCCTCGCCCGCCTGAACGGCTATGTCGTCGGCGCCATGGCGAACGACCCTTACATGTCGGGCGGCGCGATGACACGCACTTCCGCACAGAAGGTCGAAAAGTTCGTCGACCTTTGCGACACCTTTCACATTCCAATAGTCAATTTCACCGATCAGCCGGGCGTCATGCCCGGCCTCGCAGCGGAAAAATCGGGTACAATCCGTTCGGTGCTGAAAGCTCTGGCCGCGATCGAACAAAGCGAAACGCCGTGGGTATCCATCATTCTACGCCGCGCGGTCGGACTCGCCGGCGGTATGCACGGCCGCAAACGGTCGATCAATCTCCGTTTCGCTTGGCCCTCGGCATCCTGGGGATCGCTGCCGCTTGAAGGCGGCATTCGTGCCGCCTATCGAAAGGAAATCGACGCCGCGCCCGATCCGGATGCCCGGCTGGCGGAATTGGAAGACCATTACGCGCAATTTACCTCGCCATTCCGGACGGCCGAGAAATTTGGTGTCATCGACATCATCGACCCACGCGAAACCCGGCCACTGCTGTGTGACTGGGTCGAGGAAGCCCATGCGGTAACTGAGACGCAGGTCGGCATTGTGAGCCGCACAATGCGGCCGTAACGACGGCCCCGCGCAACCAGGGCTATCGCTCAGGCGGATAGTTACCGCATTAATCGGGATTGGCACGGCACGAGTCATGGCGCGCGCCGATCGGTTCAAGATAGCCCGAACCGCTCAGGATTAACTGCATCACGTTGTCCACGACAACCGGCACCTCAAAGTATGTGACGCGGGGTTCCTACCCGTACGAACACCCCGCCGGTCACGTGATCATCCGTTCCGTTGCAATAGAATTTTTGCAGCCGACCCGGAACAGGCACATATCGCAGGGCGGTTGCGGCAAACCCAACCGTTAGCGATGACGGATTAATGTCGGGTGACAACTCGATTTCGATACCGGATATGAATACGCCTACCTTCTCCTACCGCCCCTTGAAGGGCTGCGGCTTGCGCTTCTCCGCGAAGGCGCTGGCCGCTTCGTGGAAATCCTCGGTCAGATACAGCTTCAGCGGCGCCGAATGCATCATGATTTCCTGGCTCATCTTGTTCATATACCAGCGCCGCGAGCGAACAGTCGCGCGCACGCTGAGCGGCGGATTCTTGCAAACCTCGGCGGCGAGTTCGCGCGCCACCTCCAAATGCTTGCCCTTCGGCGCGACCCGGTTGATGACACCGGCTTCAAACGCTTCCTCGGCGGAGAAGAAACGGCCAGTCAGCGCCATCTCGGTACCGAATGCGCCCGCATGGCGAAAATTCATCAGGCCCCAATATTTCGGTGCCCCCAGCCCGCGCGACGTCTCGGTAATCTGGAACTGCGTGCCTTCTTCCGCGACGATCAAATCGCATTCGAGCACGATGCCGACCGCAAGGCCCATCACATAGCCATGCGCGGAGGCGATGACCGGCTTCCAATTGACCGACTTGACCAACAGATCGCCGGAATTCGCGCCGAACCCTTGCGGGCCGCCGAGCCGCTCAAACTCCTCACGCGACCGTAACTGCCGCTGGTGAACATCGGCGCCCGTCGAGAACGCGCGCCCGTTGCCAGTGATGATCGCAAGGTGCGCGTCCTGTTCCGCATCGAACTGCCGCAACCGCGCGCCCAACGCCATGACCAATTCGTCGCTGAAGGCATTGAGCTTCTCGGGGCGGTTCAGGGTCATTGTGACAACATTGCCGTCCCGTTCGTAATGCACCAGTTCGTCTATTTCAGCCGCGTCCAACATGCGCTCCTCCCCAAGAGAATCCCTAAATTAGCTATATCTCGACGATCAGCTTACAGAACGCGGCCGTGATTACTCAAACTCCATGAACAAGTCTTCCCTACGACTTGAATGGAGGCGAGCAATTCAGCAATTATTCGATGAAGTGTTTTGTCGGCACCGGAACGCAAAAACGAGGCCTTACATCAGCGCCTCAAGCACTTTCTCAAGCAGCGCGGCTCGGCGAAAAGGCTTTTTGATAACCGAAATACCCTTGTCGAATTGACCGTCTGTAATCACCGCGTTTTCGGAGTACCCGGTCGTGTAGAGAACTTTGATATCCGGTTGCCTGATACGAACTTGTTCCGCGATTTCAACACCATTCATACCACCGGGCAAAATCACATCGGTGAAAAGCAAATCAAATCTACGGCCCGCATCCAGCTTCTCAAAGGCTTCCTGGCTATTGCCCGCCTCGACGACGTCATAACCTGCCCGGTCTAAAATTTTAACGGAGATATTGCGCACATTCTCATTATCCTCGACCACCAAGATGCGCGCGTTTTCAGTTTTTTGTCCATCATCGGCGCAACGCCTATCCGACATACCGGCCTCGTTCGAAGCCCGCGGCAGGAACAGCGTTACCGTGGTTCCCGCATCTGTATTGTCGGCAATCGCGATATGGCCCTTGGACTGCTTCACGAACCCATAGACCATACTGAGCCCCAAACCACTGCCGGCGCCGACTTCCTTTGTTGTGAAGAACGGTTCAAACGCCTTCTCGCGAACTTCAGGCGTCATTCCAACGCCCGTATCATGCACCGATACGCGAATATAATCGCCCGGCAAAACGTCTTCCTGCTGTTCCGCATAAGCGGCGTCGAGCGTACATTTCGCAGCTTCGATCTTCAGCGCGCCGCCGTTCGGCATCGCATCGCGGGCGTTGATCGCAAGATTTATCAATGCATTCTCGAACTGATTAGGGTCGATCATCGCTTCCCTAAGAGTCGGCTCCAAAGCAATATCCACAACCACCGTTTCCCCAAGGGTGCGTTGCAAAAGTTCCTTCAAATTCGTTATCAACACCCCGATATCCGTCGCGGCCGGTTCTAAGGCCTGCTGGCGCGAGAAAGCCAAAAGATGCTCCGTTAACGCAGCACCACGCTCAATAGCGCGCACGATATCCTCCACATGGGAATATGCCGCACCGCCTTTCTCGACTAAATCGGCCAGAAAGTCGGCGTTCCCCATGATCGTCGCCATGACATTGTTAAAATCATGGGCTACGCCCCCCGTTAACTGGCCAACCGCCTCCATACGTTGTGACTGCTGCAACCGTTGTTCCAGATGTTTCGACTCGGTAATTTCAACGGCATTCCCACGATATCCGGCGAATGTGCCGTCAGGCGTGAACACAGGCACGCCGCTGGCGCTCCAATAGCATTCGTCCTGCGTTCCCAAATTACGGCTGTAGATGAAATTTCGAAATGGTTGACGCGCCTCCAGCAATTCGCGGTGCGCACGCCAATAGGGATCGTTTTCGGCATCGCCGCCATGGGCTTCCCAACGCGTTTTTCCAACTAGTTCCTCAGGAGGAGGTAGATTCTGCGTCTCGGTTGGATGGCGAATCCACGTGAACCGAAGTGTTTCGTCTTGTTCCCAAAAGCTGTCGGCGCTCGCAGACGCGAAATCACGGAACCGGCTCTCGCCTTCCTCGAGCGCTTTTTGAATTTCAACCTGCTTTGTCAAATCGACGCTCACGGAGCCAATTTCGATTATTCTTCCACTCTGATCGCGGATGGGAAATTTGGTAATTTCCAACGTATGTTGTTTGCCGTCCGCCAATCTCCGAACAACCGTCCGCGTATTGTTTTCCCCCGTATCCAAAACAATCTTCTCTTGAGCTTCTGCTTCCGAGGTATCGCTACTACCAAGAAAATTTTCAACACTTCCCACACGATGACCAACCAATGCGTTCAAATCGAGCCCATACCACTCCGAATAGGTTCTGTTGGCCCGCCGAACGGTATGGTCGGGTCCCTTGATCAACAGTCCTACCGGAAGGTTTTCGAATATCGACTCGAGCAAAGCCTCTCTTTCCCGTAGGGCTCGCTCGGCATTTTTGCGCGCTGTAATATTCAGGGAGATGGTTACGGTGCTGCCATCCGCGAGCTTTTGTTCACTCAACAGCAGCCAACTTCCATCCTGGCGGGCGATTTCAACCGCGCCGCCGGGATTTCGATGACCTTCCATACGCTCCTCGAACCATACTTCCTCACGTCCTTCCGCTTCGGGAAATGCGCCTTTCTCCAACGCGGCCCTAATTTGATCGGCAAATGGCGTGCCGGGAACGGTGGTATCACACACGAGCGAATTCATTTCGCGATACTGCTCGTTACAAAAGACCATACGGTCATCCGGTCCCCAAAGGGCGAACATACCGCTGAATCCATCGATCGCCGACGCCAGAAAATTATGGGCCTTTTCCTCGGCAAGGCGCGATTCGACTTCACGGGTGACATCGGAACCAGTCCCCCGATAGCCTCGGAACACGCCTCCTTTGTCGAATACCGGGACGCCAGCGGATCGAATCCATTTATGACCATCCAGCCCTTCTCGCCGGAACACAAAATCCTTATACGGCTCGCGCCGCCGCAAGGTATCCAAATGTTCCCGCCACACCTCATCGGGTACCGGCGGTGCGCCAAGGTCTTCGCGCGTTTTTCCATAATGCCATTCCGCGGGAACGCCGGTGATATTCACGACATTCGGCGAGAACCACGAATAGCGGAGATCTTCGTCCATCTCCCAGAACCAGTCCGAACTAGCCTCCGCGAAGTCGCGGAATCGCTGCCGGCTTTCGCGAAGTTCGGCCTCCAGCGTACGCCGTTCCAGGACCGCTGCCGCGCGAAGCGCCACGATTTGTAACAACCTCTCGACCAAGGACTGGTTTGCTAGAGGTTCGACGTCCATTACCGCGACGAGCCCGATCGGCTCCCCATCACTCGACCAGAGAGGAATGCCGGCATAGCTTCGCGCATCCATCTGCACAAGAAGTTCATCTTCCGGGAACAACTGCTGCACTTTGTCGACATAACAACAGATCGTGCGGCCAACAACGTTCTCGCACGGTGTCCCGGCAAGCTCATAGGTTATGTTCTGGGAAATGCTTCCTTGAGCGTAAAGGGCAACCGTTTCAACTTGATTGGAAGAGCCGCCGATAATGCGGTCGACAAATGCATAGGCAACGCCCAACGATTCCGCGAGATGTGAAACAAGCGCCTCAAAGAATTCGTCATCAGTACCCGACCAAGCCCGCTGTGCAATGAATTGAAGGGTGGCATCTACTGCCTCGTGATCGGAACCGTGCGAGTGACCCATCGAATTTTCAGTCCGAGGTTTCACATCCGTCATCATCGATTGTCCCTGTGGCCCTATAAATCCAACACCCAGCGTGATGCAGCATTACAGTTAAGAAGCATAAAGTTATTTGATTAACCTTTAATTAAGCTAAAATCAGTGTCAGCCCCGTTCCCGGTAGTCGCGGTGATTTCGAGAATTTAGGAAAATGGGGGCATTTTCAAACGGTGCCTAGAGGCACCAATTAAGTTTACTTAATTTGGACGCGGTGAACGGGAGGACGTTATGAAAATTCCGGAGAATCCGGTTCCAGGACCCACAAGAGACTTTGTCGGTTATGGCCGGGACGTGCCCAAGATCGAGTGGCCCGGCGAGGCACGCGTGGCGATCAATCTCGTCATCAATTACGAAGAAGGCTCGGAGGTCCATATGGCCGCCGATGGCCAAAACGAAGCGGCGCTTGGCGAGATCCCTTATGTCATGGATCCGGCGTACCGCGACCTGGCGATGGAATCGGTCTACGAATATGGGACGCGGGCCGGCATCTGGCGGCTGCAACGGCTTTTCGACCGCAAGAATGTACCGGTAACTTTCTTTGCCGCGGCGGTCGCGCTCGAACGCAATCCGGAGGTCGCCGCGTGGCTGCGCGACAGTGCCCATGAGCCCTGCAGTCATGGCTGGCGCTGGGAGGAAATGTGGCTGCTCACCCGTGAAGAAGAAAAGGCGCATATGCATGCGGCCATAAAATCTTTCAAGGAGACTTGCGGAAAGCGGCCACTCGGCTGGTACTGCCGCTACGGTCCCTCGGTCAATACCCGCGAATTGCTCGTCGAGGAAGGCGGCTTCGTCTACGACGCCGACGCCTATAACGACGACCTGCCCTATTATGTCGATGTCGGCGGTACGCGGCACCTGATCGTGCCTTATTCGTTTACCTATAACGATGCGAGCTTCGTCATGTCCGGGGGCTATGGCAGTCCGAGCGACTTTCATGACCTGTTAAAGCGCGGCTTTGATTATCTGTGGGAGGAAGGCGAAACCCACCCCCGGATGATGAGTATCGGACTTCACCCAAGGCTGATTGGCCAAGCCGGACGCATCTCCGCGCTGGCCGATTTCATCGATTATGCGCAGAAAAAGGGCGGGGTCTGGTTCGCCACGCGTCTGGAGATCGCAAATTGGTGGAATGAGCATTACGCCGCGCCATAGTGGATACAGGCGCCGGCATAAGCGAAGGTGCGTATTTCTATAACAATCCGAGTTCGTCGAAATCTCCCGCCCACCCAAATTCCGCCAGCGAGATAACCCCTTTTTTGGAGACCCGGACGCCTTCGTCCAAGAGCAAACCCAACTGCCGCTTATCCGCATCGCCGCTGCTGCGCGGACTGATCCGGCCCTGGCTATTCACAACGCGATGCCACGGTGTTTTCTCCGCATCGTCCTTGAGAGCGGAAAGCGCATATCCCACCGACCGTGGCGAGCAACCGGCCAGCCGCGCGATTTGGCCATACGATGCAACGCGGCCGTAAGGAATACGGCTGACAACGGAAAAAATTTGATCATATGACACCGCCATTTTGTGTTCTTCGCTTCTGTTGGCTTCGAAACAAACATGTTTCAAAATTAGATTTTATCCTACTCGTGAATTCTTGATACCATCCCAATTCGCTCAAAGCGCAAATTCATGATTTAATTCCGACACGGGTCAACGGCACGAATAATTTTGGAGGACGTCATGGTCTCATTTCAACCGACAATGCTGGGCACGCGCTACATGTGTTCCGCCGGACACTATCTTGCGTCGCGGGCGGGATTTGAGATTTTAGAAGCCGGCGGAAACGCCGTCGACGCTGGGGTCGCGGCCGCGATGTCCCTCGCCGTCCTGCAAAGCGATATCGTCAACGTGGGCGGTGTCGCCCCGATGATCGTCTACCTCGCCGAGACGGATGAAGTCGTTACGATCAGCGGACTAGGCTATTGGCCGAAGAAAGCCGACATCAGTATGTTCATCGGCCCGAATGGCGGCGCCATTCCACACGGGGTGTTGCGCAGCATCATTCCCGCCGCTCCGGGCGCGTGGACCACGGCATTGTCGAAATATGGCACCATGACCTTCGCGGAAGTATCGCAAGCACCAATCCGCTATGCCCGCGATGGGTTCAGCATGCATCCGACTTTGCAGGAGTCGATTACCAAAACCCAGGATCAATTGCGCCGTTGGCCGTCGAACTCGGAAATCTATTTGCCGAACGACAAGGTACCCGAGGTCGGCGAAAACTTCATTCAGGCGGATCTCGGAAAATCGCTGCAGTACTTGGCGGACGAAGAAAGCGCCGCGACCGGCAGCCGGGAAGATCGGCTGGAAGCCGTACGCAAGGCTTTCTACGAGGGCGATATCGCGCAAAAAATTGCCACCTACCATGCGGAGAATGAAGGGCTCATCACGGCCGAGGATTTGCGTGATTTCCGCGTAGGTATCGAAGAACCCATCATGCGCAGCTATTTCGGATTCGACATCTATACCTGTGACACATGGTGCCAAGGTCCCGTGCTGCTGCAAATTATGTCTATCCTGGATGGATTCGACCTCAAGGGCATGGGACACAACTCGCCCGACTACATCCATACGGTGTTGGAAGCGATCAAACTGGCATTTGCCGACCGGGAGCGTTACTACGGCGACCCGCGCTTCATCGATGTCCCGCTCGACCATCTGCTCTCCGACGAATACACCGCGTCGCGGCGGTCCATGATCGACCCCGATCAAGCCTTCCCCGGCATGCCGCCGTTTGGCGATGTCCCTGGATATAATGGCGGCGGTGGTGCCGGACCGTCAGCAGCCGTCCATGGCGCTGCGTTAATCGAATACGACACCTCCTATGCCTGCGCCGTCGATGCGAAGGGCAACGCCTTCTCCGTTACACCCAGCGACGGCTCAGCCTCGACACCCGTGATCCCCGGGCTCGGCATGATCGTTTCCGGCCGCGGTTCGCAAAGCTGGGCGATACCCGAACATGCTTCCTGCGTCGCGCCAGGCAAGCGTCCGCGACTGACACCGAATCCCGCGATCGCCATTAAGAAAGGGCAGGTCACGATGCCTTTCGGCACGCCGGGCGGCGATGTGCAATGTCAATCCATGGCGCAGGTTTTCCTCAACATCAACGAATTCGGCATGATGGCACAGGAAGCCATCGAAGCGCCGCGCTTCGCGACATACAGCCATCCAGATTCCTTCGAGCCGCACAAGGCCGAACCAGGCAAAGTCAAGATCGAAAATCGCGTTTCAAGCGACACCGTCGCGGATTTGGAAAAGCGCGGGCATGCCGTCGAAAAATGGCCCGAATTGACCCGCGCCGCCGGCGCCGTTTGCACGATCGTTCACGACCGCGAGAACGGGCGCCTGTTCGGTGGTGCCGACCCGCGTCGTCAGTCGGGCATGATGGGCTGGTAGTATGAAGTGACGAAACGGGTTCGGGTCAAAATTCAAGGATATTGCTGACGCTCATGCTTAATGGTTAGGATTTCAAGTTCCGTTTCCGACTCAATGCGATAAATCGCGATGTAGGGCATTCCAGTGAGAGCCCATTCTCGTGTCTCCGAGACCCGACCGGGTCGCCCGATTAACGGAAACGCGTCTAAAATTCTAATCGATTGAAGAACGCGCGCAATATATTCATCCGCTTTTGCGGCATTGTAGTCAGCAATGTAATCGTGGATGCTCAGAAGATCCGCCTGAGCACGCGGCGTGTAACTAATATTCAAGGCCGAATTTCGCCCAAATTTCACGCTCGGTAATCATTTTATCAGGATTGTCTTTGGCGAAATCCAGCGCTTCCCGAACCTGCTGGTCACGCCATGCCAAATAGTCGGGATCATGAGACGGCCCCAACGTAGTGAGGTGATCCTTCAACGCATCAGACAATGTTTCATTCTTGCTCATAGGAACAAATTATAACATGAGTTATTACTAAATTATATCCGACAAATTGTTCATATTTATTAATATCTTACGGCTCTAAATGATCTATTCGTAGAATCTAAACACGTCACGCCGCCGTCAGCACGTTCTCACCCGCTTCGGCGGCGGCAACGATGCGGTCGGCGTCTTCGGGCAGCAATAGGCCTTCGGCGACCATCGCCGAGGTCTCTTCACGCATCCGCGCGACATAATTCCCCTTGCTCGAATAGCGTTCCTCAATGGATGGACGTGGGTCATCGCGCGACAGACGTTCGGCGCGCGTATCGGCGAACGGCATCTTCCCACCGATGGAACTGTAAATATCGCCTTCGCCATACCCCAGCGCCCGGAGGTTCCATCCAAGTAGCGTGGCACGCGGCACCCGCAACACCGGATGGCGCAAGCCCGCCGTGGCATTGCCATCGCCGTCGACTGTCGAAACAAGGACGGGATACGCCGCTCCCTCACCCGGTGGAATCAATGAATGGTCCATGAGGCGCAAGCCGTTAATTGTGCCAGCAAAGGCAAAACCTGGCACCTCGGGAAATCCGGCATTGTCCGGCGTCACCAACGTGCCCTCGGTAACGCTTGGGAAACAACTTGCCGGTGGCGGCGTATCGTTCTCGACCCAATCCTTCAACGCAACGAGCAGGGGGCGAATCAAAGCACCATAACAAAGTTCGTTATCTGGCATCTGCATCGCCGTGCCATTTGGGGGGACGGCCCAACCGTGCGGAATGCCCGATGCGAGATAGACACGCACATTGTCCGGCTGCTCGATATCGTTCCCTTCGCAATCGGTTACCACCAGTGACGCCCGCGCCGACCAGATTTCGGTTTCGGTGTCGAAATGCATGATCTTCGGCGTCGTTCCCGTCGCCTCGCATTGGGCCAGCAGGTTGTCCGTCAATCCCGAAATCGGGTCGGTCAATTCGCGATAGGCAAAGGGAAATTGATCCCCTGGATAACTGTGATCTTCATGTTGCCGCTGATACCGTCCCGGCTGCGCGAACGCCATATTGATTTGCGTCTTGCGCGATCCCGCAATGACGGGAACGGCGGCGTCAAAAACCCGCGTGCCGGTCGACGATTTATTGAAACCTTGATAGAGAAAATCGCGCACGAAGCGGCCGCTCTGCGAAATCCCGAACAGTGTGCAGCGCCGCAGCGGTGCGGACGCCATGGGATTGGCATTGCCAGAGGCATCCGGCCCACCGCTGCGTAGAAACTCGGCGATATCGCGATGCGACGCAAAGGCCAGTCCCGTCACCCGAGGATCCTTCGCCGTATAAATAAATTCGAAGATCGTCCCCGCATCGAAAGCCGGATCATCCGGACGCGTAATTTCAATATGCGTGTCATCGATATAGCGCCAATCCAGCCCTGACGGTTGCTGTCGCGTATCCCGTTCGCACACTCGCGCCGTCAACGTCGCGGCCTCCTTGTCCAGCATTGCCGCCGGATAAATCAGCTCTTTCGTGATGTGCTTTGAATTGCTTTCATCGATCGTTTCGTCGAGCGTGAGGCCCGCAATCGGTGTGCCGCCATCCGTCGCCGTTGGGTAATGCGCGCGCATGCGGCCATCGCCATCCTTGACGTCATCCTGCCAACCGCTCCACAGAATGGTATAACCTTCCTCCATTAAAAAGCCCGTGCCGGCATCGTCGGCGTCGCTCGAGGAATTCGTCGCGGGTGCGCTGTTGACCCGGCAGACCGCGCGTTTGGACCCACGGTTGAGAACTTCGTAAAACAGCCAGCCATTGGCCTTCGCCGGATCAACGGGCCGCAAGATGCAAATATCCGCCTTGTATTCGACGTGCCCATCGGCATTGCGCGGTGCTTTGTCGATATTCACGATACCAGCGTTTCGCGCGTCGCCTGGATCAACAGCGCCAACGGCATAGCCTGTCAGCCGTTCATACTGTCCAACGGCGCCAAACGACCGCCCCCCAAATGTCGGGGATTCGGTTTCGGTAATGACAAACTCTTTCATAACGCACTCCGTTTGGTGGGTGTTATCCGACGAGACTGTTTGCGGCGAGCGAACTCGACCCGCTGACATCGATTGGAATATCGCGACGTTCTTGGGCGCGGGCAATCGCGGTATCCAAGCGTCCCAACATATCGTCGAGTTCGTCATGGGTTGCGATCGTTGGCGGACAGAAGCGGACATAATTCTTCACCGCAATGAGGAGTAGCCCTTCCTCCAACGCATGATAGCGAATACGTTCGCCCATCTCCGCGTCCGGAGTTTTCGTCTCGCGATCGGTTACGATATCGAGCATACGGTACAGGCCCTTGCCGCGCACATCGCCAATGCAATCATGCTTCGCTTGAATCCGTGCCAGGCGGTCCCCGACGAAAACGCCCTCGCGCGCGGCGTGCCCCGTCAGGTCGTCACGCAGTACGATCTGCAATTGCGTTAGGCCCACGGCACAGGGCAGCGGGTCCTGCGGATAGGTGCCGGCCCAGGGCAATCCCATAGTGCCGCGCGTCTTCTCGGCAATTTCCGGCGTCGTAACCGTGCCGCAATTGGCGAAGCCCGCCGTCAATCCCTTACCGAATGTGACGATGTCGGGGACGACGCCGAAATGTTCGAAGGCCCAGAACTTGCCTGTCCG
>JAJFJC010000528.1 GCA_021774385.1 Alphaproteobacteria bacterium
TCCGCCTCGGTGCGGATATAGCTGATCAATGAGGCCGAGAGGTAGACGCCCAAGACCGCGATTGACGGAAAGATGGGGTCCAGCAGAAGCTTGAGATCTTTATAGGCATATACGGACCCGCCCAGTATCGCGATTACGCTGGCGCCGCCAATCACCGCGCACCAGACCGCGCCAAGTTTAGGCAATAAGAAAATCAACAACAGGCCGATCGCGAGGATATATGTCACCTCCGCGCCAAATGACCAGTCGGGACGGGTCAGAAAATCTTTTTGCAGAATTTGCTCGATCACCTCGGCGTGCACTTCAACGCCCGGAACGACTTTGTCGATCGGCGTCGAACGCAAATCGAGCAACCCGGCGGCGCTGGTGCCTATGAGGATAATATGCCCTTCCAACATAGATTTATCGACTGATCCATCGAGTATCTTCCAAACCGGGACGTAACGTTCCAAACGACGGCCGGTATAGTGCATCAAGATTTGCCCTCTATCGTCGGTGGGTACGACAAAATGCCCGACTTTGATGCTGGCAATACCGGTTTGCTCGCCAAAGCTTCTTTCGCCGCTGCCGCCGGACGACTTAATGACCATCGACTTCGCGCCCTGGGCGACGCGCAGCGCCTCCAGCGAAATCGACGGGTAAATCCGATCGTTGGCGGCATCCTCATCCATCTTGAAACCGGCAACCAGCAAGACACGGCGGATCAATCCGTCAACATCGGGCTGCATGTTGAAATTGCCATTGCCCGCCGCCGCCTGTTCAAACGCCTTTAGGTTGGCGATGGCGCCTGGATACCGATAAACAAATTTACGGGGATCGTCGCCACTGAACGCGAAGTTTCCTTTCTGTATTGGCCTGCGTGGCGTTTCACCATAAGACAATACGAAGCCCGTGACGGTATTGCGCGTCCATTTTATGGTTTGCGCGAAGGCTTCGTCATGATCCGGCATCGCGCGCACTTGTTCGCGGATATCCTTGAAATCGGGACCTGTGGGCCACAGCTCTACAATGTTCTTCGGCGACGTTCTGTCCGGTTCGGCGAACACGACGTCGAACGCAATTGTCGCCACATCCGCTTGCGCCAACTTGTAAATTATCTCCGCCAAGCGCGTGCGCGGCCACGGCCATTGACCAAATTTTTCCAGCGAATCGTCGTCGATATCGACGATGCGGACACCTGCATTGGGGTCGAATTCGCGCGGCCACCACTGATTGCCCAGATCAAATACCCAAGCTTGCTGTTGTCGAAAAAAAGGCGGTTCGGCAACGCGAAGCGCAATCGCGGCAACGAGCAACGTCAACGGTAGCAAAATATGTAACGAACGGTTCAGGAAGCGGCGCAAATCGGCGTGTCTCCCGGTGGCGGATCAAATTATTGGCGGTCTAGGAGACCCATTATGCCATAATTTGGCGACAAATTTGTAAACGTCATAGGGCATACTACCAGAGACGCGCCACGTATTCGCAGTCAATGGATTAGAGGAAACCGCCTAGCAGAGACGCCTTTACATTAAATCGTGGATCTGGATGCAAATTTCATTCAAGGATCGAAATTCAAATTAACCGAAATATAGCATCTCGGACTTTTCGCGCTTATTGATAAGCATTCGTGAATACGTGGACCAGTTGAGCAATAAAATAGGGTTACTCAATAAAGGCGTCCAATTTAACCATTACCTGGACGCCTGTCCTGCCCCAAACCCATGTACGGTACCATTGTTAAGGATCGTTATCGAGTGAATGACCGAGCCCGCAGGTCCATTCGAGTCATTAACAAATGTACCGGAAGCAATTACCTGCCCATTGCCACTGAGATTAAGTTCCGGATCGACATTAGAATCAAAGGAACCCTGGAATATACCGCCGGGGAACGCATCCGAGAACGGCGTATTTCCATTTAACGTAAAATTACCGCTTATGGGCCCGCTAAAGCTGCCGCTAACATTTGTACCAAGCGTTTGCTGCCCCAAATTAAGATCGACGGCGCCGCTGTATGATCCGTTCACGATCCCAGAAATCTGTGTCGTTGGGATAGTGTATACGAATAGCCCCGATTGCCCCGAGACATCCGAAAGGGTTGTAATTATGGAATTACCCGCCGCCGTCGCTGTCGGGTCAACAATCTCACCACCGCCTTCCGCTACTTGGCCCAAGTCCGCCTGAACAGCCGCATCGCCTACCGAATCGGCTATCGTATTCCCACTAAGGCTATCTGCATCAGCTGGCGCCGTGTCGTTTGCTTCTTTTGCGCCAGGATCATTTGCGGGCTTCGTGCCCTGAATCGTCGCCGGGAAGACGCGTGTGAAGAGTCTCACGAAATCGGTTACGAAAAAGGGGCCTTGCGGATCGCCATCCTCGAAACCGACAGCAGCGGAACCTGTTCGTGAAACATTAATGACAGGAGGTGGAAAGTTAGTGCCGTAGCCAGGACTGCCCGGGCCGGTCAACCCGGATGGAGGTGTCGCTCCTCCGGCACTCAGCCCGCGCTGTGCCTCTTTTGGTGGGTTTGCCGCGAACACAAACGCGCCCCCCTTATCATTGGTGTTGTTTTCGCCACCGGGGCCGAGCAGTATTACGAAATCCCGCGCGTTTTCAGCGCCGGGCGAGTCCTTCGAGAGTTGTTTAAACACCGCATCCGCGCCGGCATCCTCACCGGGC
>JAJFJC010000529.1 GCA_021774385.1 Alphaproteobacteria bacterium
GTTGCGGTCGACCGGCACCCGCCAGTCCGCTTCCACCTTCAGTTTTGGTAACGCACGCTTGACACAAATTGGCCCGCGCTTGAGGTCTACGCGCCAAATATCGGAAGAGACGCCGCCCGCCAAGGGAACGAATTCCGGTACCTCCCGTCCTTCCGCCAGGCCCATACGCCGAAGCGCTTCAGTGATTTCAGGGAACGGCACCGTCAAATATTACGTTCCTTGATTTCACGGGCGAGCTGTTCCGACTTTTTCCGGATATGCGGCATATGCGGATTGACTTCCAGGCCGCGCCGAAATGCCTCTAGCGCCGCTTCCCTGTCACCCAGCGCCTCATACATCAAGCCCATCCCGACAATTGCGCCGAAATGTCTCGGCTCCAGGGCGAGGGTTTTCTTCACATCAGCCACGGACGAATCATAATCCTCCATAAGATAATAGAGCGTCGCCCGCTTGTTCCAGGCTTCCGCGAGATTGGGAGCGAGCGCGATTAAGGCGTTGAAGCTTTCCAACGCTAAATCGAAATCCCGCGCACCAAGCGCGAATGTCCCCTGCTTCATGAGCGCGTTCAAATCTTCCTTGTCCGAATACATCCAAAGGTCCCAAATTAGCCCTTGGATTTGGGCGGCTTCGCTGGAATTAGTGGTGACTTTCAATCGCGCGAAAAGCGGGCCTAGACGCGGGTCGTCCTGATCAGCGAGGGCCGACGTCCCCCCGACAATCAAAAACATCAACACGATCAGCACATGGCGCATGCGGGAAGTATGAGCCCGCCGGCAAATATCGGCAAGAGCGTCGTTATCCGATAGAATAAGGCCAAATGGAACCATCCGACGAACCTCGCAGTAAACGTAATGAAGCACGCAACCGTTTTCTCGCGGCTTGCAGTCTCGCGGGCGCGGCAACCGCGTCCTATCGGAGCCCCAAAACCGCATCGCCCGACGATGATTGTTGGGTTGATATCGGGCGGCTTGGTTCACCCGATGCGCCGAATGTTTTGATCCTATCCTGTGGGTTGAACGGTGAAGAGGGATATTGCGGCTCGACTATCCTGACAAAATGGCTTTCCGAAGGTCTTCAAAGCAACGTCCCTCGCGATGTCGGTCTTGTCATGCTCCATGCCGTCCTGCCCCCCTCCTACGCAACCGGCAGCGCGGCCATACCGGCGCGCGAAACACAACGAAACTGGAGTGATTCGGTCTTATCCGCCGCCGCGCGGCGGTTCGCCTCCTACACCGAAAAAGCGGGATTAAAACCGTCCAACAAGCCAACCGCTGACGACGCGCCCAAGCCGGCAACCGCATGGCTTAGACAAGCCAGCAGTTCAATCGTCGATGATCTCATCCCGCACGCCCGGGGCGTAGCGGTTCTTGAATTCCATACTGGCTTACGCCCTTATGGCGATATCGCCATCGCGTCATGCCATGCCGCCACAAGCGATGGGAGCGAGCGTCTGAAGTCTTGGTATGGCGAAAATGTCGAGACCGACAGTGCGGCGGTCCTCGACCTATTCGCACTCGGTTTCGGTGACCGGTTAGCGGAATTGCCCCTTACCGCGGCGCATATCGAATTCGGTGTTTATTCGATGCAAGGGATACTCCAACTGGACGCCCGCAAATCGAGCACTGCGCGCCATTCAGATATGCGGGCGCTATTCTCGCCCCAATCGCGGGAATGGTCCGAACATATTGCTTCGGAAGGCGCGCGTCTCATTGCCAGTGCCTTAAAAGGTTTGGCCGCGACATGACTTCCGCTTGTCGTATGCCATCCACGTCGTTAGTAATTCTCGACAACCACACAGCCATCTCGGGATGACAGGTATGAGCAGAAAGGAGCGCAGACAGCAGGAAAAGCGGGCGCGTCAGGTCGCGAAGAACCCGCGCAACGTCAGTATCCCCGAAGCGCTAAATATAGCCGGTCAGCTCTACGAGAAAGGTGAGTTCACGCAAGCCGCCGATATCTGCAAAAGCGTCGTCAATGCCGCGCCCGGCCTGTTCGAAGCGCAGCAGTTCCTCGGCGTTCTTTCCGCCGAACTTGGCCGTACGGACGACGCGGTACAGGCGTTTGCCGCCGCGGCGACGGCAAAGCCGGAAGACGCAAGCGCACATTTTAACTTGGCGAACGCCCTTAGCGAGGCAAGCCAACCGGAGAAGGCGGAAAAATCCTACCTACGCGCGCTGGAGCTCGCCCCGAACGACGCGGACACGCTGGTCAATCTTGGTGCGGTACAACGCGAACTCGGCCGCTTGGAAGACGCGATCGCAAGTTTCAAGCAAGCCGTGGCGCTAGACCCGAAATCAGCCTGGGCGCACGGCAATCTCGGCAATGCCCATTTGGAAATTGACGCCTTGGAGAATGCCGCCGGCTGTTTTAGAGAGGCGATCCAACTCATGCCCGAGGTTGCGGATCTTCGGGTTAAATTGGCAACCGTACTGCAAAGGCAAGAGCAGTTGGACGATGCCGCGGCGGCTTGTGAAGACGCAATCGACATCAATTCCGAAAGCGGGGAAGCCTATAACCTGCTTGGCAAAATTCGCGAAACACAGGGCCGGCTTGACGATGCCGTTTCGGCGTTTCGGCGAGCCACTGAAATTGCGCCGAACGATGATATTTTGATCGCCGATCTAGGCGTCGCACTACGCGCCAATGGCGACCTTCCAGAAGCAATCAAATCCTATAATCACGCCCTATCCCTGAATTCGGAGAATGGGCTGACGCATTACAGGCTGGGGAATGCGCTTAGCGAATTCGGAAAAGTCGCGGAAGCCGAGCAATCCTATCGAAAAGCCGTCGACTATATGCCCGATGATCCGTCGGCCCATAATAATCTGGGATATGTATTGATCGAACTCGGTAGAACGGAAGAGGCCGCCGACTCTTTTCGGCGCGCCATCGAAATCGATCCGGCGCATGCGTCTTCGCATTTCAATTTACATGCGACTGTTTACCGGGATCGCGATTTGGACCCTGCGATAGCCGCGCTGGAGGCTTCGCTCGATGCCGACCCGGACAGTGGCAAGACGCGTTTCTTCTTAGCGATGTGTCAGGAACAGGCGGGCGACAACGAAGCAGCCATCGACAGTTTCGATAAAGTACCGCTCGACGCACACGGCTATAATTATTGGCTCGACAGTTGGGACTATGCCTTTACCAAAATCAGGCTTGAACCCTCGATCCGCGTTTTCGGCACCGGTCCGGAAACGCATGCCCATGGCCAAGCCGCCGCAACGATCGAAGGCTTAATCCTCGAATTCGGTGTACGGTTCGGCACCTCAATACGGCAAATCGCGGCACGCACCGGCCAAAAAATTCACGGCTTCGACAGCTTCGAAGGACTACCGGAAGCCTGGCATGAAAATCCAATGGGAGATTACACAACCCATGGCGAACTTCCGGACGTACCGGAAAATGTCGAACTACATGTCGGCCTGTTCGAAGACACCATTCCCCCCTTTGCCGCCACCCATGACGGCCCGATCCGGTTCATGAATGTGGATTGCGATATCTATAGCGCGACCAAGACGATCCTCGACCAACTCCACGACCGAATCGTGCCCGGCACCGTCATCGCGTTCGACGAATATTTCTGCAATCCCTATTGGCGCCAAGATGAGTTCAAGGCGTTTCAAGAAGCTGTCGCGCAATATGACTGGCGCTACGAATATCTGTCTTTCTGCCCCTATGCCCGACAGGCGGTCGTGCGGATGCTGGCTTAGCTAACTAAGGCCTTCATAGAGCGCCGGGCAAGCCCCCGCCAGCGCCTCGGAACCCTTCGACCCCACCGTCCGCATGATCCACCAGGCGGCGCAGAGGTTCGATGACAGCAGCGTCGCGTTAATCGTTTCGCGGAGTTCGAGGATCGCCGGAATCGTGAGCATTCCGGTGCCGGTCATCACCACCGCATCGCAGGCATTGTCATCGATCTTGGCAAGTGTCGCGGCGACTTCAGCGCTTTCCATTTCGTAGGCGCGGAATTCCTCGGACATCATGATGACTTGGGTCAGCTCGAATCCGCAATCCTCCCAATAGGCGGCGGCGCGTTTGGTGAGCCATTCGGGATAGGGTGAGATCAGGGCGACTTTTTGCGCGCACAGCGCTTCGAGCGATTGCCGGATCGCGCGGCAGGCGGTGTTCGATACCGTTCCGGTCGCCGCGCTCAACTTCTCGCATAGTTCGTCGTCGCCGGCCCGCAGCAGCCCATAGGACGCGCCGGTCATGGCCGCCAGATAAGCGTTCAACTCGATATTGCCGAAGGCCTTGGCACAGGCGAGAAAGACGTCGGGATAGCGTTCGATCCGCTGCTGCAAATCGAGCTCCGGCGTGTGCGGAAAGCGCGCCGCGTAAAGCGCGATATCGTCGCCCACCAGATAGTGAAGTTCCGGTTCGACCGTCGGGTTGGAGGTCGGCACCAAAACGCCGACCCGCGCCGACGGTCGCAATTCCTTGAACGAAGACATGGCTATACCCCCTTATCACCGATGAACGCGCCGTCGCTGACCAGCCTGCGCTGTAATGCCGAGACATCGAGCCGCGCCGGCGCTTCGCCCGACTGGCGGGCCATGGCCGCCGCCGTGCCGGCCGCCTGTCCCATGGCGAAGCAGGGTCCGCTGACCCGCAGCGATGCCTGCCCGTCCTGCGTGGTGGAGGCGCATCGCCCCGCGACAAGTAGATTGTCGACACCTGTCGGCAAGGTGGTCGAAAACGGAATCTGGTGATATCCACGGCCAGACAGGAACTTCCATTCGACATCGCCGAGCACATGGGTTTCGAGCGGCCAACCGCTGCAACCGATCGTGTCGTCGAAATCGCGGCAGCTCAGCACGTCTTCGCCCGTCAATTGGTACGGACCGACGATGCGGCGGGTTTCACGGATGCCGATCTGCGCCGCGGTCTCTAGCATGTAGGATTTTGAAAAGCCCGGCACCATATCCTTGAGAAATTTGAAATATTCGACGGCCTGGCGCCGACCTTCCACTTCCGCATAGCTAAGGTCGTCCCAGTCGGAACCATCCACCGGTGCGCCATCCCGGCTAATCTGCGTCAGATTTGCGCGCCATTCACTGTCATGCGTCTGAGGACGAATGATGCCGGCCTTGCGCGGCAGGGTATATTTTCCGCTCGCATTGGCTTCGGCGATCAGCGCCTTTAAGTTCGGCGCCCCTTCGGCCATCGCCAGGTCATTATCGACATCGGCGATCCGGAACATCATGGTCGGATACGCCATGAATCCGTCCGCCCCCCCTTTCTCGAACGGCGCGCCGGCCCAGGCCGCGAGATCGGCATCGCCCGAGCAATCGATGAACATCTCGGCGGTGATGGCGGCACGGCCCGATTTTGTCTCGATCACCACCGCATCGATCCTGCCATCCGTGGTGACGGCGTCGACCGCGAAAGTGTGGAACCGCACATCCACGCCTGCTGAAAGCAACAGATCATCGGTGGCAACCTTATACGCCGCCGTGTCATAAGCCTGAGCACCGGTTTTCAAGCCATCGGCGCTTGTGACGATATGGGGTTCCCGCAGTCCGTCGAGGCGCGCCAACCGTTCCAGGATATCGTCGGCGACACCATGCACGATCTGTTGTACCGAGCCGTTGATACTGGCATGCAGACCGCAGAAATTGGTCACCATCGCCGCCGTCCCCATGCCGCCGAGGAAGCCGTAGCGTTCCAGCAACATCGTCCGCGCGCCGGTCCGCGCCGCAGCCGTCGCCGCCGCGATCCCAGCAGGACCCCCACCCAGCACCAGCACTTCAGTTTCCGCGACGACGGGGATTTCCCGCGCCGGCTCCGTAATCACACGCATGCAAACTCCCGTGTCATTTGCCATAATGAAAAAAACCGCAGAGCAGAGTACTGGGAGAAAACAAATGAGCAAAGCCGTGTATCTCGATTACGACGCGGATGCCTTGGAATTTCAATATGGCCCGCGCCTCGCCGTACCGGACGCCGACAGCATACTGGAGCGCTGGGTGTCGCGCAGCGCGACCTACACGGACAACAACACCTGCGATATCGACATCGCCTATGGGCCGCGCGATGAGGAAAAACTCGACCTCTATAAACCGGCGGGGGGCAATGCGCCGGTTCTGATTTTCATTCATGGCGGATACTGGCGCGCGCTCGACAAGCAGCACCACGCCTTCATGATGGAGCCCCTGGTCAACGCTGGCGCGTTGGTGGCGTCGATCAACTACACGCTTTGTCCCGCTGTCACACTGGACGAGATAACGCGTCAGGCACGCGCCGCCTGCGCCTGGGTGTGGCGCAACGCGGCCGCCCATGGCGGCGACCCCGACCAGATCCTTATCACCGGGCATTCCGCCGGCGGACACCTCACGGCCGCGATGGCGGCGACCGACTGGTCCGCCTTCGAATCCGGCCTGCCGCGAGACATGCTGAAAAGCGCGACGCCGATCAGCGGTATTTTCGACCTCGACCCGATCCTCCTAGTCTCGGCGAATGACGATATCCGTCTCGACCAAGCGATGGCGGTGCGCAACAGCCCCATCAAGATGTCACCCGGACATGACATGCCGATGACCATTGCTGTCGGTGGCGCGGAGACCGACGAATTCCGGCGCCAGTCGAAGATCCTTTGTGACGCCTGGGGCAACCAACTCGGTAAAGTCGAATATTTGGAAAGTGAAGGGTGCAACCACTTCTCGGTCGTCGAGGATATGGCCGATAGCGGCAATCCGATCACCCGCACACTGCTCAATCATATGGGGCTGTAGAGCGGAACGGGCCCATGCCGCATCTCGATCCCAGCACATTCGCCTTCATTACCGACCTCGGACAAAACAATAGCCGGGAATGGTTCGAGGAAAACCGGGACCGCTACGATGCCGCGCGGGCTGATTTCCTGTCCTTCATCGGCGTGCTGCTGATGGAACTCGGCACCTTCGACCCTAGTGTCGAGGAATTGAATCCGAAGCACTGCATGTTCCGCATCTATCGCGACACAAGGTTCTCAGAGAACAAGGCGCCCTTTAAGAATAATTTCGGCGCCCGAATCCTGGTCGGTGGGTCGAAGAGCCTGCATCTACGCACCGGCTATTTCATGAATATCGAGCCCGGCCGCTGCATGATCGGCGGCGGTGCCTTTCGACCGGAACCGGCATGGCTAAACACGATCCGCCAGCGTATCGAAGCCGATGCCACCAATCTAAGAAATATCCTCAACGACCGGACCTTTCGGCGCCATTTCGGCGACATCCAAGGCGAAGCCGTCAAGACCGCACCGCGCGGCTACGACAAGGACCACCCCGACATTGACCTATTGCGCCAAAAAAGTTTCCTCGCACGCCACATGATGGATGACACAACCATGTTCACGCCCGGTTTTCTCAAACACGCCGCCGGCGTTTACAATTCAATGCAGCCGCTCAAGGGCTATCTGGAAAACGCTCGGTAAAGCGCCAATTCGAAAGCAAACCTGCCATCACGCTCGTGCGGCATTTAACCCCATACATATGGCTGTAACCGCGGCACAAATCCAATAACATGGCGCCCAGTTCCGGAACGTCGAAACAAGCAAATCGCGGGAGCAATATGCCTAAGAAAAAAATGCACATCGCGCAATTCCTCGTACATGGGCCAACCTATCACAGCCTTGCCATGTGGCGGCATCCGAAGTCCCAGATGACGGTGGAGAACTGGGCGCAGCCGGAACTGTATCAACACATCGCCAAAACCTGCGAGCGCGGCAAGTTCGATATGGTCTTCTTCGCCGACCTGAACTACATCTCCGACACCTTTCGCGGCTCGCTCGAACCGGCGC
>JAJFJC010000530.1 GCA_021774385.1 Alphaproteobacteria bacterium
CCGACCTCAAGGCGCAGATCGCGGCTGGCGAAAAGGGTGTGCGCGAAGTCCATCGCATGATCGAACAGTTCGGTCTCGATGTGGTGCACGCCTATATGCGTCACGTGCAGGACAATGCCGAGGAACAAGTGCGCCGCGTCATCGAAGTGATGAAGGACGGCGAATTCGCCTATCCGCTCGATGAGGGCGGTGTCGTCAAGGTCAAGATCACCTTCGACAAGGACAAGCGGGAAGCCACGGTCGATTTTACCGGCACCAGCCCGCAACGCCCGACCAATTTCAATGCACCCTCCGCGGTGTGCCGCTCGGCGGTCTTGTACGTCTTCCGCACCCTGGTCGACGATCAGATTCCGTTGAACGAGGGCTGCCTTAAACCGATCAATATCATCATTCCCAAGGGCTGCATGCTGGCGCCCGAGTATCCCGCCGCCGTCGTGGCCGGCAATACGGAAACCAGTCAGGTCGTCACCGATACCTTGTTCGGTGCGCTCGGCGTCCTCGCCGCCAGTCAAGGAACGATGAACAACGTTCTCTTCGGCAACGATACCTACCAATATTACGAAACGGTCTGCGGCGGTTCCGGCGCGGGTCCGGATTTCGATGGTACCTCCGCCGTGCATACGCACATGACGAACACGCGGCTGACCGATCCGGAAATACTGGAATGGCGCTATCCGGTTATGCTCGACAGTTTCTCGGTGCGGCACGGTTCCGGCGGCGAGGGTCAGTATATCGGAGGAAGCGGGTCCGACCGGCGGATCCGTTTCCTCGAGGATATGGATCTGGTCATCCTATCGAACCACCGCATTGTGCCGCCCTATGGCATGGCCGGTGGCGCGCCGGGCCAATGCGGCAAGAACTGGGTCGAGCGGGCCGACGGAACGATCGTCGAGATGACCGGTCAGGATGGGACCAAGGTTGGACCGGGCGATGTGTTCGTATTGCAGACCCCGACCGGCGGTGGTTTTGGCCCGGCAACCGAACGGGTCGAACCGGTACCCGAGGCGGCGGAATGAGCGCGCCACGCACGAAAATCGTCTCTTCGGCGCATCTCGTCGCCGAGGACGCGGAAGAACTGTCTGAGTTCGAGTATGGATTGATGGTGTCCGCCAGTGCCTTCAACCGCTGGATGACCCGCTGCATGGCCGCTGCCGGTGCGCCGGAACTGAGCGCCCTCGACGTCATGGTGATGCACACCGTGAACCACCGGACACGCGCCAAGCGGTTGGCCGATATTTGCTTCACGTTGAATGTCGAGGATACTCATCTGGTCAACTACGCGCTCAAGAAGCTCGTCAAGGCGGGGTTCGTCGTCGCGACGAAGCAGGGCAAGGAAGCGCATTACGATGCCAGCGACGACGGCCGTGCCCTGTGCCAACGCTATCGCGAAGTCCGTGAGGCGTGCCTGATCGAGACCGTTTCCGCGTTGGGTTCGATCGAAAACGAAGAAGTCGGCCGCGCGGCGTCGGTGCTGCGGGCGCTGTCGGGTCTCTACGATCAAGCGGCCCGGGCGGCGACGTCTTTGTAGGAGGGTTGATTTACACAACGCTTATTGGCTTTTAAGCTCACCCTCCTTAGTCAAGGGAGGGTGATATTCCAGCAGCGTTAGAGGGCCTCGTGGTCCTCGATCTTTCGACAAATTTTGCGGGTGCTTGGTGCGCGCGCCTTTTAGCCGATGCGGGGGCCGAGGTGTTGCTGCGCGATCCGCATCCCTTGCGAGCATTGGCGCCTTTCGATGAAAAGGGATATTCGATTCCGGCGCGCGCCGCGCTCGCTCATCGTGCGGCGCTGAAATTCCCTTTAGACGATTCCCAATGGCGGGCATTGTTCGCCGACGCCGACGCCGACATCGTAGTCGATAGCGCACCCACCGGATCGGCCGACCGCGCCTGGATCGATGAATTGCGCGGCGGCAATGAGAACGCGATCCATGTCGCGATCACGCCGCACGGGCTGACCGGCGCGCGGACGCAGTGGCCTGGCAACGAATTGACGGCTGATGCGCTCAGCGGTTGGGCGTCGGTCAATGGATTGGCGGATCGGTCGCCGCTGAAGTCGAGTGGCTATCAGCCCGCCTATCAAGCGGGCACGCTCGCCTTCGGTGCCGTGCTTTGCGCACTTATAAATCGGCAGGCGGGCGGTGCGGGTCAGACTATTGATGTTGCGATGGACGAGGTTCTGGCGACGACCTTCGCGCCGGGCGTGTTGCGCAGCCTCTACGAGGACAAGCCGTGGCCGCGCCGCGATACGGTTGATTTCACAACCGGTCCGGTGCCCGTCAAGGATGGGCATTTCGCCCTGACCTTGACCCGGCCGCATTTCTGGGCCGGAGCGATGCGGTTGCTGGGTCTGGACGACTTGGCGGACGATCCGCGCATACAGACCAATCACGCGCGCGCCGACAAGAAAAACAAAAAACTGTTCGTCGAGCGGGTCGAGGCGGCGATGAAGGATTGGACCAAGGACGACTTGTTCGCCGGGCTGTCGAAGATCCCGGCTGTTGCTGGGCCCGCCTATACGATGGACGAACTGGCGCGGAACCCGCAATTCGAGGCACGCGGCTTTTTCGTCGAATATGACGGTATCAAGTTCCCAGGGCCGCCTTTCAAGATGTCCCGCACACCGTTGCGTGGAGCTCCGGAGAAAAATCGGGAAGCGCCTCAAGTACCGTCGCGCAAGCCCGCCACACCGAGGAAGGAGACCGTCGCCGGGCCACTTTCCGGGTATCGCGGCGTGGTCCTGACCCAGGCCTGGGCGGGGTCTCTGGCGACACAGCTTATGGGCTTGATGGGCGCGGAAATTATTCTCGTCGAATCCCGCACCCGGCTTGACTCCTGGCGCGGCGTGCCGTCGACGCCGATTGCGCCGGCATTGCGAAACCGAGACAGTGTAACGCATCCCTGGAACTGCAACGCGCTGTTCAATTCGGTCAATTTGAACAAACAATCCGTGACATTGGAGTTGTCCGAACCGGAAGGCGTCGAAACCTTCAAGCGGCTCGTCGCCGAAGCCGACTTCGTCGCGGAGAATTTTTCGCCCCGGGTCATGGGCAAGCTGGGCATCGCCTATGACGATCTCCGCGCGGTAAAGGAGGATATTATCCTCTGTTCCATTTCCGGCTTTGGTCAGACGGGGCCCTGGTCGCCCTTGCCGGCGATTGGCGGGACGATTGAGCCGGCGTCGGGCATGTCGGCGCTGCTCGGCTATGAAGGCGGCGCACCGATGAATTCCGGGCAGATGTATCCCGATGCGGTGGCCGGCCTGTACGGCTTCGCCGCGCTGGCGCTGGCGCTCTATCATCGGGAACGCACCGGCAAGGGGCAATTCATCGATATGTCGATGCAGGAAGCCAACTTCACCTTCATCGGCGAACGCTGGCTGGAATACGCGCTGACGGGCGAGGTGCCGGGACCGATGGGCAATCGGCACGCCGCCTATGCGCCGCACGGCATATATCCTTGTGCTGGACAGGATCGCTGGATCGCTATCGCCGCGCAGACGGACGATCAATGGGAAGGGTTGTGCCGAATTGCGAAACAGCCGCAATGGCTCACGCGGTTTCACGGGGACCGGAAGGCAAATGAAGATGCGCTCGACAAAGAGATAGAGGCCTGGACCGTTGGGCAAGACCGGGACCAACTCGCGGCGGCACTGGTCGAAGCGAGCGTTATCGCCGCGCCTGTTCTGAACGGGCTGGAGGTCGCGCACGACCCGGTGTTTCGCGAGCGCGGCGCGATCCAGACGGTTGATCATCCGGAAGCGGGTGCTTGGCCACAACCGGCGGTTCCCTGTCATTTCTCACAGACACCCGCAAAGATTTCCAGTTCGGCACCGATCAAGGGAGCGCATTGCGCCGAAGTCTTTGCCCGATTGCTCGGCATGGATGCGGGTAAATTCAAGCATTTGGTGGACGCAGGCGTGACCGGCCTCGACGACCCGCTTAACTAGCAAAGGCATACTCCATGGAATACAAGGACATTCGTTATGAGGTGATCGACCACGTCGCGCGGATCACGGCGAACCGGCCGCAATACCGCAATGCGCAGAGCACACCGATGCTGATCGAGCTCGACCATGCGTTCGAAACCGCCGGCTTCGACCCCGAGGTGCGGGTCATCGCCTTGTTTGGTGAAGGCGAGCATTTTTCAGCCGGTCATGATTTGGGAACGCCGGAAGAAAAGGCCTATCGCGAAAGCGAATATCTCATTCAGGAAGGCGTGCGCGGCCGCTACAACCACACCCGCGAACAGTTCGTCGATAAGACGATGCGGTGGCGAAACCTGCAGAAACCGACCATCGCGGCGGTGCAGGGGTATTGTATCTTCGGTGGCTGGATCATCGCTTCGGCGATGGATCTGATTTTCGCGGCCGACAACGCCATGTTCCTCGGTGCGAATTTTCAGTATTTCAGCATTCCCTGGGATATCCATGCGCGCAAGGCAAAGGAAATTCTCTTCGAAGGCCGTTTCATGGATGCCGAGGAGGCGCTCGAACTGGGCTTTGTGAATCGGGTCGTGCCGCGTGACCGGCTTGACGAAGAGGTGATGACTTACGCGGTGGAAGTCGCGAAAAATGACCCGTTCCAAATGCGCATGACCAAACTGGCGGTCAACGGCATGCAGGACGCGCAAGGATTTCATCAACATATCACGGCCGCGCATTCGAGCTTCCTGCTCAGTTCTCAAGGCGAGAAGGATCCCGATTACGAGTTCGGCACACCGGAAGGCCGCCGCCGCCCGATGGTCAAACGGGCGCTTGAAAAATATCAGGCGATGAAGGCCAGGAAGGCGGGCGAGAATGACTGAATATCGACGCATCCGTTACGACGTTCGCGACCGGGTTGCGGAAATTACGATGGTCCGCGAGCCGGTCAACGCGATTGATATGGAATTGGCGCAGGAAGTCGTCCACGCCTATGGGCGGGTCCGCGAGGATCCAGGCGTCCGGGCCGTGATCCTGACCAGCGGGTGCGAGAAGGCGTTCAGCGCGGGTATGGATTTGAAGATGATCCGTGGCAAGACGGGGCTCGATCTGCGCAATTTTCTTGAGGTGCTCTATTTCGGCATGCATGACGCGCAGTACCGGCTCGGCAAACCGAGTATTGCCGCGGTCACCGGACCGGCGCGTGCGGCGGGCGTCACGCTCGCGGTTTCGTGCGATATGATCGTCGTCGCCGACGACATCGATCTGTCCTATCCCGAGATTGATGTCGGCGTCATCCCGGCGATGCATTACGTCCATCTGCCACGACAGATCGGACGCCACAAGGCTTTCGAGTTGCTGTTCTCCGGCAAGCCGATATCCGCGAAAGAGGCCGAGGCGCGCGGGCTGCTGAACTACGCGGTGCCGCGCGGCGATGTCATGGCGAAAGCGCGGGAATTGGCGCTCGATTTTGCCGAAAAATCACCGGTAGTGATGCGGATTGGCCGGGATTCCTTCATGCGGGCGAACGATAACGAATACCGCCGGACCATCGAATATGTCGTCGATACGATCTGCCATATCATCGATACGGAGGACGCACAGGAAGGTCTCGATGCCTTTAGCGAGAAACGCAAACCAAATTGGTAAGGGGAGATCACCATGGCGCGGAAATGGCAGCAACGGCCGCCGGGTTCGAATTGGGGGGAGTTCGGCCCCGACGACCAACTCGGCCGGCTTAATTATCTGACCGAGGAAAACACGGTCAAGGCGGCACGGGAAATCCGCACCGGCAAGCGCTTCTGTCTAAGCCTGCCGCTCAACGTGCCGGCGACGGACGCGACCAATCCGCGCCGCAAGCCGCCAGTCCTGAAACCGGTGGTGCGTGAGGGCAAGGTCGCCTTCAATATGCGGATCGACCAATTCGATCCCGGCAGCACACAGGTGGTCTCCGATGATGCGGTGCTGCTGTACAATCAGCATTCCTCGCAATGGGATAGCTTCGCGCATATGGGGGGCATTTTCGACGCGGACGGCGATGGGATCGACGAAATCGTCCAGTATAACGGACACAAATTGCTGAACGAGGCGGGCGAGCCACGCTACGGCGAACTCGGCGCCTGGAACCTCGGCATCGAGAACATGGCCCAGCACTGCGTTCAGGGTCGCGGCGTTCTGCTCAACATGAAGAAGCATTTCGGCGAGGAAAGCCGGCCGGTTTGCCATGACGACGTTATGCGCATGCTCGACGCGGACGGCATCGAGATCGAAAAGGGTGACATCGTCTGCTGCTATACGGGCTACGCCGACAAACTACTGGAATTCGGCGCCGACGTGCCCGCCGACCTGCCGCGCACCTACTGCCCCGCCTTTGACGGCTTCGACCAAAAACTCCTGCAATGGATCGACGATAGCGGCATGGCGGTGCTGGTCTCCGACAACCGCGCCGTTGAGTTCGAGCACGGCGGGCGACCGGACGGCATGGAACGCGGACCGGCCTTGCCGATCCATGAGCTTTGCCTCTTCAAGCTCGGCATCCATTTGGGCGAAATGTGGTATTTCACCGAAATCGCCGAATGGTTGGCGCGGCACAACCGCTACCGTTTCTTCATCACCGCACCGCCGCTCTACCTGCCCGGCGCGGTAGGATCGCCGGCGAACCCGGTCGGCACGGTTTGAATTTACTCAGTTGAGGGATTAGTCCGCCAAACCGGCGCGCCGCCGGATCGTCTCGTCATGTATTGAAACATCGATTCCGGCAAATTCGCGCGCATCATTGGTGCAAAGCCATGCGACAATGCGGGCCGGACGGGCCGGGTCACTGTGCACCGAAGGATCGAGCTGGCTGACGGGATTGAGGCCCGATGCCTTGATCGCGACCTGCATCCCGGTTGCCACCGTGCCGGGGCTAAACCCGACGACGCGGACACCGTGATCGCGATACTCGGCGTCGGCGCAACGGGTCAATGAGAGGGCCGCGGCCTTCGAGGAATTATAGTGGCTCCAACCTTCCAGTGAGCCCGTCGCCGCGCCCGAACTGATATTGACGACGACACCGGTCCCTTGTTCCAGCATGACCGGCAATGCAGCGCGCAAACCATGATAAACACCTTTGTAATTCACATCGGCCGCGGCACACCAGGACGCCGGATCGGAGTCCGCCAGTCGAGCAATCGGCTCGATCAATCCCGCATTATTGACGAGAATATCGAGCCCGTTGAATTGTTCCCGGCACAGCGCAACAGCGGCGGATACATCGCTGAACCGCGTTACATCGCAGGTTTGCGCGAGGGCCGCGCCACCTTCATCACGGATTCCCGATGCGATTTCTTCAATGTCCTGAAGGCTGCGCGCGACAAGGATAACCGTGACGCCATGTCTCGCCAGTTCTCGCGCCGTTGCCGCTCCGATGCCACGGCTCGACCCCGTGACGATCGCTGTTTTTCCGTTGAGTTCCCGCATCTTCATGCGTTCCTAACAATTGTAATACGCCGTGATATCACGTTATTCATTGTTTGATGGCTAGGGTGTGGCGGTTGCGATCTGTTCCGAAACTTCGGCGCGCCCATCTTCGCTCACACCTTCCGCCAGCATCTCCGAGATTTGGCGATCCGAATAACCGGCCTCGCGCAGGATTTCCACGCTATGCTCGCCGAGTAATGCGGGAAGTTGGCGAATTTCCGCCGGTGTCTCGGAAAAATTCATCGGTGGCGCCGTCAGCTTAATTTTCCCTTCGCTTGGATGGTCGAAGGTTTGGAAAAAGTCGACCGCTTGCATATGCGGATCGTTCTCCAACTCACCAAGGGGCGTTGCCTCGCCGTGCGGAATGTCGGCTTCCTTTAGGGCGGCCAAAATGTCGATGGTCTTCCAATCCTTCACCAGGTCGGCAACCATTTCATAGAGCTCGCCAATTTTCTCGCTGCGTGTTTTGGGGTCGATCACGCGCGGATCGTTGATCATCTCTTCGCGTTGCATGAAGGCGAAAAATGCCTGCCAATGTTTCGTGTTGTAGGGCAGGGCGCAGACATAACCATCCGCCGTCGCATAGGGTTTGCGGTATTCGACCAGGGACCTTTCATATCCCGCTGGACCGAGTGCGGGCTCGAAGGCTTGACCGGCATGATGTTCGATCAAATTGAAGCCGACCATGGATTCGAACATCGGCACTTCCACCAACTGCCCCTTGCCGGCGCGCTCGCGGCTAAACAATGCCGCCAAGGTGGCGTGCGCGGCGACTTGTGAACAGATCTTGTCACATACCGACGCGTTGACGAACTTCGGCGGTCCCTCGCGGCCACCCTGCATCGCGGCCATGCCGGAGACGCCTTGAATCACGTCGTCATAGGCCGGACGTTTCGCATAAGGGCCAGATTGGCCGAAACCAACCAGGGCGACATAGACGATGTTCGGATTCACGGCGCGGCAATCCTCGTAACCCAGACCCAAACGGTCCATGGCCGCGGGACGGATGGAGCTTATGATCGCGTCCGCCGTTTCGGCCAGTTTGAGCAAGGCTTCCCGGCCCTTGGACGACTTCAGATCGAGCACGATGCTGCGCTTGTTCCGATTGGCCATCAGGAAAAAATGACCCATGCCTCGATGGCGAAACGGTGAAATGCCACGGGTAATATCCCCTTCCCGCGACTCGACCTTGATGATTTCGGCGCCGTAATCCCCAAGAATTTGGCAGGCATAGGGGCCGTAACCGACGGTGGTTAAATCGAGTATCCGGACACCTTCGAGCGGTCCCGCCATATTGTGCTCTCCATTTTGAAAGTAGGAATTTTGGAATCAATTGCCGATGTCAGTTCCGACTGTTACTAGCGTATCCATGTCCAGATCGCCAAGCTTCGTAACACGGATTTTGGCTATAGCCCCTTTCTTCATAGCGGTCCTACCGCTAAAATTGTCCGGACAATTGGCGCGGATCGATGAACTTCCGCGCGGCGTAGGAGGAAAAGACGAATGGATGGTTCAACGGCGGCGTACAAACACATCACGGTGACGCCAATCGCCGGCTCAATGGGCGCGGAGATCAAGGGGGTCAATTTGGCGGCGCTCGAAGACGACGTTTTCAGTGAACTCTACGATGCCTGGCTGCGACATCAGGTGGTTGTTCTTCGGGATCAGGAAATAACCCCGGATCAGCAGCTCGCTTTCGCACTCCGTTTCGGCGAAATTCATTTCCACCCCTACATGAAGGGAATGGACGATCATCCGGAAATTCTCGAGATCGTGAAGGATCCCGGCGATAACTATACATTCGGCGCCAGTTGGCACACCGACCAGATGTTCAATCCGCAGCCGGCTAAGGCGACGATGTTGTACGCGAAGGAATCGCCGAGCGCGGGTGGCGATACCATCTTCGCGAATATGCATGACGCATACGATGCCTTGTCCGACGGCTTGAAGGATATGCTGGCCGACGTAAAGACCTGGTGCGTCGGCGACCGCTTCAAGGCCGCCGGCGGCTCCGCCCGCCAGGAGCGCTATACCGGTAACCAGAAGATGGCGTCGAAGGTACGCGATCCCGGCAATCTGCAGACCGAGTCAGCGCATCCGCTGTTCCGAACCCATCCAGAGACTGGCCGCAAGGCGTTGTATATCGGCGGTCACGCGCAGACACTTCACGGCTTCGAACCGGCCGAGGTCGAGGCACTATTAGGTTTTTTGCGCAGCCATTCCGTGCGGCCCGAATTTACCTGCCGCGTCAGATGGGAGCCGGGCACACTGACCCTTTGGGACAACCGTTCCGTACAACATTACGCCGTACCCGATTATAAGGAACGCCGCCGCATGCACCGTATTACGATCGCCGGTGACACGCCGTTCTAAGCGCCGAACTTTGGGAAGGGGAAAATGAAATGTCGCTTATCGAACAATCTTCCGGATCCTCTTTCACCATATCGCCTGTCTCGGACGTAATCGGCGCGGAAGTGGTCGGACTCGACGTTTCCCAATCGCTCGACCCCGAGACATTGGCCATCATCCGCGACGCGTTCCAACAGCACCATATGCTGTGCTTCCGGGAACAGACACTTGAAGACGATGACCTCGTCGCCTTCTCCTCGCAGTTCGGTCCGCTCGAGGTCTATCCCGAAAAGGGGCATACCAAGGACAAAATTGAAGTCTACCATGTCGCCAATGTCTCATTGAGTGGCGACCACCTGCCGGCGGAAGATCCGACGGTGATCTATCAACGAAACAATGGTCGGTGGCATACCGATAGCTCGTACCGCTACGAGCCTTCGCTTGCGTCGATTCTGTACGGTATAGAGGTGCTCCCCGACGAAGCCGAGGGGGGCGGGACCGGTTTTTCGAATATGCTGGCGGCCTATGCGGCTTTACCGGATGGGATGAAAGCGAAGTTGGAACCGTTGCATCAAGTGCATTCCTACGCGGACATCAGACGCTTGGAGCCAAGCATACCGCCGATGTCAGAGGAAGAACGGGATGCGTTCCCTCCGGTTACCCATCCCGTGCTGCGCGTTCACCCTGACCGCGATTACCAACGCTCGCTCTACTTTACCTCCAATACCAGTCTTGAGATCGGCGGGATGACCTTGGAGGAAGGCAAGGCCTTGCATCGCTGGTTGGTCGATTATGTGGGCCATCCGGAATTTTGTTATTCCCATCGTTGGCGGAAAAACGATCTGGTGATGTGGGACAATCGCGTGCTACTGCACCGGGCGATTAAATACGACTTCGCCCGTTACCGGCGCGTATTGCGGCGTACAACGATCGCCGGCGATGCAACCGTCATGGGTCCGTTCTGGCCCGAAGCCCGCGCGGCGGCCGGTGCTTGAGGTTCATCCCAGACGAATTTGTGACATCAATTGATGGATAATTATGGGAATCATGACCCAATAAAAGATCAGGAAGATCTTCAAACCGCCAGCGCCGTGGATGCCGAATTTCGGGGCGGTTTTTTTAGGGAAATCCGGCTTCCAGAAGCAGAATGCGGTAAGAGCGACGATCGTAAATATGTAAAACCAGTTCGCCGACACCTTAACCTCCCGCGCTCTTTCGACTCACCATATGGGTTGTGATCTTCCTCATCAAAGCCAAGGATTTTGACGGGTGATTCGAAACGGCCTTTAGCTTCGGCTATAATATTGGGTGAACCGTAAGTTCGAACCAAAACAATTCGTAAACTTGATAACAGAGTAGGAATCCCATGAAAATCGGTACTGATTTAAGTGTATTGGCGCAGGCCGGACGGTCCGATGCCGCGGTCTTGGCGGAACATCTGGCGCTGGGTGATTTAGCGGAACCGCTGGGGTTCGATTCTCTGTTCGGGTTGGAACACCATTTTACTGGCTATTCCATGTCGCCGCACCCGCTGCAACTTCTCAGTTATTACGCCGGTAAGACGAAACGCATTACGCTTGGAACTTGCGTCATTGTCCTGCCTTGGCACGATCCAATCCGTGTTGCCGAACAAATCGCTTATCTTGATCTGCTGTGCGGCGGCCGTTGTATGTTCGGCTTCGGACGCGGCGCGGCAACCACCGAATATGCCGGTTTCCGCATTCCGATGGAGGAAGCCCGCCCGCGTTTCGCTGAATCGGCGCAGTTGATCACCAAGGCGTTGAGCGAAGAGGTGTTCGAATGGGATGGCGAGTTCTACAAAATTCCCAAGATGTCGATCCGTCCCCGGCCGATGTCACATCCCGAGCGGCGTTTCTATGCCTCGTCCGTCAGTCCGGAATCGGCGGAAATAATGGCTAAACTTGGTTTCGGCATGATGGTTATCATGCAAAACGAATGGGTCAAGGCCGCCACGGATATCAAAAGTTTCCGCGATATCGCCATCAGCGTTGGTCACACGCCTAGGCCACCGGTCATTCTAACGAATGTCTCCGTTTCCGAAAGCCGCGCCGAAGCGCAGGATCGTGCGATGCAATATCTCGGCGCGAAATGGGATTCGATCGACAGCCATTATAATTTCTCGGACGGCCATCTCGCGACCGTGAAGGGGTATGAGTCCTACGGCAAAATGGCGAAGACTTACTCGAAGTTGAAAGATGAGGAAGCGCGCAAGAAGATGACGGAGTTTTACGTCAAAATTCAGATTGTCGGCACACCGGACGATTGTATCCAGCAGGTTCGGGAACTGCGGACCCTGACCGGTACGGATCACATGGTTTGCGACTTTTCCTATGGCGGAATGCCGCACGAGGACGGCGAATTGAATATGCGCCTGTTCGCCGACCGCGTTATGCCGGTACTGCAGCGCGACGGTGCCTTTACGGGGCCGGTCGAAGTGCCGGGATTAAAGGGTAAGCAGGAAGAGGATGTTTTCGCGCCCGCGTAAAATTGGTGCGGATCGCCGGTCTGGGATCGTTTCGAAATAGTGACGCAAGGCCGCGCGGCGGCAATGGGATTTGCAATTCCCGAGTCATGGTTAAGGTGTTGTTAAGAACAATCAGGGAGGGTATTTCGGAGGCGTGAAAAGACTGGGGCGGAAATGTGACTGACATAAAACGAGATACCGGCGTGAGCGTTCGAAATGACTCGCTGTACCTGGATATCATTGAGAATTGCGCCGATGCGGTCGTCGTCGTGGATGCCGATCAGTCGATTACCTACGTAAACAAATCGGCGATGGCGATGTTTGGCCATTCGAACAAGGCCGTTGTCGGGAAGTCACTTAACATTCTTATCCCGGAACGGGTTCGGGACGGTCACAGGAGCCTGACGGATTCCTTTCGCAATTCCAGCGAACCATCTCGATATATGCAGAATCGAGAGGTGTCGATCCAGGGACTCCGCGCCAACGGGTCTGAGTTTCCGGTGAATGTTTCGATCCTCAAATCGGGCGGCGATTCGAACACGTCCTTGGTTGCGATTATCAGAGACGTGACCGAACAAAAGAAACTTGAGGAGGATCTTAAACAGCTCGCCAGTACCGATCCGCTTACCGGCATTCTGAATCGCCGTACCTTTCTGCCACGTGCCGAGGAAGAGTATGTTCGGGCCAAGCGTTATGGCCGTCCGATGTCGTTCGCCATGATCGATATCGACTTTTTTAAGGCGATAAACGACACATACGGGCATGCCGCGGGCGATCAGGCGATTTGCCATGTCGTCGATGTTATTTCTTCCGGCCTCCGAAAGCCGGATATATTGTGTCGCTGGGGTGGCGAGGAATTTGCCCTGATCCTTACTGAAACGGATGAAAAATCCGCGCTTATTACGACGCAGCGTCTACGGCGCAGCGTGCAGGATTCACCGCTCCTTCTGGACACCGTTGGCGAGACACTCGTCCAAATGACGGTCAGTATTGGCTTTGGTGGCGTTCAATCGATTGAGGATTCGTTGGACGACCTTTTTGAAAGAGTCGATCAAGCGCTCTATACCGCCAAAAACACGGGCCGTAACAAGGTTTGTGCAATCGGCGAAATTCCACTCGACGTAATAGAGGTCGCCTAGGCTCCATCGCTAAACTTTATACAGGACAGTCCCTGTTATTGAGTGCCGTTGCGAAAAGGTTTTTGACTGCTTGCGTCCATTTTCCTGAAATGGCCTGTTCCGCTATCATCGGGCAAGTCTTTTGTGAAGTGGGTTGGTGACAATGGCACTAGAAATAATTCCCCTTTCGGGATCGATCGGCGCCGAGATCAAGGGTGTCGATCTGACGCGGCTTGATGACGCATCCTTTGCCGACATTCATCGCGCCCTGTTGGATCAAGGCGTCATCTGTTTTCACGGCCAAAAGCTGTCGCCTGATCAACAGCTTTCCTTCGCGCGGCGTTGGGGCGAAATTCACCTACACCCTTATCTCGATGGACTGCCGAGTTGTCCGGAGATTATCGAGATCGTGAAGGAAGCCGGTGAACGCAACCGTTTTGGCGATCACTGGCATACGGACCAAATTTTTACGCCCGCCCCAGCGATGGGCACCATGCTTTACGCGAAGGAAGTCCCCCCCGTTGGCGGCGACACCTTATTCACCAGCTTGAGTCATGCGTATGACGCGCTGTCTGAAGGGATGAAGGCGTTGGCTTGCCGGCTGCGGACCTACAATCTCTACGACAAGCAGGCGCCGCGGTCGCGCCGCATGAGTGCCAAGATTCCGGAACAGGAAAAGGAAGCTAAACCGGCAATCCACCCCCTAGTTAGGGTGCATCCGGAGACCGGACGGAGGTCGCTATATCTCACGGAAATGCAAACGACCCGGCGCTTCGAAGGCATGACCGATGCGGAAAGCCGGCCATTGATCTCCTATTTCCTGCGCCATTCGACCCGGCCGGAATTTACCTGCCGCATTCGTTGGAATGTCGGCACGCTCGCGATTTGGGACAACCGCTGCCTGATGCATATGGCCTTGGACGACTACCCCGACTATCGCCGGGTGATGCACAGGATTACGGTGAAGGGCGAACCGACTATCGGTGTCGACGGCATCGCCGCGTGAGTTTCGACGAGGCCGCCGCGCCTTTGCTTGATGCCTTGACCCGCATGCAGATGGCACAACGCCATCTTCATCCGATCCACATGGAACAACTCAAGCTTACGGTGGGGGATGCGGAAGCGCCTTTACAGATTGCCTTTGATGGGCTCCCCGAATCGGGGTCGGCCCTCGAAGAGGGTGTGCGGACATCCATGGAACTCACCTTAAAAGCATTGTCGGCCTTTCGGGAGGTACCTCAGGATCCGGAAGGGATCTTCCAAGCTTACCGGGCGCTCCGCTACACGCCCTATGCAATGGAGACGCTTTATCCGGCGGCGGCACTGTCGCCGACGATCAGCACCTTCTTTCTTGAGGAATTCCGGCACGGCGATTCGGCGTTTTGTGACCGGTTGGTGACCGACAACCCGTATACCGGCGTCTTGCATGTTGAAAATGAGCGGGGCAGCAAAGGCGGTTACTCGGTCTATGTGCCGGAGTATTACGACCCTGCTGAACGCTATCCCGTGATCATGGCGCTGCACGGCGGTGCGGGACATGGGCGTGGCTTCCTGTGGACGTGGTTGAAGGAGGCTCGAAGCCGAGGCTTGATCCTGATCAGCCCTACCGCGCGCGGTGATACATGGGCTTTGATGGGGCCGGATATCGACAGTGAGAATATTGAAGCGATCCTGGACACGGTGCGTGCCCGCTGGTCGACCGATGAGACGCGACTGCTCCTGACCGGCATGAGCGACGGTGGTACTTTCAGCTATGTCAGCGGCCTACGCGCCGCGTCACCGTTCACCCACCTCGCGCCAATCTCGGCGAGCTTCCACCCGATGATGTTGGAGTTGATCGACACCCCGAAAATAGCCGGCCGACCTATTTACCTGACGCATGGCACCCATGATTGGATGTTCGACGTTGAGGTCGCCCATCTTGCCAATCAGGTCCTGAGCGGCATGGGCGCCGATATTACCTTCCGTGAAATCCCCGATCTCGCCCATACCTATCCGCGCGATGAGAATCCACGGATTTTGGAATGGTTTCTGGAAAAACAAAATTCCGGCTAATTGTGGACACTCACATCGACGCCAGAATCAACGCGCTGCCTAATCCACCCGCGGCAGCGATTGCGGCAAGGCCCCGCGTCCCCGGAGCATTGCGCAAGAGATCATGATAGAGACGAACGGCGAGGATAGCGCCGGAAGCGCCGATGGGATGTCCGCGGGCAAGAGCACCGCCGCGTCGGTTTACTGTTGCGGGATCGAGTCCTATCCCTTCGATACAGGCCAGCGCTTGTACGGCGAAGGCCTCCATCATTTCGACGCAGCCCAAGTCGTTTGGCCGCAACCCGAGGCGGGTGAGTAAAGCCTTCGCCGCGTGGATGGGAGCGAGAGCGGGGCAAGACGGATCGCCGCCGCGCGAGGCGGCACCAAGCAGCGCCACAGCCCGGTCCTGCAGGCCATTCTCCTTCATTGCCGCCTTACTCGCGACGATGACCATGGCGGCGGCGTCCGCTTCGACGGCAATTGTCGCGGAAGTCAGGCCGCAGGCTTGGTCTCCGGCGAGAAGCGGCAGGCGCTGGCACAGCGCGGGAGATAGGGCGCGCGTGAATTCATCATCATCGATCCCGGCAACACTGGTAACTTCAGCGTTTTTCGAACTGTCGGCACGTGAACGCCTGTGGCTTTCGACCGCGTAGGCTTCTTGAGCGATACGGGAAATATTTTGATCGGCCGCTAAATTCGCCGCGGCCTCGATCATGTCGGGATCACGATCCGGCCAAGGTGTAAAAGGGGGGGCATCGTAAGGTATTGGCTCTTCGTCAACGGTTCTTGGCCGTTTATGACGAATAGGTGCGCGGCTGAAGCTTTCGACACCACCAGCAACGACGATATCCACGGCACCCGATGCAATTCTGTCCGCGGCCAATCCGATAGCGTCGAGACCGCTGCAGCATTGTGTATCGATTGTCGTCGCGCCGGCTTTCTCCGGAATGCCGGCCGCGAGCGCCACGACTCGGGCGGGATTGCCGCCGCCATAAAGCGCATTCCCGAGAATGACGTCATCGACCTGTGTCGTCTTTAACCCCGTATCCGAAAGCGCCTGACGGATGACGGGTACGCCCAGGTCGGCGACTTCGAGTGCCGACAAGCCGCCACCGCGCGGTGCGGCTGGCGAACGCCGGCCCGCGACGATATAGGCAGCGGTCACGGCAATGCCTTGAGCTTGTTTTCATCGAGCCAACGTTGCAAGCGCGGTAAATTGGTTTTGTGCGAGACGGTCAACGGCCAGTCCTCCGTGACGACGATGTTCATTGGGATCTTATGCAAGGGTAGTCTTTCCCGGCACCATGAAATCAGATCGCTCCGGGAAATCGTCTTCTCTAAGTTAAGCTTGATGACCGCGGTCAGCCGCCGGCCGCGCCGCCGGTCCTGGACACCGAGCACCGCCGCATAGGCAATGGCCGGATGAGTGGCAAGAGTTGCTTCAATCTCTTCGGGATAAACGTTCTTACCGGAAATCAAAATCATCCGGTCCGCGCGACCGACAAGGAACAAATATCCCGCCGCGTCCCGATAGCCGAGGTCCCCGACGCAAACGGCCTGGCCGTCCCGCTGTAGGGTGGTTTGCTCCGCTAACGCGTAATCGATAAAGGTCAAGGCGCTTTCCGTGAAGACGCGGCCAATTTGGTTCGGCCGGCATTCGAGACCATCATCGTTGAGAATGCGGATACGAACGCCTGGAAATGGCTTGCCCACGGATCCCGACGGCGCATCACCATCACGCGCGACACTGACATAGCTTTGTTCTGACGTACCGTAGAATTCGCAAATTTCGGCATTTGGAAAGATACGCCGAAGGCGCGATTTCAATTCTTCGGGTAATTTCGCCCCCGACGATAAAACGAGCCGCGCCATGGGAAACGACCAGGCCTTGGGCTCGGCAACGGCGGCCATTGCATCATACTGGGTGGGTACGCCGTAAACTACGGTCGCTTGATCCTGTTCTATCCGTTGCAGAACCCGATCGGGTCGAAAGGTACGGAAAAAAATCGTATGGCACCCGGCATAAAGGCCGCGAATTACGGCATAAAGAAAAAGCGAATGGGTGAGGTTGCCGGGTGCGGCCACGACATCCGTTCGATTGAACGCAAAGAGATTTTGGTCCCCCCGGAAACTCTCGAGCCAAGAGCGCTGGTCGCGTTGAAACCCTTTTGGCATACCCGTCGAGCCAGAGGTGAACCCCGTATAGAACGGCAACGCGGTGTTCGGTGCGGGTAACGAAGGGGCCGGCTGGTCGTTGTCGCCAACCAGTCCAGTCAAGATTTCAGACAGCGGTGCATAAGGGCTTTTTATGTTGGTTGTCTCTATTTCGGTGGAAAACGCCGAGGCGGTCACGAGATGATCCGGCTGCAAGGCATCCAGAACGGACTGGACGGTTCGGTTCGGCCATCCGGAGTCGAGAAGCTGGACATTTCTGCCCGCCCGCACGCCGGCTAAAAAACAAAGAACAAGGCATGGCGCGTTCGGCAATAAAAGAGCAAGCGTCTTACCAGGTTCCGCCGCGGCGAAGCGCATGGCGATCCGCTCGGCCGCGGTCACCAGTTCATGCCAGGTAAGATTGGTTTCCTCGAACGATAGCGCCGGCCCCGTGGGCGTTTTATTGGCGCACCGGGAAACGGAGTCGAAAATACTGTCTTCGAATTTGTGCAAAGTTAGGGTTTTTCCGACAAGAAAGCTGGCTTCTATGACAAGGTAGACCGTTCGACGGTTCCCGAAAATGGCTACGGGCGTGGATCAAACATTTCCAGCACAACCACCCACGCCAAATTCCAGTTTAGACAGCAAGTTTATGGCTCTGCCGTAATTTTGCATTGCGCTGCGTTTTAGCCATTCGCGAGCCTTTTCGCAATTTTTCGGGACTCCCTTGCCTTGCAGATACATCACGCCGAGCAAAAATTGCGATGTGGATATTTTTCCGTTTGCCGCGCGGCGGATGAGCGCCTCAGCCTTGGTTATATCCTTTGCAACGCCAATACCGGATAGATAGAGCCAACCGAGCAACCCCGTGGCGTTGGCCTCTCCCTTCGTGGAGGCTAAACGAAGCCATCGAACGGCTTCCTTGAACTTCTTCCCCTTCGCCAGGAGCATGCCATATAAAGAAGCGCCCTTAGTATTACCCTGTTCGGCGGCGCGCCGGGCCCAGGCCGCGGCACGTTTTTGATCCTTGGCAATGCCTCTTCCCGTTTCCAACATCGTACCGAGCAAGACCTGTGCCTTCGCATAATCCTGCGTTGCCGCCTGATTCAACGCGTCGACCGCCTTTGCATTGTCCTTTTCCACCCCTTGGCCTTTCACATACAGCAGCGCCAGGTAAAAATGTCCGATCGGGTCGTCTTGGGCGGCGGCTCGCTTGATCCACCGCGCGGCATCCGCATCGCTCTTGGCAACCCCGAACTTTCCTTTCAGATACATCAGCCCAAGCACGACTTGACCTTTGGCGTTTCCTGCCTTGGCGGCGCGTTGGAACCAACGGCCCGCGACAGCGGCATCCTTCTCCACGCCGCCCTTTCCCTTCAAATAGAGGAGGCCCAGAAATAGGGCCGCCGTGGCGTCATTGGCTTCGGCTTTATCCCTTAGGGATTGGGTGACTCTTGATCCGGGGTCGGCCAATTCGGTGCCGCGCAGTATATCGGCAATGTCTGGCGTACTCGGCTCCGCGGGCTTGTTTTCCGCGATCGAGAATTCGCCATTCGTTCCTTCGTCCAGCAGGGCCGTGAGCTTCTTCTTCGCTTTTTTATAACCTTTGCCGGCGGCAAGGCGATATAGCCGTTTTGCTTCGTTCATATCCTTGGGAACACCGCGGCCTGTTTCGTGCATGAGCCCGAGATAGTATTGGCCTCGCGCGTCGTCCTTGTCGGCGGCTTGTTTGAATAGCGCCACCGCCTTGGCGTCGTCTCGCGGTACGTCTTTACCGCGCGCATAGAGCAAACCGAGTGCGACACGAGCGGGGCCATGCCCTTTAACCGCCGCACGGCGGAACCAAACCAGCGCTGTCTCGACATCCTGCTGGACGCCGGCGCCTTTCAAATACATATGGCCGTATATGGCTTCAGCGGCGGCATTCCCCTGGCCTGCCGCCCGTTTGATCCATTTTTCAGCTTGCTCAAGGTCCTTGTCGACACCCCTGCCGAGCAGGTAAAGCCGGCCTAGGCGTTGCTGGGCGATCGCGTTGTTCTGGTCCGCGGCCTGCCGATAGTAACCGCGCGCCGCCTCCAAATCCCGAGGCACGCCCTTGCCGCGCTCATACATAAGGCCGAGCGCCACCTGCGCCTGTTGTAGCCCTTGATCGGCTGCCTCGCGAATATGCCTGGCCGCGGTATTGTAATCTTGCGCAACCCCCGTGCCTCTCGCATACCGTAACCCAAGATTATAGGATTCGTTCGCCGTTCGTGACGATTCCGGCGCCACGGCTGTGGGGGGCTCGGTTGTCTGGGTGGTTTCGCACCCGCCCAAGACGAATGCAGCGGTGACTAAATAGAATCCGGCGAACGCCGACCGTATTGCGAAGTTGGATTTTTCTGACCGAGCCATTGCACGGCAATTATACAGTGCTTGCGCGGGGAGTAGGAGTTTCTTTCGGAAACGGCGGGCCGCTTCAAATCGACTGCGTGATTTCCACGACTTCTCTGCTTCGTTTTACCCTGTCCTCCCAGCAGCGGTCGAACTCCGCGATTAGTTCTTTTATCGCGTCGGAGTCCCCTATTGCATTGGCCGTGGCCAGATCGGGGAACTCGTAGAAGGCAAGATGGTGCGACGGGTCTCGGGCGCTCCAGCCCCGCCTCGCGTTCAGCGCATTGAAGGCGCGAAGCGCATCCGGCAAATGCTCCTTTTCGTACCAATGGTCGAACGCGTCCCGATCAGCTTCGGCAACTTCGGCGCGAACGATAAGAAAGGCGGGCATGAGTTGTCTCCGTTAAAAAAATCAGTGAGCGGGTCAGGCGGGACGGAATTTCGGCAAAGTGATCTCTTCGGTGACATCGTCGAACACCACTTCCACGGCCATGCCGATGGTAACTGTCTCCGGGTCGCAATCGACGATATTGGTCATCAGGCGCGGCCCTTCCTCAAGTTCGACGATCGCCAGCACGAAAGGCAGGTTGTCGGCGAAGCCCGGATGCGGTGCGCGGTGGTTGACGGAGAAGCTGTACACCGTGCCCTTTCCTGACGCTTCGTCCCATTCCAGGTCGCTCGACAGGCAATGGCTGCACACGCCGCGCGGATAGAACTGATGCTCGCCGCAGGCCGCGCAGCGCTGTAGGACGAAGCGATGTTCGCGTGCGGCATCCCAATAGGGCGCGGTGTCCTGATAGGGTCTTGGTAGTGGTGGCAACGCCATGATCAATCCCTCCCCAATATGATGGTGCCGGTGGACGATAAGACGCCGCCGGTGCCGTTGCAGAGCGCGACCTTGGCGTCCGGCACCTGGCGTGGACCGCACTCGCCGCGCACTTGGCGGGTGCCTTCGATGACCGTGAAGATGCCGAACATCCCCGGGTGGGTGTAGCTGAGGGCGCCGCCTTGCGTGTTCATCGGGAAGTCGCCGCCGGGTGCGGTGCGCTGGCCTTCGACGAAGTCGCCGCCTTCGCCCTTCTTACAAAAACCCAGACTTTCCAATGTCAGCAAGACGGTGATGGTAAAGCTATCGTAGATTTCCGCCACATCGATATCGGCATGGGTCAAGCCCGCGCGTTCGAAGGCCAGTTTGCCGGAGATCGCCGCCGCGGTTTGTGTTAGGTCTGGCATTTGGCTGATCATGCGGTGCGTGTGCGCCTCGCCGGTGCCAAGTACTCGAACCGGCTTTGTCTTGAGGTCGCGGGCCCGTTCCAACGATGTCAGCACCACCGCGCCGCCGGCATCTGTGACGAGGCAACAATCCAGCAGGTGCAGCGGTGAGGCGATCAACCGCGAGTTCATCACATCGTCGATGGTGATGCGGTCGCGCATATAGGCCTTCGGGTTCATCGAAGCCCAGTGCCGCGTCGCCACCGCGATCTCCGCCAGTTGTTCGCTCGTGGTGCCGTATTCATGCATGTGGCGCTGCGCCGCCAGCGCGTAGCTGCCGACGGTGGACACACCGTAGGGTTCCTCGAACTGCGTCGGCCCAAAAACATCCGTCGAAGCCGACACAGGACCGCCTTTGCCGCCGCGGTCGGAGATGTTGGTGCTGCCGTGGCAGATTAACGCCACCTCGCACAGGCCGGTGGCGATCGCCATCGCGGCAAGCTCGACATAGGTGACGAAGGACGAGCCGCCGATCGAGGTCGAGTCGGTGAAGCGCGGCGTGATGCCCATATATTCCGCCATCATCATGGTCGAGAACTGGCCGCCCTCGGTGATGATGGTGGTTAGCAAGCCGTCGACGTCCTTGATTGTCAGCCCGGCTTCGTCCAACGCCGCCCGGCTCGCCTCCGCCGAGAGCTGGAATTTGCTCTTACCGGGGACGCGCCCGATATCCGATTCAGCTACGCCGACAATCGCGACGTCCCGCAATGCATTGGCCAAAGCGCTTCTCCCTGTATTGCCCTTCTAGAATATGATGCTAGCGGCTCGGGAACGGTGTGAGAATAGCTTGTGCGAAAAAGGTCCCGTGGCGATCGCTCGACTCTTGTAGGCGCGCGACATAGATTCAAGGCATGCGATCTTGGAAGCTGTGACCGGAGGGTGCGATGCATGAGACAGTAATTCGCGGTGGTACCATCGTCGACGGCAATGGTAGCGACTCTTATACGGGTGATCTGGCGATCGATAACGGGCGTATCAGCGCGGTTGGCGGCAAGGCCGGGCCGGGGCACCGGGAAATAGACGCCGATGGCCTGCTGGTCACACCAGGCTGGGTTGATGTGCATACGCATTATGACGGCCAGGCGACCTGGGATCCCATCCTCGCACCTTCCTCCTGGCACGGTGTGACCACGACTCTGTTCGGCAATTGCGGTGTCGGCTTCGCGCCGGTGCGCAAAGCGCATCACCGCGAGCTTATCGACCTCATGGAGGCGATCGAAGAAATTCCCGGTACCGCGCTGGCCGAGGGCGTCACCTATGACTGGGAAAGCTTCCCGGAATATCTTGATGCGCTTGAGCAATTGCCGCGCACCATCGATGTGGCGGCGCAGGTGCCGCATCATCCGCTGCGGGTGTATGTGATGGGCGAGCGCGCCTTGCGCCGGGAACCGGCGACCGCCGAGGACATTGCGGCGATGCACGATATGACGGAAGAGGCGATGGCAGCCGGTGCCTTCGGTTTCACCACGTCGCGGACCAATTCGCACAAAACGCTCTCCGGCGACTTCGTCCCCGGCCGTTATTCCGAGGTCGATGAGCTGATTGGGATCGGCACCAGCCTCGCCAAGTTCGATTATGGCGCCTTCGGCATGAACAGCGACTTCGATGATGAGCAGGGCGAAATGGCGTGGGTGACTGATCTTGCGCGTCAGACCGGGCGGCCCGTCTGGTTCCTGATCACCCAGAACATCCGCGATCCGGAACGCTGGCGTCGCCTGTTGGCGGGCATTCATGAAGCCCGCGCGAGCGGCGCGCCGGTTTCCGGGCAGGTTGCATGCCGGCCGGTCGGGGTCCTATTGGGCGTTGGCGCGACGCTGACGCCGTTCTCCGCCCGTGAGGCTTTTCAGGAATTGCGGGATCTATCCAGTGAAGATCGCCTGGCGCGGATGCGCGATCCGGCTATGCGCGAGCGCATTCTGAAGTCCGCGGATTCGGATGCGGCGATGGACCGTCTGTCCCCTTCGCGGGTGCGGGCTATTACCCGCTGGGACCGGATGTATACCTTCGGTCCCGATGCCGACTACGAACCCGCCGAGGAACGATGCGTCGTATCGATCGCGGCGCAAAGCAACCGTACCGTCGAGGAAGTCGCCTACGACTATATCGTCGAGGGTTTGGATCGTTTCTTGTACTGCCCGGTCTCAAACTACGTCGACGGCAATTTGGAAACGACGCGTGAGATGTTCCTCGACCCGGGGACACTCTCGGGATTGAGCGACGGCGGTGCCCATGTCGGGTCGGTCGTCGACGCTAGCATGCCTACCTATTTGCTGACCCATTGGGCCCGCGACCGGGACCGGGGGCCGAAGCTGCCGTTGGAGTTGGTGGTCAAGGCCCAAACCTCGGAGACGGCGGCCTTTTTCGGTTTCACGGACCGAGGCCAGCTAGCAGCAGGGCTGCGGGCCGTCATCATTTTGATCGTCCACAAGGGCCTGCGAATTCACGCACCACATCTGGTGCATGATCTGCCGGCCGGTGGCAAACGCCTGGTCCAGGGTGTCGACGGATATGTGGCCACGATGGTCTCCGGTCAG
>JAJFJC010000054.1 GCA_021774385.1 Alphaproteobacteria bacterium
TCGCGCTAAAGCCTCGCCGGACATGGAGTGGTTGGAAACCCGCATGCGTACCTTCGGCGAAACAGAACGTGTATTTACCCGGTTGCCCCATCGTCGCCATATCTGCGATGCCGGCACGCGCACCGCCGACATTGCGCAGCACGAGGCTCACCGCTCGGCCGATACAGGCATTGACACGGTTGCCGGGACCAAGGCAATTGCCGCCGGCATTGAGGCCAAGTTTTCCAACAATCGGTCCATGAACGCAGACCGCGACGGCCGGCGTTCCCGTCGTACTCAAAACGCCCAGAAGGTTGAATTGCGGTTCGTTGCACGCCTCGACCGCCGACAGCACGACAAGAAGTTCCGCCGGACCGCACCCCGCCAGAACGCAGTTATATGCGACCGCCTTCAGAGTCAGTTCGCCCATCAATGGCATGACATGCCCAAACGACTGATCCGGCGCACCGCGCCCGACAAGCATCGCATTCATCCGGTCCAGGGTCGGCGGCACCAGCGGCAGACCATCGCCGAGCGCTACGGCCTCCAGCGCCGCCTGACTTTCCTCCCAGGACAGCGACCCATCGAAGAGCGGCATGTCATGCGGATCAGGCATCAGAGATTTGCGATGCGAACGGAACAATCCTCGGTCGAACCGAAGGTCGGAATATAGGCGGAGTGCTTGCCAGGACCGCCGGCAACCAGAACCTGAATGCGGCCGGGCGACGGCGTCAGATAGAACTTGCCGTTGACCACATTGCTTTCCCGGTCGACCGTATAGCTGCGCCGCTTCTCCTCCGGTACGCGTTCCACGTCTATCGCAGACGCCTCGTAAATTTTCTCCTGGATGTCCGCGATCGAAAATCCGTCGCGATGGATCGTCTGCGCATGTTCCGGGCCAAGCGCCACGATATAGGGGCCGTGGCCGTGGAGAATGTTAGCGCCGGTCTGCGAAATGGTCCCGGCAATCGTCTGCAAAATGCCCTCGCCAGACGTACTAGCATGGTCATTAATATTGTGCGGCGGTTCGCAAGACATCACCGTCACGACGCTATCATTGGCATCGAACCCGCGGCGCATATGATAGGGCTCCCAGGGGCTTTCTTCTTCATTCTCGCCGAAACAGAAGCTGTACTTCGCCGGCGACCCTTGGGTGGCGCGGTCCATTTCGCCCGGCTTTCCGCCGCCGATATTGAGGAGCGTCAGTTGCAACGCGCGTCCGATCGTGGCGTTTGCGCGGTGTCCTTGGCCGAAACAATTGCTGCCGCAGTTTATGTCGAGCTGACGCCGTAACGGTCCATTGACGATCAGCGTCGGTGCACAGGGATGTGTCGTTGCCAAGGTCCCATGCAGGTTATATCCGGGGTTCAGTACAGCCCGCACCGCCGAGACGACTACCGGAAAATATTCCGCCTTGCACCCCGCCATCACCGCGTTGGCTGCAATCCCGCGCAAGGTGGGAACAAGACGGCGCGGCGACATCGGGGGAAACGGTTCATTATCGCCACGACAGGTTTCCACGAATCGTTCGACGGCATCCTCGGTCGGTGCGACAAGCGGGAAACCATCGCTCCAGCCCTGTTCGATGGCGTAATCGTTCCATTGCCCGGGATCGAGGTCGCCTACATCGATGAATTCGCTATCCATGATACTCGCCCTCAGACATGCGCCACTCGAACCGAACAGGCCTCCGTGAAACCGAAGGTCGGGATATAGGCCGAATGTTTGCCAGCGCCACCGGCGACAAGGATCTGAATGTCTTCCGGCGAGCGGGTCAGATAGTAATGATCGTTTATCGGCGCCTGTTCGCGGTCCTGCTCATAATTGGTCCGGTTTTCCGGCGAGACCCTTGAAACGTGGACGGCGGACGCCTCGTAAAGCTTTTGCTGAATATCTGGGATCGTCCAACCATCGCGATGGATTGTCTGCGCATGTTCCGGGCCAAAAGCAACGGTATAGGGCGCGGTGCCATAAATCACATTTGCCCCGGTCTGCGATATCGTACCGGCAATCGTCATCAGGATACTCTCTCCCGACGTGCTGGCATGATCGTTGATATTATGCGGTGGCTCGCAGGGCAGCACCGTTACGACGCTATCCCCCTCTTCGAAGCCGCGCCGTACATGATACGGCTCCCAGGGGCTCTCTTCCTCATTCTCGCCGAAGCAAAATGCGTATTTCGCCGGCGAACCCTGTGTCGAGCGATCCATCTCACCGGGCTTGGCCCCACCGACATTCAGCAGGGTCAGTTGCACCGCACGGCCAATCGTTGCATTGGCGCGATGCCCCTGACCGAAACAGTTGCTGCCGCAATTGATGTCAAGCTGTGTGCGGATTGGCCCATTCAAAATCACGCCCGGCGCACAAGGATGCGTCGTCGCCAATGTGCCATGAAGGTTATAGTCCGGATTGAGCAACGCCCGCACCGCCGAAACGACGACTGGGAAATATTCCGCTTTGCATCCCGCCATGACCGCGTTCGCGGCAAGGCTATCCAATGTCGGGATCACGCGGCGTGGCGGCATGGGTGGAAATGGCTCGTTATCGCCACGGCAGGTATCGACAAAACGCGCGACCGCGCTTTCCGTCGGCGCCAAGAGAGGCATACCGTCGCTCCAACCCTGTTCGATGGCATAGTCGTTCCACTGCGCGGGATCGAGGTCATCGACCTCGATCACCTCGCTTTCGGTCAAATCGGTCATCGTCTTCCTTTGTCGGACTTTATGCGCCGACGGCTTCCTTCAACACACTGGACGCAACGCCAATGCGTTCAGCCAACTCTTCGGCGTTCAACCCACCAATCGGATGTTTAACGATCAGCAGTTTCGGGTCGGCCTTGCGCGCCTTGGCTTGCGCGCGGACAAGCGGCAGAAATGTTTCGGTGATGACGATGTAGGTTTCAACGCCGCGTTTTTCGAGTTCGATACTGTCATGGAAACTCCACGACGAGCACGACCCTCAATCCGCTAGAGCGAGAATCGCACCTTTGTATTTTCCGGCAACCTGCTCGATCAGTTCTGGCGGCGCGGGCTGAGCCGCACTGTCCTTGAACAGATAATCGATGTTATCGGTCGCCCGAAAGACACCCATTTGATCGCGCACGCCTTCAAGCAATTCGCGCGCGTTCGGTTTCGAGTTCGAAATAATGGCGATCGGGTCATTGCCCCAATCCGCCGAACCGGCGATGACCGGCTCACTACTGTTATCAGCCGGCTCGGGCAGGCCGAAGGATGGATTGACGATACGCATTATGGTCTCCTTTTGCGAAGACCCACAGCCTAGTACTCTCACTCGGAATTAGGCAATAGTGGATCAAGGTGAATTCCAGGGAGAGTAAATGCCATGCGTCTCAAAGATAAAACAGCAGTCATTATTGGTGCGGGACAGGCGCCGGGCGCCAGCGAAGCCATCGGAAACGGCCGCGCTACCGCGCTGCTCTTCGCGCGAGAGGGCGCAAAGATATTCTGCGTTGACCGCAATCTCAATACGGCCGAGGAAACCGCCAGCCTTGTTAAGAGCGAAGGAGGCGAAGCGTTGGCGGCCACCGCCGACGTGACCGATGAGGATGCGATCTCAGCGGCGATAAAGGGTTGCGCCGACAAGTGGGGGCGAATCGACATCCTGCATAACAATGTCGGCATCAGTGTCGAGGGCGGCGATGCACCACTGGGCAACGTAACAACCAAGGCTTTCGAGCGGATCATGGACGTCAATCTGCTGGGCACGATGCTGACCTGTAAGCATGTCCTGCCAATCATGCGCGCTCAGCGTGGTGGTGCGATCGTGAATATTTCATCGGCCTCATCCTATTGGACCGGGCATCCGACGGTGCTCTATCCGGCTTCAAAGATGGCCATGATCAGCTTTACCCGGCAGTTGGCGATCCAGAACGCGGATTGCGGCGTTCGGGCGAATTCCATTCTCCCGGGCCTGATGGATACGCCGATGGCGGTCGACCGTCGCGTCGAAGCTCTCGGCCGGACCCGCGAGGACATCGCCGCCGAACGCGACTCCCGCGTCCCGCTTCTCGGTAAAATGGGCACCGGCTGGGACGTCGCCCATGCCGCGCTGTTCCTGGCCTCGGACGACGCCAAATTTATCACCGGTATCGAAATGCCGGTCGATGGCGGGTCATTGGCGCGGGTCGGTTAAAGCCTTTATTCCGCACCCGCCACAAGGGTGGCGCGCTTGCGGTTTCCGGGCAACAAGGCAGCCGCGGCCGCGGCCAGTATCGCGGCCGATCCGAAGAGGATAAAAAGGAATCCGAAATCGCCATCCTTGTCGAATAGCCAACCCGCCAAATGGACGGTTAGTCCCCCGACACCAAGCGCCAACACGAATTTCGCGCCATAGGCCAGCGCCCGCCAGCGAAAGGGCGTATAACGCGCCACCAGCATGTTTTCCGCCGCCGCGAAGGCGAGCATGAAGCTCAGTGTCAACAAAATCGCGACCAGCAGTGACGCATCGTTAAGCGAAACGACGACGAATAGTAACGGCACCTGAAGCAACCAAAAGACGATATAGATCGCGCGCGCCGAATAACGGTCCGCCATCCAGCCGCCAAATATGCTGCTGAAGGAGGCAAGGCCTGAGATCATGCCGACAAATAGACCTATTTCGGTATAGCTCGCCGCGAGCGCCGCGCTGAGGCCCATCTCGAACAGTTTCGGCATGGTGTTGGTCAGGCCCGTATAAACAAATCCAGTGCAGGCCATGGTCACGGTGAGGACGATGAAAACCCGGACGAAAGCGCCCGGTTCCGGCGCTTCAGCCGGCGTCCGGTCTGCCGTGACCTCGCGTATCCAGTTCGCACGCCAAGCTGCCAATAAAACCAGCCCGGTCAAGATCGCCAATATGCCCGGAATGATGAAAGCAGCGCGCCATGTCACATAATCGATCATCAAACCGACGAAAACCGGTGCGATGGCGCTCCCTGCATTGCCGAAAACACCGTTGATGCCCAAAGTCATGCCCTGTTTCTTCGCCGAAGCGACAATCCAAGCGATACCGACCGGGTGATAAATCGAGGCAAACAAGCCAATCAGCGTCAAACCGATAAACAGACCTTCCGGGCCTTCCGCCAAGCCGGTCGCGATCGCACCCACTCCGATTCCGACGAAGAAAACCGCCATCATGCCGATCTGGCTCCAGCGGTCGCCGAGCCAACCCGCCGGCAAGGCGGCAACGCCAAACAGCACGAGCCCCAGGCTCGACAGGCCTAACAATTCGCCATAAGCGAGGTCGAATACCTTGGGGAGATACAGCACGGCCGTCGCATACAGGACGGTGAACATGTGCGTGTAGCTGTGCCCAATATTCGAAAAGACGATCGCCGTCAGAGCCTGTCTCTGCTCACTATGCTCGGTCATTGGTCGGAGGCCCTTCGCAAGAATTAGCGTTGCGCAAAATGACAGGCCGGCGTGCTCCACACAATCCTTTCACGCAAATCCCCAATTCGGCCTCAAAGTGGATATAGCAGCTTGTCCGCGACGCGGTCCAAGGGCAGCATACGCGGAACGCCGTGCGGTCGGTGTCGGAAATTTGGGGGCAAGATGACATACGATTATATCATCGTCGGCGGTGGTTCCGCCGGCTCGGTGCTGGCGAACCGGCTTTCGGCGCGTAGTTCCAACAAGGTATTGGTGTGCGAAGCGGGGCAGGACACGCCGCATGGCAAAGTGCCCGCAGTCATTCTCGACAGCTATCCCGGCACCGCCTATCTCGACACGCGCTTCCACTGGACCGATCTCAAGGTCACCACCCAGGTCGTCTCGCATAACAATCCAAACGAGGATCGCCCGCCGCTGCGCAAATACGAGCAGGCCCGCGTCCTGGGCGGCGGATCGTCGATCAACGGCCAGTTGGCCAATCGCGGTGCGCCCTCGGATTACGGCGAGTGGGTTTCGCGTGGCGCCAAGGGCTGGGACTGGGAATCCGTCTTGCCCTACTTCAAGAAAGTCGAACGCGACATGGATTTCGACGGCCCTTACCATGGCAAGGAAGGCCGGATTCCGGTGCGGCGGATCTTCCCAGATCTCTGGAACGGCTATTCCAAAGCCGCCGGCGAAGCGTTCAAGGCCGCCGGTTACGAATATCTTCCCGATCAAAATGGCGAATTCAAGGACGGCTATTTTCCGATCACCTCCTCTAACGCCTACGAACGCAGAGTCTCCGCCGCGATTGGTTATCTCGATCCCGGAACGCGGCTGCGCAAGAACCTGACGATTTCCACCGACACACAAGTCCAGGAACTGCTATTCGAGGGCACGAGATGCGTTGGCGTCAAGGCCCTGGTATCCGGCAAGCCGGCCGAGTTCCGCGCAAAGGAGGTCATTGTGTCCTCCGGCGCAATCCATTCGCCCGCCCATCTCATGCGCGCCGGCATCGGACCGGCGATGCATTTGAAGGATATGGGAATCGAGGTGCGGGCGAATTTGGCCGGTGTCGGCCAACGCCTGATGGACCATCCGTCCATCGCCTGCGCCTCCTACATCAAGCCCGAAGCGCGGATCAACGAGTATACCCGCCGCCACATTCAGGTTTCGCTGCGTTATTCTTCGGAAATTGGTGGCGCCCCACAGGGCGACATGTTCATCGCCGCCGTCGCGAAATCGGCCTGGCACGCGGTCGGCGAACAGATCGGCTCGATGATTATTTTCGTCAACAAAACCTATTCCGAAACCGGGCAGGTCAAGCTGGCCACGGCCGATTGGAGCAGCGAACCGACCGTCGAATTCAACCTGCTGTCCGACAAACGCGATCTCGACCGGCTCGTCGACGGATTTCGCCGGATGGTCGTCGCCCATGCCACCCCGGCGTTGAGCGCCATCACCCGCGACCCTTTCCCCGCCAGCTATAGCGACAAAGTCAAACAAATTGGCGTCATCAACACCAAGAACAAGGTTCTGACCGGCATCATGGCCAAGCTATTGGATGGTCCCGATCCGTTACGCCGGTTCCTTATCAAGAACATGATCATGGAAGGCGTCACCGTCGAAGACGTCATGCATGACGACGACAAGGCGGAGGCCTTCGTAAGACGCGCCGCCGTCGGTGTCTGGCATGCGTCCTGCACGTGCCGCATGGGCGCCGACGACGACCCCATGGCGGTGACCAGCACGACCGGCCGCGTGCGCGATGTTCAAGGTTTGCGGGTTGTAGACGCCTCGATCTTCCCGGTCGTCCCCTGCGCCAACACAAATTTTCCGACGCTGATGACAGCAGAAAAAATTAGCGATGCGATACTGGACGGACGTTAAAAAACCGCCGATTAGCGGGTTGCCGAGAGCCAGCTTTGAATCTTATCCCAAAGCGCGTAGGTCGACTGCTCTGCCCGCCAAGCATCACGTCTGGCTAACGCGTTCTTTTTCAGTTCGGGGAATCTCTCGCTCGCGGTTGCTAAGGCATTCGATATTCCCTCCGCCGACGCATCTGGGAAGGTCACGCCGCTTCCC
>JAJFJC010000531.1 GCA_021774385.1 Alphaproteobacteria bacterium
AACTACAACGGAGGACCATGCCGGACGAAATCAATAAGAAACGACCACGACCCTATTCCTATCGGCCGCCCGAAGCGCGGCGCGCCGAATTGGAAATACTCGTCTCCAAATCTGGCCTTTCCTTAAACGCTTTCATCACCGAGGCGATCTTCGGCCGCAATCGCCATCGCCCCGCGGAACTCAAGCGGCTCGCCCGCATCCTCGGCCAGTGCGCTCATATCGCCGATAAACTCCGCCATATCGAGAGGGACGGCATCGCCGGCGACCACACCCTGCTCCTCGACTCCATTCACGACCGCCTTCTGGAAATCCGTGCCGCCCTGTTTCTGCTCATGGGACGCAAGCCATGATCCCCTTCGCCAGCCAGCGCGGCAGTGGCCAAGATCTGGCCACCCATCTCCTCAACGAACACGACAACGAGTACATGGAAATGGCCGATTTGCGTGGCGCCGTCGCGGACGATCTACACGGCGCTTTCGCGGAATGGGAAGCCGAAGCCTCGGCGATGACCAAATGCATGAACTATCTCTATAGCCTGTCCATTAATCCCGATCCGGCGCAAGGGCCGATGAGCCGCGAACTCTATGACGATTACATCGCCCGCGTCGAGCAAGCGCTCGGTCTCGAAGGTCAGCCGCGCGCCGTGGTCTTTCATATCAAGGAAGACCAGGCCGGTGTCCCCCGAGAGCATTGTCATGTGGTCTGGTCGCGCATTGACGTGCAGGAGATGAAGGCAATCCAGATGTCCTTCGATCATGACAAGCTGATGACCATGACGCGTCAGTTCGCCCGCGATCACGATATCCAGCTGGCGCCCGGTTACTACAAACTCGAAGACCGCCAACGCCAGACCCATCGCCAGCTAAGCCTCTATGAGAAGGTCCAACTGGAATCCACCGGTCTTTCCAGCGAAGAAAGGCGCAATCTGATCACCGAGCTCTGGCATGGGCGCGATACGCCGGCATCATTCATCAAAGCCCTTGAACATCACGGGTACGTTTTGGCGACTGGCGGGCGGCCATACGTGTTGGTCGATATTTACGGGCATACGAATTCGCTGCCGAAGCTGATCGACGACAAAGCCGCCAACACGAAGGCAATCCGCGCGTTCCTTGGCGAAGCCTATGTCGAAGAAAACCTGCCTTCGGTCGAGGAGGCTCAAGCGCTTGCCCGGGACCATCGGGAAAATTTAAAGGCATTCAAGCAATCGGAAAAGCGTGCCGATAAAATTGATGAGCTCAAGGTGCATCAGTCCAAGCGCCGTGAAACGGTCGAACGGGAGGTTGCCGTATTCCTGGATAAGCAGAAACACGAGCGGACTGCATTTGAGGGGCGGCATCGCGTAGAACGTGATACGCAGCGCAGCGATTATCTTGAACAAGTTCGTGCAGTCCGCCAGGAGCGCCACGAAAACAAACCACAGGGACTTGCGGGTTTCTTGTCCAGGGTTACCGGTATGGAGCAGGTTCGGCACAAACTGCACCGGTATCAGGACAAACAGCGCTATGACGCCTTCCTTGCCGATAAACACCAAACACAGTCACGCCAGGAAACGGAGCGGCTCGAGCATCAACGTGCGCAGGAAATGCAGGCGCTCGATATAGAGCGCAAACGACGTGGCCTCGAGAAGACCGAACAACGTGAGTTGAAATCGCTCGAAACGTCATTCGAGAAACAGCAGGCCATTCGGTACCGCAACGGTTATGAGCATATGCCGTCCTTGCAGCTTGAGCTAAGTCCGCCTGGACGAAAGGCCGTTCCGCACAAGGCGAAGAACCGCTTCACTTCGGAAGTTGGCCGCGAGTTGAATCCACCTCGGAAAATACGGACACGTGATCCATCGGCACGTGAAAACACCGTGCATGAGCAGTTTGGTCGGGCAGCAAATGGCGAAAGTGATAAAAAGAACGGGACGAATACCCAAGGTGCTCTAGAGGTGAGATCAAACCCCTCGTCTCAAGATCATGAGATCAAACCGCCGATATCAACTCCGTCTGCTGATCCTAAGGTGGGTGAAGGCACGCGAGAAAACCATATCGATCGAGCAATACAGGCGTATGATCACGCACACGAAAAACCAGTGCCGCTGAAGCCAACGCCGCCCCAGGCACCGAATCCGGTAGCGCCGGAGATAGTTCCAGAGCAGGAAGCATTGCCACGAATATTCGAAGCGGCCGCAATCGAAAAAGCCGACCCAGACAAAGGTTCTGGCGACCATTGGAACAACGCGTCCCCGCAGGCGAATGAGCCGGAGGAACCCGATATCACATATGGGCCAAAACCACCGGACACTGAACCGGATCGAGAACGTTAGAAATCAGACAAACGGCGCGATCTACACCTATGTCAGGTGGGTGTTACGAAGATAGAAAAAAATGTCGAACGAGAAATTTCAATGCGGAATGCACCTAAATTAATAGCTCCAAGATTTCGTCACAGCCCAAATATTATCAGCGACAGGGTTAGTTCACCGGACGTTCACGCTTTTCTTCATCAATGCTAGGGTATGCACCCAATTACTCCTTCACCGAGATTCGTGTAAAATTCCTCAGCCATTCAAACTAGTATTGATTTTTTAAGCAGGCGGGTGTCTCGTTACTTCACATAAAAACATTAACGTATCCGGTGTATGTGATCCGTAATGTTTACTCGTCTAAAGAAAAACTGAGTTTCTTGCTTCCGAATTATCGACAACAGGCGGCGTACCTTCGTTTTCCAGAACAATGAATTTATTCTTAGCGGCGGATGGTTGAAGGATTATACCCGGCCCGAAATCCTTCCCCCGGATCGAGACGTTGAAGAAATCGTGATTGCCCCACGTCTCTATACCTACAGTTTTATCTCTGCCGGGTACCTGTATGGGATCGATATCAGCGGTAAAGCGATTATTCGAAATTTCCGAATTGTTGCCCTGTTGTCCGATACGCAGGCCAACGTTGCCAAATCCATTTATCCTCTGAACTAGGATATTGTTAGCCTTAAAAAAACCGTTCGTAACCCGCAGGGCATCACCCATCGGCCGTAAGGGGCCGCTTGGACCATACGCCGCCCCTTCGATTTCAACCATATTGACGCTTAGGTGGGATATGCTACCTCTTGACGCATCGAAATGAACACCAACAAAATCTCGACCGTCTGTAACAGCGGCGATATTAAAAAAGATGAACTTACTATCAATGACAAATGTGCCGCCGCCATTCTTTGGCGTACGTGGCCAAAACCGCAGCGCGCTCCCATTACCTTGGTAATAAATATGAGCGTTGCATTCGACGGTGCAATGTACAACGGTATCAAACACAAAACCGTCGCCAATAACTTTCGGCGAAAAATGTATAAGAAGTGAGCCGAAATACATTCTTGTGTTGACCATTGGTGGGAAGACGATGGTTTGATCGCAGCGCAAAATGTGGTTGACGGTACCGTTCGGTTCCGTTCCTCCCCCTATTACCTCTAATTCAAAACCGCCTGCGACAGCAAAATCAATGGCCTCTTGAAGGCCGCTCGTTTTGCTTTCCGATGTATCCAGGATAGAACCGTCAGGCCTATAAACCGTCCAAGCCTCGCGAGATACGAGACGCATGGTTACCACCCCCAATGTACTAAAAGCATGGTTCGTGAATCCAAGAGAGGCCGCACCGTACAGAAAAGACCGTCGTTTGATATTTTTCATTTAGCAATCGTTCTCCGCTGCCGCAGCTGAGCATGCCGATTTTGAGCAATCCGCTGATGACAAAGAAATTGAACAGGTGTCTCAGCACACGGGATCGAAGCAATCTGGGCGCAGGTATGGGCCGGATACTTAGAACGATGAACCGCAACGAAAACGCTAAAGTATCCTTGCACAAAATTTACCATGCGACACATTGCTCTTGATTGTCGGCGAACCTTATTTGCTTCGATTATCAATAAATTGAGCAACATAACCCTTAGGTTGCCCTACGCAAAAAAAGCTGATGGTTGTCGCCAAAAGAGAATGGTCGGACTTAGCTTGTGATTGTTTGCAAATCAGCATCGACAAGCCTCCTCGGATAAATTGAGATTAACCCAATCCGGGCTATCGGACACTTGCCAGAACTGAGTGCTCCTGCACCGATATTGAGTGTTGTAACCGTGGGTACGCTACCATTGGAATCAATGAGTACAGTGCCACCATCAAATACCGCACCAAAGTCGTTCGCCTCCCAGGCGATGGCCACCTTGAAAGGTGTTCCAACCGCGACCGTGCCGGGAGTTAAACTGAACTGATCAGCTCCTCCACCAGCGGTTCCGCGGCAGATAAGCGTCGAAGTGCCCGCGGTAAGGGCCTGAATTCTATTGCTGTTCGTGCCATCGTCGATCGAAACCAAAGTCGCCGTTCCCGAACTGATTTCGGACATTACCGCGCTGACCACAATAGTGTCCGCAATTTGAGAATACGCAAAAGTACTCAAGTCCACTGTGACTTGATCCGCCGCCCGGGTAACGGACGCCGTTGTCGTTGGAATGTAAGACGATGCGGCGCCTCCAACTTCAAATTGTAGGCCCCAAAC
>JAJFJC010000532.1 GCA_021774385.1 Alphaproteobacteria bacterium
GACGCGGCGCTGTGCGTCGAGCATGGCGTCGACGGCGTTTATGTCTCGAACCATGGCGGCCGCCAGCTCGATCATGGCCGGGGCTCGATGGACGTGCTGCCGGAAGTGGTCGAGGCGGTCGGCGGCAAGGCGGCGGTGATCGTCGACGGCGCCATCAACCGTGGCACCGATGTGGTGAAGGCCATGGCGCTCGGCGCCGACGCGGTCGGCATCGGCCGCATGCAGGGCTATGGCCTGGCCGCCGATGGCAAGGACGGTCTGGTGCGCGTACTCGAACTATTGGAAGAGGAAATCCAGATCTGCTTCGGACTGCTCGGCATTACCAGTTTCGACGAATTGGACGCGAGCTACCTGCACAAGGCGTTGCCGGTCAATCCGCCGCATGTGACGAGCGCGTTTCCGCTGATCGACCTCGATCACCCGTATTAGGGTGATCGGCTGCATTGCTACGGTACCGCCGTCTACTCCCGCGTGGCGGCGAGCGCGGCGATAAGGTCAGTGACGACCTGACCCGGCGCGTCGGAACGCATATCGGATCCCATTACGGCGACGCCGGCCGCACCAGCTTCGATGCAGGCGCCCGCGTTCTCCGCTGTTACGCCGCCCAACGCAAGCACCGGCGCGCTGACGGCTGCGGTAATTTCCGCCAAACCCTCCGGCGCCAGCGCGGGCCCGTAACCGGGCTTGCTCTCGGTCGCGAAGACCGGGCTGGCGGTAATATAGTTCGCGCCCTCGGCGGCCGCCGTCCGCGCCTCGGCAACGGAATGAGCGGAGACACCGATCAGTGTTTCCTGTCCCATTACGCGGCGGATCGTCGGGACCGGTTGCCCTTGCGGTAGATGCACCGCCCTGACCTTACAAATCGACGCAGCCGTGAAATCATTGTTGATGGAAACTGTTGCACCGAAATCGGTTGCCACGGCAACCAGCGCGTTGACGACGGGGCATAATTCCGCCGTCGCCAGATCCTTTTCGCGCACCATGATCCAGCGGCACCCGGCCTGAAACGCCTGCGCCACGACCTCCTCCAGCGGAAGCGCGGTATTCCTGCGGTCGGTAATGAGGAGCAGCGAGGGCGCCGCCATGCGAAATCGTTCCTTTTCCGTGAGGCCGACGCGTTGAGGCAAGCCGGCGCCGCGAGCGGCATATTAGTACAATTCGGTCCGGTGGGGAATCCGTCACAAACAACGGCACGAACATTCTTACCGCTTAATCGAATAAATCACGCCGAAAATGATCTATGTCAATTCGAGTTCCGCTCTCTCTCCCTAATATAGGAACCGTGAAGACGAGTGCACGTTGTGCCTCCCTTCCCCTCTGCTCCAAGGTCGGGCCGCGCCACCCTCGCGGCCCGATCGCTTTTGAGCACACAAAAAAACACCGTGCGGTTCATGCGACCTCACGGTGTTTTATTAAGAGAAATCGCCTTAGAGAATTTTCCAACTGCCATCCGGTTCGCGGCATGCGGTGCCATATGCTTGTTCGGAACGCCCGTTAACCGTAACCGTCTGTTGATACTCACGGCAGTACGCGCCCGTATCGCGGTCATTTCCTTCGCGGACTGGCGTGACCGTGCCATAATTCCCACTGTCGGGATTACGCCATTCGATCGGTTGACCAATCGGTGCGGTTTGTGCGGCGTGCGTGGCCCGCCCCGCATGCAGCCGGTCGGCCTTATCGAGCGAACGACCGACCGAATTACCCAACATCGCGCCACCAAGAGCGCCAACCGCGACCGCAACAAGCTTGCCTCGGCCGGAGCCTATTTGCGAGCCCGCAAGTGCGCCAAGCCCGGCGCCGAGCAATGTGCCACCAGTCTGCTTTTGCCCCCCCGTCGTTTGGCAAGCCCCAAGTGCGACAGCAAACAACACGACCATTCCCAAGCGGAATCCCGTAAACTTCATCGCGGCCATTTTCTCGCTCCTTGTTCGAATAAAACCATCAACTGAATTATGAAAGGACCGGAGAGGTTCACACCGACCCTTATTTTTTACATCAATAAAGACAATATAATTGATTGCAATTTTAATGTCAATAAATTATATAAAATACAGAAAGTGTTTATTTGGCGCCGGATTTTGAACCAATTCGACGTGCGGCAGGATTAAAAATTGGTTCTATTTTCGAGTAATTTGCAATAAGAACGAATCGATTGTATTTAGATGAAAATTTAAATGCATTTTAATACTAAAATCACGACGACAAACCGAATGAGAGGAACGAATGGCGCTGAAATATAATAACGCGCAGCATAAACAGTATCTTGAAATGATCGACAGCGTCGGACGGAACTGGGTTTCAGTGTTTCAGGGGAATACGGATTTTTATTCCGCCGCATACTGGGATTTGCTTACTGGTATCTGGCGTGCGCCCGGTCCTGTTCGAAAAACCGACGCTCTACGCTACATGACCGGAATCAAAAGCGCGCATACCGCCAGCAAGTATGTCGATTATTCGATAAAGCAGGGGATCCTGATCGAAATTGAGAATCCAGAAGACGCGCGCTCGAAACTGCTCACCTTGTCGGACGAAATGCGGCAGCGGCTTGATCTGTTCTTCGATGCAGCCGTCGGCGAAGTGCGTCGCGCCAACCGGTCGATCGACGAAAAAGGCCCTTCCCCGGAATCCCCATAATCAGAGATTGCCTATCTGGCACGACCCGCTTTAATACCCTCACATCTTGCTTTTATAGGAACCTTCGATGACAGAAATCGTCAAAGGGCTTCGTCTTGTCGAGGTCTCCGCCTTCATCGCCGCGCCTTATGCCGGCCTGACCTTGGCCCAGATGGGCGCCGATGTAATTCGCATCGACCCGGTCGGCGGCGGGCTCGATTACCGGCGTTGGCCGGTTACCGCCAACAATGCCAGTCTCTA
>JAJFJC010000533.1 GCA_021774385.1 Alphaproteobacteria bacterium
ACACGCTTTCCAAGCGTGCGCCTTAAGCCACTCGGCCATCCCTCCATCCGGGCGCGGGCGACATTACCCGTAGAGTATTATCGGTGCAAGAACAGCAATGGTTTTCGGCCAGCCGCACCCATGCTAAGTTTCGCACCGGCAACATTGGCAACGCTGGACTGCAATATGATCGTGCTGCGTATCATCGGCCGCCTCCTAATAATTCTGGCGATGGTTATGCTTATCGCCGGGCTTGCCATCTGGCTGTTCGGCGCCGATGTCACGCGACCCGCCGGGGCAGCCTGGTTCGAAGCTCATGTTTCGAGCCTGAACTTCAGCCAAGTCCTAATTCAGCGCCATCTGCACCTGCCCACGCTCTGGGATTCGGCCATCGTGCCTTACCTCTTGGCCCGCCCGGTATGGGAAGCCGTCATCATCATTTTCGTGTTGTTCTTGGTGTTGGGCGGAGTTTTCCTCAGGCTTGGACGTCGCCGGCCAAGGCGCCGCGGCCTCGAATAAGCCGTATAAAGCGCTCAACCGTCGTCCATGCGCAGCGCTTCTAGAAAAGCCGATTGCGGGATTTCGACCTGGCCGAATTGGCGCATTCGCTTCTTGCCCTTCTTCTGCTTCTCCAGCAGCTTGCGTTTACGCGTGATATCGCCGCCATAGCATTTCGCGGTCACGTCCTTGCGCAACGCACCGACGGTTTCGCGGGCGATCACCTTGCCGCCGATCGCGGCTTGAATGGCGATCTTGAAAAGCTGGCGTGGGATCAATGTTTTCAGGCGTTCGCACAGCATCCGGCCGCGACGTTCGGCCTGGCTGCGATGGGTAATCAAGGCGAGCGCGTCGACCGGCTCCGCATTAACCAGGATCCCGACCTTGACCAGATCACCTTCCACATAGCCGTCCATCTCATAGTCGAAACTGGCATAGCCCCGGCTGATGGATTTGAGGCGGTCGTAGAAATCGAACACGACCTCGTTTAGCGGCAACCGTTATACCGCCATCGCCCGGTCACCGACATTGTTCAACTCAAGTTGCTCGCCGCGGCGTTCCGTACACAGGCCCAGGATACCGCCCAGATACTCATCCGGCGCCATGATCGTCGCCTTGATCCAAGGCTCCTCGATTCTCGCGATATGGACCACGTCCGGATAATCGGCGGGGTTGTGCAGCTCGATCTCGCGGCCATCCGTCATGGCGATGCGATAGACGACCGAGGGTGCGGTGGTGATCAGGTCGAGATCGAATTCCCGCTCCAACCGCTCCTGAACGATTTCCAGGTGCAACAGGCCCAGGCAACCGCAGCGAAAGCCGAAACCCAAGGCGGCGGAGGATTCGGCTTCATAATGAAAGCTTGAATCATTCAGCGCCAGACGGGCCAAACTCTCCCGTAAATCTTCATAATCGGCCGCATCGACGGGAAACAGTCCACAGAATACAACCGGCGACGATGGTTTGAATCCGGCCAACGCGTCTTCCGCCGGTTTCCGGTCATCGGTCAAGGTGTCGCCAACCTTACAATCGGCAACCGATTTGATCGATGCGGTGATGAAGCCGATCTCACCGGACTCCAGCCTATCGACCATCACGCCCTTCGGCATGAACACGCCGACGCGGTCGACTTCGTGTACGGCGCCCATCGACATCATGCGCAAGCGCTGCCCCTTTGCCAGAACACCATCCTTGACCCGTACCAGCGCGACGACACCGAGATAGGCGTCGTACCAGCTATCGACGAGCAGGGCACGCAACGGCCCTTCCGTCTCCCCTTCTGGTGGCGGCAAGCGTTCGACGAGCGCTTCCAACACTTCATCGATACCCGCGCCGGTCTTTGCGGAAATTTCCAACGCATCGGTCGCATCGAGACCGATAACATCCTCTATCTGCTGGCGAATCCGATCAGGTTCCGCCGAAGGCAGATCGACTTTGTTCAAAACCGTGATGATCTCGAGATCCGCCTCGATCGCCATATAAACATTAGCCAAGGTCTGCGCCTCGACCCCCTGGCTTGCATCGACCAGCAAGATGGCGCCTTCGCACGCGGCAAGGCTCCGGCTGACCTCATAGGCGAAATCCACGTGACCCGGCGTATCGATCAAATTCAAGGCATAGGTTTCACCATCCTTCGCCTTGTATTCCAGGCGGACGGTCTGCGCCTTGATCGTGATACCGCGTTCACGCTCCAGATCCATCGAATCGAGAAGCTGCGCTTTCATATCCCGCGCCGCGATCGACCCCGCACGCTCAATCAAGCGATCGGCCAAGGTCGATTTGCCATGGTCGATATGGGCGATAATCGCGAAGTTTCGAATTCGAGCGGTTTCAGTCATTTAGCCGGTGCAATCTGGGCCACGTTGATTTTCCGGAACATAAGGCGGGGCGTGACGGTGTGCAATGCCGTCGCTTCTTCGGCATAGTGACCGGTTACGCTTCATCCCCATTTTTTTCGATCACGATGCTAATTCCGAGAGCGGCTTTATCTCTATTCCCTCGCTTTCGACCATATCGATAATCGCGCGTGCGAAATCACCGGCGGAGGGCGTGTCGCTGTGCAGGCAAAAGGAACGGGCGTACAGCGGTATGCAGGTTCCATCGACCGCCGTTACCGTCCCATCCCGCGACATCGCGACGACCTGGCGCGCCGCATCCCGAGGGTCCTCGAACAAAGCCTTGGGATGGTTGCGTGGGACCAATCGTCCGTTCGTGTCGTATCCGCGGTCGGCAAACCCTTCTTCAACGACACGGATTCCCGCCGCCCTGGCCTGATCGATGCTGGGTGAACCCGCCATGGCCACGAGAACCATCGATGGGTCGAATATCTTAATTGCGCCGACCATGGCATCGCACGCCCAATCCTCGTACGCGACGTCGAAGGCCAAGGCGCCATGACATTTGACATGACACACCTGACGGTCGAATTGCGCGAGCACGCCTTGCAAGGCGCCGAACTGATACAGCAACACCGAAATCAATTCGTCCCGGGACAAGGCCACCCGGGCTTGTCCAAAGTTAAAAATATCGGGATAGGACGGATGCGCACCCAATTGCACGCCGCGATCGACCAATTTCGAGACCGTACGGTGTATCACCAGCGGGTCGCCGGAATGCAAGCCGCAAGCAAGATGTGCTGAACTGATGATCGGTAAAACCTCGTCATCGAAGCGGTTCAGCAAATGCCGGTGATGGAAGCGCCGGCCATCCCCTGGAAGCGTTACATCGGTGAGAAAATCCATTGGCAAACCACCCGGAGGAAGCGCGAACCCTTCCGCTAGTTCGGTGCCGATATCGATGGTCAATCGTTTGTTCGTTTCTTTCATATTTCCCGCAATTTCGATTTTTTAGCGGCGACGTTCGACGACCTGTGCCCCTACCCTATAACATTGTATCCGCAATGCGCAGGATCGGCCCGGTACCGGATGGCCGGCGCCAACAGTAGGAGAGTTCGATGTCAGATCATAACAATGAATTTCAGAACCGGCCGGTCGCGGTGCTCGGCGCGGCGTCGGGTATCGGGCGGGCAACAGCGCTCGCCTTCGCCTCTCGGGGCGCACGTGTTGCGGCGCTCGACGTAAACACGGACTCGCTAGAAGGGTTCGCCGATACTTTACGCGATACCGGAGCAAGCGAGGCGTTGACCGCCACCGCGGACGTGCGCGATAGCAGCATGTTAAACGCGGTGCTAAAGCAAACCGCCACCGGCCTTGGCGGCCTCGATCATTTAATCTTTACCTCCGGTATATTGCGGGTTGGCGCCCTTGCCGACATGGCCGAAGAAGAATTCGACGACGTGTTCGCTGTCAACATGCGCGGCTTCTGGATCGCCGCGCGGGCGGCCCTGCCGCACCTGCAAAGCGGCCCCGATCGACGAAAATCGATTACCGCGCTGTCATCAGCCGCGGCGATCCGCCCGAAAGCGTCGAGCGGCGCCTACGCCGCATCGAAGGCCGCTTTGTCGCATCTGGTCCGGGTACTCGCGGTCGAGTTGGCGTCGAGCGCGATCACCGTCAACGCGATCGCGCCGGCCACGGTCGATACGCCGATGACCCAACCCTTCATGGGAGAGAGCAATGCCAACCATGGATATCGACTTTCCGGCACGTCACCAATGGGCCGCATCGCGCAACCAGAAGATATCGCGGAGGCCTGCCTGTTCTTGAGCGCACAGGCGTCGGTATACATTACCGGCATCACCATGCCGGTCGACGGCGGATCGACCGCGGCCATGCCGCGAAGCTAAAGAAACTCTATTGCCCTGGTATTGCCGCATTCCGGTCCAGTTTCTGGCCGTTTTTAGGGAATATTCGTTCGCCCCTACCGAAATCACGGGAGGGCACCATGTTCAAGAAACAACCAGACACCGCGTCACGGCCGGATTTTCCAAACACCCAGGCGGCGAATAGACAAAATCGCCGGACCCCCGCCATACCCGAGCCCGGCGGACCGTCGGGACGGTTGACGGTCGGACCAGACATTCGGCTGAAGAGCGCCGCGATCGAGGATTGCGACACGCTGTTCGTCGAGGGCCGGGTCGAGGCGTCGATGGACAGCCGGGTACTGCAGATCGAAACGTCCGGTGTCTTCGTCGGCGCGGCAACAATAGACGAAGCTGAAATACATGGCCGCTTCGAAGGCGAACTGACGGCCCGCGAACGCCTTGTCATTCACAAGACGGGATGCGTCACCGGTACGATCCGCTACGGCCGACTTTCCATCGAAGAAGGTGGAGAGATCGCTGGCGATATCGCCGCCACGGATGGGCGAGCACCGGCGAAACCGACCGCCCTAAAAGCCGTCGGCGCCGATCCACAACCAGAGACGCCGACGGACTTAGAAGTTTAGAGCACCTTCACAGCGTTAGATGGATCAGATCCACGCGATTTTTTGACCGCAAAACCGATTCCAGCAAATCGCGATCTGATCTAGATCACGCACATCGCGCCACTAGGGCCCAAATCCTCTTCAGCCTCGGCGATCAACGCATCCCACCCTTTGGGCAAATCGATCGCCTGGCTGGTCATACGCGGCGCATTTCCTTGCATCCAAAAATTATGAGTTGGATGCGCGCCGCCGGCGACGGCCAGGATGATTTGCGACGGGTCACGGCAGATCGGCCAAATTTCATCATTGGCGGTGGCGACCGTTTCCGGCTCGACACTGGTTTCGATCCACTGCCGCATTCCGGTGCGGACGATTTCTTCATGCGACAGCTTGGAATTGTCCCACAGGAATTGCTTGATCTTTTCCTTGGTCCAACCGAGTCCCGCCAATTGCTTGGCGACAACGCGGGGCATCAGCAATGCCCCGGGTGTCCCGTTCGCATGACCGTCATGATAGTGAATGGTCGGGCTACGCAGATAGCCGGCGATCCGGTATAGGCTCTCGATCGCTTCGTCGTCGGGCGTCTCCTTGCCGACACCGCGGCGCACGATATTCGTCGCACCGGTCGCGACGAAAACAGTGACCGCATTCACGCCACGTTCGATACCGCCATGATCGGCACTGACCGTCGTCCAGCCTTCCGGCAACCCTTCCTCGTCCTCGGCAATGACGACATTCGCGGTACGCATCGCGCCATAGATCGACATCGTCCCGACGCCAGGCAGGGCACCGCCGACATTTTGTTGAAGCAACCGCATCGCACGGCCGACCGAAACGCCCGCCGGATGTTGCGGATCGGGGCCCAGCAGGCCAAAGCCCGAATTAAGCCGAATATCCGCCCCTATGGGACCGTTCACGATGACGACCGGGAATGTGCTGTCGGAGGTCGCCTGGAACTTATCATGTTCGAGCGCCGGATCGAGGACGCCGCGCATCGCGGCCATCAGCACCGGCAGATACTCCGGACGGCCACCCGCCATCGCGAGCGACACCGCAAGCGTCTCGACGGTGGCGATACCGCCACGCGGCATAACCTTGCCGATTACCGTATCCGGCGAAAGGTCGGAGCCCTTCATGATCCAATCGACGCGGGCTTGCGTCGGCGGATTAATAGGCAACCCGTCGCCCCAAGTGTTGACGAGAAACTGCCGATTCATCTTGTCGAAGGCGGCTTCGTATCCGTTTGCTTCGATCGGCACTTTCGGCGGGTGATTGATACCGGTTTCGTTGGTTGCGGCTTGCCAATCGGTTAATCCACCGCTGAACTTGTCGATTGCCTGTTCGATCGGCGTCAAATCGCTTCCGACCAGGAACGGATCGATCGGAAACACCACCATGGACGCATCTTGGTCGAAGCCGAGCCCCGCCAGCGAGTTGCGCACCACGCCCACGAAATCCTCGCGGGTCAGAATAACCGTCGGGATACCCCTGCTTTCAATACGAGCGGCAACACGGCCGCATGCTGTCGCGCAGGCGCCTCAGGAGGCGTTCCCGACAATGACCGCGTCGACGCCGCGCGCCTCTAGCATGTCGACGGTTTCCTCGGTGTCCATCTCGCGGGACCCCATCGGAAACTCGGTTTCGGGAATAAAGGTTGCGTCCGGGTACTGCGCCTGCAGCTTTTCGCGGACCAATGGCAGCATACGGTGCGCCTGCCACATATCGTCCGACACCAGAGCGACGGTCTTGCCGTTGAGCGTGTCCAGGCGCGGTGCGTGCAGTTTCAGCACCTCGGTCGCGCCACTGGGGTCAAAAACTTCCATTGCATGCATATTGATTTCCTCCGCTATTCAACAAACTTCACAAAGCGTACGTTTTTTAACGCGCATCTTCCAGGATCATGTCGGATGCCTTCTCGCCTATCATGATCGACGGCGCATTGGTATTGCCCGATACCAACGTCGGCATGATCGAAGCATCGACCACCCGCAGCCCCTCGACACCATGCACACGCAAGCGTTCATCCACGACTGCCATCGGATCGTCGCCCATCTTACAAGTGCCGATCGGATGATAGATCGTCCCCGCATTGTCGCGCGCATGCGCCAACAATTCTTCGTCGGTCTGCACGTCCAATCCAGGCACGAACTCTTCCGTAATCAAGGCCTGCATTGTCGGCGTTGCCATGATCTTCCGCGACAATTTCATGCCCGCCACGATCGTCTGCTGGTCGGTCAACGCCGAAAGGTAGTTTGGGTGAATTGCCGGATAGGCCGTGGGGTCGGGCGATTTGATCACGATCTTGCCGCGGGACTCCGGTCGCAATTGACAAACCGAAGAGGTAAAAGCGGAAAATTCATGCAAACCTTCGCCCGGCGCCTTCGTGCTCAGTGGGATCAAGTGGAACTGCACATCCGGTGTCTCTAGATCCGCCCGGGTCCTGGCAAACATCCCCACGTGACCCGCCGCGAGAGTCAAGGGGCCCTTCCGGGTGAATATATACTCAAGCCCCATTAGTGCCTGCCGAAACAGGCTGTTGACCTCATCGTTGAGAGACGGTTGATTGGTTTTATAAATCGCGCGGATTTGCAAATGGTCCTGCAAATTTTCGCCCACACCGGGCGCTTCATGAACCACGGGAATACCGAATTCGCCCAAGAGCGCGCCTGGCCCAACGCCGGAAAGCTGCAAGATTTGTGGCGATCCAATCGCACCGGAGGAGAGGATCACCTCGCCTTTCGTCCGTGAGATACGTTTTTCACCGTTCACCGAGTATTCGATGCCAACCGCGCGTTTGCCTTCGAACAAAACACGAAGAACTTGCGCGCGCGTCGTAATGGATAGATTGGCGCGCGCCTTGACTGGACGCAGATAGCCGACCGCCGTACTACACCGGCGACCGTTCCGCGTCGTGAGCTGGAAATATCCCGCGCCCTCCTGATCGCCGCTGTTGAAGTCATCGGTTCGCGGAATACCGATTTCCTCGGCCGCGTCGATAAACGCATCCGAAAATCCGCGCGAGAACCCAATATCCGACACTCCCAACGGTCCCCCGGCGCCATGCGTCTCGCTGGGTCCGCGCTGTTGATCCTCCGCTTTCATGAAATAGGGCAGCACGTCGTCCCATGACCAGCCGGTATTTCCGAGTTGGCGCCATTGGTCGTAATCGTGGCTTTGGCCCCGGATGTATACGAGACCGTTTATCGAGCTGGAACCGCCTAACACCTTACCGCGCGGCCACGGAATGCTGCGGCCGTTCAATCCCGGATCGGGTTCAGTATAGAAACACCAGTCGGTTTTTGGATTAAGTATGGTCTTGAAATAACCAACGGGAATGTGAATCCACGGATTGCTGTCGCGGCCCCCCGCCTCCAGCAGCAGCACACGATTGCGAGGTTCCGCCGAAAGCCGATTGGCCAGCACGCACCCCGCAGACCCCGCGCCCACAATAATGTAGTCGAACTCGTCTTCATTCGCGGCCATGTCAATTTCCTGAAACTTAGGTTGCGTCGCGCCAGCTTATATCAAGGTTCAATGGTAAAGACCCGCGGAGGTCAAATCCATTGGTCGATACGACTGAATATCGCCTAAGATCGTTGCTATGCGGTTTCGCAGTGATTACGGGGAAGATCGATGCAGTTTGGAATCATGATGCGGGGACAGTTTCCCCAAGGCGATGCGGTCGCCGACCGGTTTGGGGAGATGCTGGCGCAGGCACGCCTTGCAGAAACGCTAGGCTACGATTCTATTACCAAAGGTGCACATTACAGCACCCATCCACTCCAGGACCTACAACAGGTCCCGTTCCTCGCCCGGATAGCAGCGGAGGCGCCCAGTCTGCGCCTCAACACCGGCGTACTCCTGCTGCCCTTGCATAAGCCACTGGATGTCGCCGAGCAGCTCGGCACCCTGGACATCATGACGAATGGCAAGCTGATCTTCGGCTGTGGCGTTGGGTACCGCGATGTAGAATTCAAGGCGTTCGGTACGACCAGAAGGGCGAGGGCACGACGGTTCGAGGAGAACCTTACGGCTATAAAACGCCTTTGGACCGAAGAAACGGTAACCATGAAAGGTTCGCATTTCGAGCTCGAGGACGCCTCATGTTCGGCGAAGCCGGTGCAGCAACCGCACCCGCCAATCTGGATTGGCGGTAGCGCCGACCCGGTGATCAAGCGCGCCGCGCGCATGGGCACGTGCCTATATATTGGTCCCAACGATCGCCTCGACGCCGTCGCCGATCAAGTCGAGACCTACAAGCGGGCGCTGGATGAAGCCGACAAACCGTTCCCCGAGGAGTTCCCGTTCCGGCGCGAAGTCTTCGTGGCACCGACGCGCGAGGAAGCCTACCGGATCGCTAAGGAGCCGATCATGACTAAATACAAGGCCTATCATGCCTGGGGCCTTGGCCGGTCCCGGCCCGATGCGGAAGACGAACTCGGTCAGCCCTTCGAGGAATTGCTCAAGGACAGGTTCTTTATCGGGTCGCCCGACGATGTCGCGGAACAGATGATAAAGTTCAGCAAGAGAGTCGGTATGAACCATGTCGTCATGAGCATGCATTGGCCCGGGCTCGAAATATCCCGTTCAATGGAAACGATGCAGATTATCGCCGAAGAGGTCTTTCCGAGAGTCCGGCAAGGGATATGAGGTAGACCGGCCACAACACGAAGCGACAGCAGGGTTTCGGTTCTGTAAAATGGTCTGATGGATGTCATTCGCTATTCCATCAATCGACCAATCGCGATCGTCGCGGCGGTAATTCTCATTTTGCTGTTTGGTGGCATCGCCCTAACGACGATCCCTATACAACTATCCCCCAGCATCGCGCAGCCAAAAATTAGCCTCCGCACCACGTGGCGTGGCGCGGCGCCCGAGGAAATCGAGCGCGAGATCATCAACAAACAGGAGGAGGCCCTACGCGGTCTGCCGGGACTTATAAGCATTGTCAGTCACTCAGTGCCAGGTTCAGGCCGAATAACGTTACGATTTCCCGTCGGCCACAATATGGATAACGCGCTGTTGCTGGTGGCCAATCGACTGGATCGGGTCAGTGGATATCCAGAAGAAGCGGACGCGCCGACATACCGTTCCGCCGAACCGCGCGGCAACCGGATCGCCTGGATTTACATGTGGCCGCAAGAGGGCAATGCGCGCCCAATCGAGGAGTATGGTGATTTCGCCAAGGATGTCGTTCGGGAAAGGCTCGAGCGCATTGAAGGCGTCGAATCGGTATCCATTCGTGGCGGCCGGGAACGAGAGCTGCGAATATCATTCGATCCGGCGAAAATGGCGCGTTTTGGACTTACCGTACCCGGCGTGCTCGACCGTTTACGCGCGGCCCATGTCGCAACGACGGCAGGCGACATCGCGGAAGGCAAGCGGCGGTATATCGTTCGCACCGATTGGCGCCTTTCAACGCCGGAAAATATTCGGCAAATCGTCCTTCGAAGTGCCCGCGACGACGCAACGGGCCGAATCGCGCGCGTCACGATGTCGGATATTGCCGATATCGGCTTCCAATACCGAAAGCGTGATTCCCGGGCGCGCATGAACGGCCGGCGAATTATTAATTTTGGGGTCCGAAATCAGGTCGGCGTCAATGTCATCCGTACAATGCGGGATTTAAAGAAAGCCATCGCCGAGCTTCAAAACGGTCCCATCAAGGAACAAAACCTGGTCTTGGAGCAGATGTATGACGAAACCGTCTATATCGAATCCGCGATTGACTTGGTTCTAAAAAACATCTGGATCGGCGGCGCAGTGGCAATAGCCATATTGCTGCTATTTCTCCGTTCCGGTCGAGCGACATTGATCGTGGCATTGGCCATTCCGACATCGGTCATTGCATCGTTCGTTGCAATGGCGGCATTCGGACAATCCATCAATGTCGTGTCATTGGCCGGCATTGCCTTTGCCGTTGGCATGGTCGTCGACGCCGCGATCATCGTATTGGAAAACATCTATCGTCTGCGGCAACAAGGGTATTCCGCCCCCCGTGCGGCATTTCTTGGCGCCAAACAAGTTTGGGGGGCAATTCTCGTATCGTCCCTGACGACGATCCTCGTATTCGTGCCCATCCTGTTCACAAATCTGGATATCGGCCAGATATTTCGTGATATCGCCGTTGCGATCACGGTCGCGGTAAGCCTGTCGCTTTTCGTTTCAATCACCGTCATACCGGCGCTGGCGAACCGGCTTCTTGGGGCCACGGATACGTCTCGAGGCATCCGTTTATGGTTAATCGATTGGGCCGCGGAAGGATTTGTTCATGCCGTGGTGGCATTCACTCAGTTCATCGTCCGCAGCCGCGCACGGGCGCTGGGGCTGATTTCCCTCATAATCCTGGGCGCGGGATTGATCGTCTGGAGCCTCCTGCCGCCCCTTGAATATTTACCCGAAGGCGACCGCAACCTCGTTGTCGGCATTGCGAGAATGCCGCCCGGATACAATCTGGACGCCGCCACGGCGCACGCTTTGACCTTCGAGACCAAACTCCTGCCGTATTTGGAATCCCGTTCGAAGGCAAATTCCGAAAGGCTCGACCCCTTAACCACGAAATATTTCACTTTCATTATAAGCCCGGATCGCGTCCTAATCGTTTCGCGCGGATCCCGATCGGTTCGCGCCAAGGAACTGACATCGCTCATTCGAAAAGCGACAAGCAACTACCCCGGCATCCGCACAACGGCCTACCGGCCCGCCATTTTTCGGGTTGATGGTGGCACCAGGACGATCCGTCTCACCGTCACCGGCGGTGAACTGGAAACAATTTTCGGCGTTGTCCTTCGGGCGCTCGATCGCGTGCATACCATTTTGCCGCAAAAAGACGGTACCCAGGTAAGTGCGTCGCCGCGTCTGGAATTCGGGGCGCCGGAAGTCCGCATTCACCCAAACCCGCTGCGCCTAGCCGATAACGGTGTCAACGCCCGCGACCTCGGCTTGACCATCGATGCCTACAATGACGGCATTCGCGTGGACGAAGTTCTCGTCGATGGCCGCTTCATCGATCTGGTCCTTGCCGGCCAAAAACCGGCCACCGGCGAAACCCAAGATATCGCCGACCTTCCTATTCTTACAAATAGCGGAACGACGATCCCCGTTTCTTCATTGGCCGATGTTACGCTTATCGCCGGTCCCACGCAGATCATGCACGAAGAGGGGAGCCGCGCCGTCACATTACGAATTCGCCCGCCACCGGAAATGGCGCTCGAGACAGCGCTCGGACTACTCCGGGCGGACGTTATTCGCACATTGGAAACGGAAGGATTGCCGGAAGGCATTCGGATACGTCTTGGCGGCACCGCAGACGCTCTATCCGCGACGGCCGCCGAACTTCGGCTAGACCTCCTGCTAGCCTTCGCAATCGTCTTTCTGGTGATGGCCGTGCTGTTCGAAAGTTTTTTCTATCCGCTGATCATCGTCCTATCGGTACCCGTCGCCGCAGCAGGTGGCGTTCTCGGGCTCAAATTACTCAATTCCTTTCAGCTCCAGCAACTCGATATGCTGACATTGCTTGGCTTTGTCATTCTCGTTGGTATCGTCGTCAACAACGCGATTTTAATCGTTCATCAAACTTTACATCATATTCGAGCCGAAGGCATGGCGCATACCGAGGCCGTTGTCGAGGCAACGCGAAACCGCATTCGGCCTATTTTCATGTCTACGTTGACCAGCGTCGGCGGCATGTTGCCCCTTGTGCTTTTCCCCGGTGCGGGATCGGAACTTTATCGAGGATTGGGTTCTGTTGTTGTCGGCGGTTTATCGCTTTCAGCAATCCTAACTCTTGCGATCGTTCCGCCGTTGCTGGCTCTGTTCGTGAGTACATTGGAAAAATAGCCCCAGTGCCGTTGATCGCACAGAAACCGGCCGACGGGCGGCCAATGTAGACTTCTCACTAGACCCTCACCTACAATGGAAGTGTGATCAAATCAGGATTGTTTCTTGGAGAACAAACGAATGCCGTCATGTATTTTTCGCCGTTTCATTAAATTGGTTCGGCAGAATTCCATACAATCGTCCAAGATTTTTCTATTTGCCACTTTTAGTATTTTAATTTCATACCAGACCGTTGCCGACGTCGAAGTTTGGACGGACAAACAAAAGGTCATATTGAAAGGCGACTTGAAGGGTCTGAAGATCCTACCTTCGGGCTCAGCTAAGAAAAAGCAAGCCCCAGTGAAGCAAAAAACTCACAAGAAAGCGAAGCCCAGAACAACAGTTTCGAAGAAGAATAAATCAAGACCGCCAACAACACTCCGCGTTGGCCCAAAGGAGCGATTGAAATGGCCTAGCCTAGCGGCGGCGGAAGCCGTTGATGGCGATATCATCGAAATCGCCGCCGGCGAGTATGTCGACTGTACAAGCTGGAACGCCAGCAATTTAACCATTCGCGGCGTCGGGGGAAGGGCACATGTTCGCGATGAAACATGTCACGGCAAGGCGATCTGGATAATAAACGGCAATAACACAACAATTGAAAATATTGAATTCTCGGGCATGAAAGTGCCATCTAAGAACGGCTCGGGTATCCGCCATCAAGGCGCGGGCCTAACGGTCAGAAATAGTTATTTCCACGACGGAGAAGAGGGAATTCTTGGCGGCGGCAGAAAACCTGGTGACGTTGTTCTGATCGAAGATAGTGAGTTTGCCCGTTTGGGACGCGGAGGCCAAGCCCATCCGATGTATATCGGCGTCGCCGAAAAATTTACAATTCGCCGCAGTTACATTCATGACTGCGTGGATGAAGCAAACTGTCTCAAAAGCCGCGCCAAGCACACGGTCATCTTCTGCAATGTAATCGCGAGTTTGGAGGGAGATAGTTCTTGGGAAATCGATTTACCCAATGGTGGTCGCGCGGAGGTCCTTAATAACATTATCGAGCAGGGGCCCAAAAGCGTCAACAAGGGAATTGTTGGATTTGCAAAGGAAACCGCCAAGGCAAAAAATCGTAATCCAGAGCAAACCCTCATTTTCAAAGGAAACCTTGTAATTAACGACCATAAAACAGGTAGGTTTGTTGTTGTCTTGAAAAGAGAAAACACAAAGCTCAAGGTCGAGGAGAATAAATTTGTCGGTCCCGGCACTCTTAAGTTTAAGGAAAACAACGAGTATGTTCATCGTCGGCACATAGCTGGAATGAAGGCGTACCCTGCGTTGCCCCCGGCGTGTAAAAAATAACGTCCCTCGGATAGGACGAGTTGTCCTTGACAAGGTCCCGCCTTCTCCATTGAGTCGCCATCATGAACGATCAATCCTCCGACCCTGAGGACGGTGTGGGCCATCCTGCGGGTACTGCATACGCGAAGTACGTCCTCGACAACGCCTATGACGAAATGTTCGACGGCAACGGCGCCTCGCGTCCGCATTATCGCGCGTTGCAGGCAAGGCTCGAAGCCTTGGGTCCCGAGGAAATGACTCGCCGCCAGCAGGCAGTCGACCGTGCTTTCCTTCACCAAGGAATCACTTTTACGGTTTATGGCGCAACGGATTCGACCGAACAGATATTTCCCACCGATTGCCTACCCCGAATATTGACCGCCACCGAATGGGCGACGATCGAGACGGGGCTAAAACAACGCGTCGAGGCCCTAAACCTGTTTCTCAAGGACATTTATAATGATGGCGCAATCCTATCCGACGGCGTGGTGCCACATGATTTAATCTATAGTTGCCGGCAATATCGCCGCGAGATGCGCGGTGTTCAGGTCGCACGAGATGCCTATGTCTCGATCTGCGGAAGCGACCTGGTAAGGACCGAGAACGGAGAATTCGCCGTTTTGGAGGATAATTTGAGGGTTCCTTCCGGGGTCTCCTACATGCTGACCAACAGGGAGATAATACGGCGCGCCTTTCCAACGCTTTACCGTGGCTATAATGTCCGTCGAATAGAGGACTACTGCGAAACGCTATTGGCGACACTGCGTTCGCTGGCACCTGGCTATCATTCCGATCCGCGTATCGTTCTGCTCACGCCTGGAATTTTTAACTCCGCCTATTTCGAACACACCTTTCTGGCACGGCGTATGGGTATTGAACTCGTCGAAGGCCGCGACCTCGTCGTGCATAACAATACCGTATACATGCGAACAACAAGCGGATTGCGTCGGGTTGACGTCATATATCGGCGTCTTGACGACGATTTCATCGACCCAATTGTGTTTCGTCCGGATTCAACGCTAGGTGTATCCGGTCTGTTCAACGCGTTTCGTGCCGGAAATGTCGCGATCGCGAATGCGCTCGGAACGGGCATCGCGGACGATAAGGCTGTTTACGCCTACGTACCAAGAATTATTAAATATTATCTCGATGCCGACCCCATCCTTCCCAATGTCGAGACCTATCTTTGCCGCGAACCGGAAGATTTTAAGTACACGCTAGACAATCTGGAAAAACTCGTTGTCAAGGCGGTCGGTGAATCAGGCGGATACGGCATGCTCGTCGGACCACATGCGACACGGGAGGAAATTTCCGCCTTTCGGAAACGACTCGTCGCAGACCCATCGAATTATATCGCGCAACCGACCTTGGCCTTGTCGCGTGCACCCTGTTTCGTTGAGCAGCAGATCGAAGGACGGCATGTTGATCTGCGCCCTTTCATCCTGCATGGCGAACGCACAACGATCGTACCTGGCGGACTAACGCGTGTCGCCTTGAAGCGCGGCAGTCTCGTTGTGAATTCATCGCAAGGTGGCGGCTCAAAAGATACCTGGGTCCTGAACGAATGAGAGGGTTGAGGCAATGATGCTCTCCCGTGTCGCGGACAGCCTATACTGGATGAGCCGCTACCTCGAACGCGCGGAACACATCGCCCGCCTCATGAGCGTGCAATATAGCGCTTTACTCGATCATGAACCGATCGATAACGATCCTTCTTGGGTACGGGTTCTGGCAAGCTTGCGCGCATCGCCACAGGGCAGCAATCAGTTCGCCTATCGGATTGGCGGAAGCCTTCCTTATAGAATCACGGGCGCATTGACGTTTGCGATGAACCGACCACCGTCAATTGCCAACGCTCTTTTTTCCGCGCGTGAAAATGCTCGTCAGGTTCGCGAACAGACAAGCACGGAAATGTGGGAGCAACTAAACCGTCTGTACCTCACATTGCGATCGACATCGCTTGAATCGGTCTGGCGTACGCAGTCGACTGATTTTTACATCGACCTCATAAACGGCCTGCATCAGTTCCATGGCATTACCGATTCGACAATGAGTAATGGCGAAGGATGGCATTTCATTCAGTTGGGCCGTTATATGGAACGGGCACAGCTTATTGCATCCCTGTTGGCTTTTCATTTTGGCGGCGTTCCGGGGACGGTAACAAAAGCGGCGGACACGCCGTTCGAATGGTACAATTTGCTAAAGATGTGCACGGCGTTCGAGGCCTACTGCAAGGTTTACACCGCTGATATCCGGCCCAATCGGGTTGCGGAGTTTCTGGTCTTCGATCCGGAATTCCCGCGATCAATTCGGTTCGCCGTGGATATGGTCCAGGCGGAACTGCAAAAGGTCGCCCCCGAAAGCAATGTTCACCGCAATGGCAAAGCCGAACGAATTGCCGGCCGCTTGCGCGCCTATTTGGATTATGGGCAAGTGGAAGAAATCATGACCGATTCCATTCAAGATCATTTCGCGGACATACAAAAGCAGTGCGCGGAAATTCACGACGCGGTATTCGAGACCTACATCGCCTATCCCGTCGACGCGCACATTGCGTAACCCCTATATCGGATAGCCGCGCCATGTTCTATTCCATCCGTCACGTCACGCGCTTTCGCTATTCAGCCCCAGTTCGCGAAAGCGCCATGTCGCTCTACATGCAGCCACGAACGGAAGCGCGGCAACGATTGCAAGCCTTTCAGGTGCAAATTCAACCGCATGCCCAACTGTTTGCTTATTCCGACTATCTTGGCAATGCCGTCTATCATTTCGATGTTCCGGGCGCTCATGACACCCTGAGAATCACCGCGGACTCGACGGTAGAGATCGCCGAACCGGAAGCCCTACCGAATACCTTACCCACGGCAGCTTGGAACGTTTTGCGGGACTCCGCGGCGCGCGGCGAACATTGGGACATGCTGAACGAAAGTCACTACATAAAATCCAGCATGATGTTGTTGGATTTCGAGAAATCGCTGGAATTACCCGATACCGTAGACCCGTTGAGCTGGCTAAAAACACTAAATTCGTCGTTATATTCACATTTCGACTATGTCCCGGAAGCAACGCAAGTTGATTCACCGATATCGGACGCACTGCACAACGGCAAGGGTGTGTGCCAAGATTTTGCGCATATCATGATCGCACTTGTCCGCGGACGCGGTATCCCATGCCGCTACGTTTCTGGCTATGTCTATCGTAGCGTTGACAGTGATGACCGGTCGATTGAAGGTGCGAGTCACGCGTGGGCCGAAGCCTATCTTCCCGAGATTGGCTGGGTCGGGTTCGATCCCACCAACAACGTAATCTCCGAAGAACGGCATATCCGCGTCGCCGTTGGCCGAGATTACGCCGACGTGTCGCCAACACGAGGCGCATTCAAAGGCGGAGCGGCGAGCGAGTTGGCGGTTGCCGTTACCGTTTTGCCGACCGAAGCACCGGCGCACCATGAGGATTTCTTACGCATTGTTCGTCCGATGTCCCCCGCCTCGGAGCTGGAATTGGAGCCGCTTCAGCAACAAGAACAACAACAGCAATAGGCTTCATTCAAAGCCGGCATTCAATTCCTCGTCGAGACGGTCGAGGCACTCGTCTCTATCAGCAACGAAATTACCATCGATCCACCATGCCTCGACGACCCGTAGCAATTTACCGACGGTGGCTCCGGGCGAAATACCGCGTGAGAGAACGTCGTTGCCGGTTAGTGGCAAGGTTTTCGGCGTCCAGCAGTCAACTTCTTGGAGAAACGGGCGCCAATACAAACCCGCGATGTCGCGTGCCCACCCCAAAAGCACCAATTCCCGTACCGATGTGGAACCCAAGCGGTACAGAATTCGGCGGCGTTCAACCGCGCTAAATTTCGGGGAGACGGTTATTGTGGCGGCCATCAAAAGTTGATCGCGCTCCGCATTGGAAAAACGCAAACGATTTGCAACACCCTTCAAGCTATCACCATCAACCGTCAATAGCGCCGCCAATCGACGTATGGGATCGATCGACGTTTTTACGTCCGACTCGAACGTCAAAAGACGAGACAGACACCAAATTTCCGTCGCCTCCGGCAAAAAATGCTCTAGAATTTTTGCTTCGGCCATCAAGCGAAGCGTCGGTGCCGGATCGGGTGCTTCCAGCAACTTTAACAATTCGCTACGAACTCTTTCGCCCGACAATTTCGAAAGACGAGGCGCCAACAAACGGCACGCCGCCAATGCCTCTTGATCCGGTGGCGGCGTGCCGTAATGCGCCTGGAATCTGAAATATCGCAAAAGCCGCAGCACATCCTCGACGATTCGGTCTTGCGGATTGCCGACAAACCGAATACGGCCGGCCTTGAGATCCGCTCTCCCGCCGAATGGATCGTGCAATGTGCCATCTATTTCAAGCGAAATAGAATTTATTGTCAGATCACGCCGGGCAGCGTCGCCATCCCAGTCATCCGTAAAAGTCACCTTCGCGTGGCGGCCGTCGGTTTCCACATCGCGACGCAATGTCGTGATTTCGAACGAAGCACCACCAATGACGGCCGTTACCGTGCCGTGTTCGATTCCCGTCGGAATGGTTCTTATATTAGCATTTTGCAGACACCTTATGATATCGTCGGGCGGCGCATCACTCGCTATATCGATGTCTCGAATTTTCCGACCGAGCAGCGTATCGCGAACACAACCGCCAACGAAACGGGCAGAAAAATCTCCCTCACGCAGGGCAGAGAATATGGCCTGGGTGCGCGGATCGGTCATCCAACTCTGCAGCGGGATTTTTTCGCTGGTCAAGGTTTAATTCCCGACGCGCCCCGGTACGACCTTTCCGTCTTCAAATCGCGGCGGATGATATTCCGCGAAAGGATCGTCCCCGGAAAACAAAGCGGTAAGAGTCAGAAAAACTACCATTAGGGCCACACCAGTTGAAATCAACCAAGCCCATGGCAAATTTTCGATGGTGCCGATTTCTCGCCCTTCGGATTCCGCTAAAACGCGGCGGCGGGCCGCCCACCGCCAAATTAAACAAACCAGAAATGGCGTCAAAAGCGGCAATGCAATGGTGAGAAGCGTGCGTATCATCGACCGACTAGCACGTCGTAAAGGTTGACCAACATACCAGCCGTCGCGCCCCAAATGTAACGATCTTCATAGGGCAAAACGTAAAACGTACGCTCAATTCCCTCGTGGGTGCGCGAATCAATCTCATGATTGTCAGCGTTGAGTACGAAGGACAACGGCACTTCGAACACCTCCGCCACTTCAAAGGGGTCAGCTCGAACATCGAAAGGAGGATTTACAAATCCAACGATCGGTGTGACGCGATAGCCAGATCGCACAATATAAGGATCAAGAGTGCCGATAAAATCGACCTTTTCCGGCGGCAACCCAACTTCTTCCTGCGCTTCGCGCAATGCCGCATCCCGATGGCTTGGATCTTCCGGTTCGACACGGCCACCAGGAAAACTGATTTGGCCGGCGTGATCATTCAAATGCGCGGTTCTTTGCGTCAGCATAACAGTCAAGCCTTGCGGACGATCGACAAGCGGAACCAGTACGGCGGCGGGAATTAAATTATCGCCATGCACCATGCCCGGGTTCAGGTCGTGATCACCGCGGTGTCCGGACCACCGAACCGCCGAAGCGCTAGCGTCAACCGACTCGAAGCGTTTAAGAATTTCGTTTCGTAACATTTATGACTCCACGGTCGCACCCAACGCGAACAGGATACCGGCACTCCAAATACCCAGCGTTTCCACCTCGCCTTCCCACTGATCATCGGCGAGGTCGACCAGTTCATAGAATATAGGTCGCGTTATCAAGGCTTCGAGGTTTTTACGCACCAAGACATAAGGTGTTGGCTCTCCCGTCACTGAATCTTCGGAAATTCGGATCGGATGATTCGTGTCTACTTGAACTATCTCGTCCAAATTTGTCCGAAATCGCAAGATTTGATTCTGTCCGCGACCCTCGACCATCATTTCAACCGCGGTAAACGGCGCGTCTTCAACCTCTATCCGGCCTCTTTCGACGGGGGTTACGAGCCAGTAATCCCCTTCGGCATCGCGCTGCAATACGGTAGAAAATAGCTTTACCAGCCCCATCCGGCGGATCGGCGTCCCTTCATGATACCAGGTTCCATCGCGGGCGATCCGGATTTGGAACCTGTCTGGGTCGCTCGGGTCGACCGAAACAGGTTCGTTTTCGATCATTTTTTCGAGATGGCCCGGTTTCTGGGGTTGCACGCTCATCGAACGCCACCCATGCTATTGTAACAACGTATCATCAAAGGAGATTAGGTCTTGAGCCCGTCCGACGCCAGTGCCGCCGAACACGAGGATCTTGCCGACGAAATCGAGCGCCTTGGTGAGCGGCTGGCCGCCGCGCGCCAGAGTATCGGCCGGGTCATATTTGGCCAATCTCATGTGATCGACTTAAATCTCACGACGCTGCTTTCCGGCGGCCATGCGTTACTGGTCGGCGTTCCCGGGTTGGGCAAGACACGGCTGGTTGAGACAATGGGAATCGTATTGGGATTGGACGATAGCCGCATTCAATTTACGCCAGACCTTATGCCGGCGGACATACTCGGCTCGGAGGTGTTGGAGGAATCAGAATCGGGCCGCCGCTCGTTCCGATTCGTGCAAGGCCCCGTTTTCTGCCAAGTGCTGCTCGCCGACGAAATCAACCGAGCAAGTCCGCGAACCCAATCCGCGCTGTTGCAGGCAATGCAGGAACACCGCATTTCGGTCGCCGGCCAGTATCATCCCTTGCCAAAGCCTTTCCATGTACTGGCGACGCAAAACCCGCTTGAATTGGAAGGCACCTACCCTCTTCCCGAGGCCCAACTGGATCGCTTTCTGATGGAAATTGATGTCGGTTATCCAGAAGAAGAGGCCGAACGAGAAATCATGCTCGCAACAACCGGCGTATCAGAGGCGAAAGCAGAAGCCATTTTTACCTCTGACGAACTAATCGATGCACAACGTCTTGTCCGCAGCATTCCGGTTGGCGAACGGATCGTCGATGCTGTCCTTCGCGTCGTACGTGCCGGCCGCCCTGAAACCAGCGATATACCAGATGTCGTCGATCACGTTTCCTGGGGTCCAGGGCCACGAGCCAGTCAAGCACTTATGCTAGCGTGCCGCGCGCGCGCGCTTATCGATGGCAGACTCGCACCATCGGTCGACGATGTCCTTGCGCTCGCCAATCCCGTACTGCGCCATCGTATGGCATTGAACTTCGCCGCACGCGCCGAAGGCGTTACAATAGACACCGTGATCGACAGGCTCTGCGAGCCTCTTCGCTAACCCAAGAATGGGATCCGGATGACGGCCACGGAGCAACGGCTTGACCTTCAGACCGAGGCGGCGCGTGCGTCTAGCAGCATGCCGCCTTTGCTTCTTGCGGCGGAGCGGGTCGCGGCCACGGTCGCACAGGGCGTACATGGACGCCGACGTGTGGGCCAAGGTGAAACTTTCTGGCAATTTCGCCGTTATGAAAGCGGCGATTCCGCAAGTGCCATAGATTGGCGCCAATCCGCCAAATCGCGCCACCTGTTCGTTCGTGAAACGGAATGGGAAGCCGCGCAATCTTGCTGGCTCTGGCGCGATGCCTCACCTTCGATGCATTACCGCTCCGACAAGAACTTGCCGACGAAAGCGGAAAGAGCGGATATTTTACTGCTTGCGACGACGTTTTTGCTCATGCGGGCCGGTGAACGTTTCAGTCTCTTGGGTAGTGGATTACGCACTGCGACCGGCCGCGCCGCATACGATAGAGTGGCGGACACCTTGGTTCGGGAACGCCCTTCCAGCGATAGCCTTCCGGCCTTCCAGCCCTTGCCACGCCACGCCCAGACGGTACTGTTCGGCGACTTTTTATCGTCCGCGGAAGACATTCGCGAGCGGCTTTCGATGTTCGCGGCGCATGGCATAAAGGGATTGTTCGTGCAAATTCTCGATCCCGCTGAACATGAATTGCCCTTTCGAGGACGCATTCGCTTTGAAGGTTTCGAGGACGAAGGGGAAACCGTTCTGGGACGTGTCCAATCCGCTCGGGACGATTACAAATCCAAGTTCGCGAGTCATTGTGCGGACCTCCGAGAAATTTCGCGCCGCACGGGTTGGACGTTCCTGCAGCACCGTACCGATCATTCCGCCGAAGCGGCTCTGCTCACGCTCTATTCCGGATTAGCGCCCCGTCAATGGGGGCGATGATGGGATTGGAATCTTTCGTTTTCGCCTCGCCTTGGATTTTGACGGCTCTGCTTGCCTTGCCCGTTTTATGGTGGCTGTTGCGCATTACACCACCGGCGCCGCAACGGCTGAAGTTTCCGGCGGTTCGATTGCTTTTCGAGTTATTCAGTAAGGAAGAGACACCCGATGCCTCGCCACTTTGGTTGGTCATACTACGCCTGGTCGCGGCATCCTTGTTAATTGTTGCGCTGGCGCATCCACTAATCAGTCCCAATGCGCCGTTACCGGGAAACGGTCCGCTCATCCTCGTCATAGATGATGGATGGGCCGCCGCCGCCGATTGGCCCGCCCGACAAGACGCCATGAACCGGGCGATAGACCAAGCTGACCGTGAAGAGCGGTCGATAATCGTCATCACGACAGCCCCTAAATCACGCGGCGCATCGGCGTCTTACAGCGGGCTGCTGCGTCCGGTACAGGCGCGTGGTGTGATTGCCGCGATTGAACCAAAACCCTGGCCAACCGAGAGGCTGACCGCCCTTAAGGCGCTCGACGGCATCGAATTGACGGGAACACCATCCATTCGTTGGTTGAGCGACGGTCTCCATGAGGGGGGCATCGACCAATTTATCGACCGATTCCGTAAACTCGGAAACCTAGCGGTACTATCCCCTGATGAACTGCCCCGAATCATCACCCCACCCGAGCTTGGCAGAAGTCAGTTCTCCGTTACGTTGCGGCGTGCCTCGGCATCGGGACCGGAACAAGCGAAATTACGGGCAAATGGTGGTGACGGCCGGCTGATCGCGCAAAAAATTACAACATTCGACGCCGACGCCCTGCAAACCACCATCACTCTCGACATCCCATTGGAACTGCGCAATTCGATTTCGCGTCTCCGGATCGAAGGCGATACGACGGCCGCTTCGGTTGCGCTACTCGACGCTCGGTGGCGGCGGCGTCCCGTTGGGCTGCTAACCGAATTGCCGCTCGACTCCGGACCGTCACTCCTGTCGGAACTCTATTATATTGAACGCGCGCTGCGGCCGTTCAGCGAATTGCGACGCGGGCCGGTGGAAAAGCTACTGGCCGAGCCACTCGCGGTAATCGCCATACCAGATAGCGCACCGCTCGAAGCCGCGGAACGCGACCAACTAGCCGCGTGGGCGGAAAAGGGCGGGCTCATTCTCCGTTTCGCCGGCCCACGGCTTGCGCAAAATCCGGACGATCGACTCGTTCCGGTTCCCTTGCGCCGTGGGGGCAGAACGTTGGGCGGCGCAATGTTATGGACCCAACCCGCCCGCCTTGCCCAGTTCAATCGGAAAAGCCCCTTTTTCGACCTCGACCTGCCCGGCGACGTAACAATATCCCGTCAAGTCTTGGCGGAACCGTCTCCCGATTTGGGTGAAAAATCATGGGCTCGGTTAACCGACGGCACGCCGCTTGTAACAGCGAATAAAATCGGCGACGGCCAAATCGTGCTGGTCCATACAACATCCAATGCGACATGGTCCAACCTTGCCCTATCCGGCCTGTTCGTGGAAATGCTTGAACGTATTGTCGCCACCAGTCTCGGTGTCGCGGGCAGTGGCCAAGGTGACCGGCCATTGCCACCCATGACACTGCTCAACGGTTACGGTCACCCGGTCGAGCCTGGGCCGTCGACGCAGGCAATTGACGCGAGCAAATTTCCAACAGCCATGGTGGCGCCGGCAACGCCACCGGGAATTTACGGCGATGCCGGTGATCGACGCGCGCTGAATCTGGGCCCGCAAATTGGTGAATTCAAAGCGCTCGGTCCACTCCCTCGAGGAATTGAGCGCGGCAATTACGCACCGACGGCGGAACTAGACCTGAAACCATGGTTGCTTGTAACAGCATTGCTGTTATTCATGATCGACGCATTTGCGACCCTTGTTTTGCGCGGCCTGATGCCGGGCCTGCGCTCGAGAAACGTAGCAATGCTTGGCTTCGCAATGCTGTTTGTTGCGATTTCCCATTCCGCGCTGGCGCAAGGTGCGGGCGACGGCTTCGCTTTGAAGGCGGCTTTGGAAACCCGCCTTGCCTACGTCGTCACCGGAGACCCCTCCGTGGACGATACGAGCCGGCAGGGCCTCGCTGGCTTGAGCCGAATGTTAAACCAACGCACCGCCATCGAAGCGGCCGCGCCAATCGGCATTGATGTCGAACGCGATCCACTCACCCTCTTTCCCTTGCTATACTGGCCTGTCACCGAAACGCAACCGCGATTGAACGCAAGGACAGTCGGCCGCGTGAACCGGTTTATGGCGAGCGGCGGTACGATCCTTTTCGATCTGTTGGAAGGGGCGGCAGGAGAAAATAGTGGCGCCTTGCGTCGACTGACACACGGGCTCGATATCCCCCCCCTAGCACCGGTGCCTCCAGACCATGTGCTAACCAAGGCGTTCTACCTCATGCAGGCTTTTCCAGGCAGATGGGCTGATGGACGGGTTTGGGTAGAACGCCCCGGACAACGAATAAATGATGGCGTATCGAGCATCATTGTCGGGTCGAACAACTGGGCCGCGGCCTGGGCGATCGACGCACAAGGCCGCCACCTGTTCGCCGCGGTCCCGGGTGGCGAAAGACAGCGCGAACTGGCTTATCGGTTTGGCGTCAACCTAGTGATGTATACGCTAACGGGAAATTATAAATCCGACCAGGTACACGTTCCTTCAATACTCGAACGGCTAGGAAATTAGCACCATGGCCGGAACAACGATCGATTTCGCGCCATTGCTACCGTGGGTCGCCATCATCGTCCTGGCGGTGGCGGCGGCGCTGCTGTCCGGTCTCGCATTGTAGATGCGCGCGAACGGCGCCTTGTGGCGGACACTGGCATTCAGCATCCTTGTTCTGACACTCTTAAACCCGTCGCTCGTGACGGAAGAACGCACCCCCCTTAAGGATGTTGCTGTCATCATCGTCGATGACTCGCCAAGTCAGGGGCTTGGCAAGCGCCGCGATCAAGTTAACGCCGCCCTCGATCAGTTACGCAAGGAAGCGGAGAAATTTAGCGACACGCTGGACCTTCGCATCGTCACGGTTGGCCAGGATGGGCTCGCCGCCGCCGATCAAGGCACGCGGCTGTTGGCGCCCTTGTCACGCGCGTTGAGCGACGTTCCCGCGCGCCGAGTCGCCGGCGCAATACTCTTAACCGATGGACAAGTCCATGATGTCGCGCCCGACATTGAAACCAAGGGATTGCCAGCACCACTTCATGTGTTGCTTAGCGGCCGCGCAAACGAAACCGACCGGCGGCTCGTAATTGTCAAGGCGCCGGCCTTCGGCATTGTCGGCAAGGAAATGGGAATGACGCTCCGCATCGAAGACAATGCGGCATCCCTAAACAAAAAGGCATCCTTGTCGATCCGTCGCGATGGTGGGCAGGCGACAAGCTTGGCCGCGCCCATCGGGACCGATTTTCAACTTCCCTTTACCTTGAACCACGGCGGTTCGACGGTCTTCGAAATCGAAGTCTCGCCGAAACCCAACGAACTGACCTTGGCGAACAACCGGGCCGCGGTGTCAATCAATGGCGTGCGCGATCGGCTCCGGGTCCTCCTGGTTTCAGGCGAACCGCACGCGGGCGAACGGACTTGGCGTAATCTGTTGAAGTCGGACCCCTCGGTCGACCTCATTCATTTTACGATCCTGCGGCCTCCGGAAAAACAAGATGGCACCCCGATAAACGAACTTTCACTTATTTCTTTCCCGACACGGGAACTCTTTGAAGTGAAAATCGCGGATTTCGACCTTGTCATATTCGATCGATATAGACGACGTGGCGTGCTTCCGTCTTCCTATCTTCGAAATATCGTCAACTATGTCGCTAAGGGGGGCGCCTTGTTGGAGGCGGTTGGTCCGACTTTCGCGGGACCGTTTAGCATTTATCGCACACCGCTCGGCAAAGCATTGCCGGGCGCGCCAACAGGTAGGGTCGTCAAACGCGGGTTCCGGCCAACGGTAACGGAGATGGGGAAAAGACATCCCGTCACGGCCGATCTTTCGGCGGCCAAACCGGGCAAGGATTGGGGCCGTTGGTTTCGGCAAATCGATGTGTCCGTCAAACAAGGACGGGTCCTTATGAACGGGGCCGATGAACGACCGCTTTTGATACTCGATCGCTTTGGCGACGGTCGGGTCGCGCAGCTTAACAGCGACCATATCTGGCTGTGGGCGCGCGGTTACGAAGGCGGTGGTCCTCAGGCGGAACTGCTACGCCGGCTGGCACATTGGCTTATGAAGGAACCGGAGCTGGAAGAAACCGACTTGCGCGCCATCGCTAAGGACGATCAGTTGGAAATTACCCGCCGCGATATCGATGCCAAAACCCGCGACATAACCGTTACCGGACCGGACGGGAAGGTTATCACGGTCGCCCTCGAAGAAGAACGAGATGGTCTATACACCGGCAGCGTACCAATTTCGCAACCGGGCCTCTATCGGGTTAGCGACGGCGACCGTGTATTCATGGCCGCCGCCGGTGCACTCAATCCGATCGAATTTTCCGACATCAACGCGACGACCGAGCTTTTAGCGCCGCTAAGCACCGCGACGGGCGGCGCCCTTCGTTGGTTGGACAAGGGTGTTCCGCATTTGCGGCGTATTGCGCCCGGCCGAAACGCTGCGGGACGCGACTGGGTTGGTCTCACGGCGAATGGCGACTATGTTGTAACCGGCGTTAATGTCGTGCCATTGTTGCCAGCCTTGCTCGTTCTCCTCTTGGCGCTCGGCGCGACGGCGTTTGCCTGGCGACGCGAAGGCGATTGACGAAAATGAATGCTTCACTCAGACAAATGACGATTGGCGACCGCGTACCTAACTTCATGCTCGAAGACCAAGCCGGCGCGATGCACGAGCTTTACAACACCGACCTTACCGGCGGACCGATTATCGTTCTAATACCCGGTACAGGCGAAACTGATACCTTACAGCAATTTAAGGTTCGAACCGAGACTTTCGACGCACTCGGCGCGCATTGTTATGCGCTCATCGCACCAGGGGAAGACCGTGCCGACGCCGCGTCCAAAGGCAGTAATTTCATTCTGCTAAACGATGCCGATGGCGATGTTCGTAAGGGTTATCTGGAAGCCGCGGGCTTTTCCGCACCGGCACTTTTCGCACTCGATCCCAATCAACGAATTATTGCCATCGCTGACGCAAATGACGCCACCGCCTTCGCGGACATCGCGCGCTCGGCATTCGAAAAAATAACACCGCGCGAGTCGCCCAAACTGGTCTCCGAATTAGCGCCGGTGCTTATCATTCCTAATGTTCTCAACGATACCGACTGCGACAGACTCGTCAAGACTTGGGAAGAAGGCGATAAAAGAAAGAATGAGATTAATGTGGCGTCCGGTGAAACATCGTCGAAAGCCAGCCGTTCGGAGGTAAAACGTCGCAGCGATGTCATTATCGACGGCGCGATGGAACGTCATCTTCTCATCACCTTGATGCCGCGATACGCACCAGAGATCGAAAGGGCCTTTTCATTCGATAAGGAATGGGGGTTCGAGAAATTCCGAGTCGGCTGCTATGAAGCCGAAGACGCCGGGTTCTTCCGAGCACATCGCGACAATCCGTCAGAAGCGTTGAGTCATCGCCAATTTGCGGCGTCGCTAAACTTAAATGACGGTTATGAGGGCGGCTATTTACGCTTTCCTGAATACGGACCCAATCACTATGCGCCACCCAAGGGCGGTGTACTGATTTTTTCCTGTGGCCTTCTACACGAAGTCGTTCCCGTCGTTTCCGGCCGGCGGTTTACGCTGCTGACATTCATTAGCACCCGACTATGATCCACATCCCGGTGTTGCTGCGAATAGAGCCGCTCAGCCGAAATACACGTTTTTGGCTCGCATAGAAAAGAAATAAGTAATTCGCAAACAACCTTAAGTTTCGTTACCTGTAGCTGATTTGAAAAAGCCCTTGTCACGCACGTTCAATATATTGTGAAAAACCTACCGAATTACCGCATCCGGTTTGTCGAAAAAAACTCCCTCCGATATAGTTTTTTTCAGGAAGGGTTTCACGAATGAATCAAACAATTGGCAATCTCGGTGCGGGCAGTACGGCGCTCGGCATGCCTAAAATCGAAGAAGATCAGTCTATTAACCCCGGCGAAATGCGCAAGCGCTCCGTGGTTATCGCGGGCCATCGCACCAGCGTGTCCCTGGAGAACGCATTTTGGAACGCGCTCAAGACGATCGCACTGACCCGAGGGTTAACCGTCAATCAGATGGTGACGGAAATCGACAGCCGGCGGTCCGGGAATTTATCGAGCGCTATTCGACTGTTCGTCCTCGATTCCTACCGTCGGCAAGATACGGGTAGGGTCGCTTAAGCGCACCACACACTCACATCCGTTAAAATTAACGCCCCAACCCTTTAAGTAACCCGCGTAAAATATCCTGCGGTTGAACCTTTTTCGGTGCCCCGTCGCTCGCACCTGATTGCTTGCCCAGCACACCCGGCAGAATTTGTTGCAGTGGATTTGACGGTGCTGATTGAGTGCTACCGCCGGAGCTAAGAAACGAACCGCCGGTTTTAATATTGGGCGCGTCGAGCGGTCCCTTCATCGCCACCGACACATAGGGAGCGCCAGCATCCTGATTGCTTCGCGTTACCGCGGTATTGGTATCAACCAGCCATCGCGGAAGGTCCGCGGAACCCGTCGTCACGGCACGTGCGCCAGTCCCCGTGAGAACCGTATCGTTCGTGCGAACGATACCCCGGTCGATCGCGAAGCTCCCTGCCAGATCCGCTGGTGTCCGGCCAAACGCTTGAACCAAGACGGTGGTTAATCCACCGACCTGTTTCAATTCTCTCACCTTGCTGCCAAGGAGCGCACTCGCCAGTCCAATCGCACCGAGCGCACGGTCTTCTTGCTTTGTCGTGAGAACTTGGATCTTGCCGGCAAGCGTTCCCGTACCGCCGAGCGACGAAATCAATGCCGCCGTGGAAATGCCCGACATCGTTAGCGCTGCCTTCGCCGACAAAGGACCCGCCACCCGTACCTCTTGGCCAAAGGTTTTCGCCGCCGTGGTCAAGTCGACATTTGCCACGTTAATATTCACGGCCATCGCAGGCGTTCGCGCGGCGGCATCAACGGACCCGGTTGCCAAAAGAGATCCCCCAAGCAATCCGCCTCTAAACTCCCGAAGATCGAGCTTTCCATCCTTCAAAACAGCTTTTAGTTCCGGTTTGGAAAGATGGATGCGATCACTGATAAGGCCGGCCATTCGGAGCTTCACGTCCGCATCGGTACCGCGTAACGCCGTTAAATCAATTGGGTCGCGTGACCAGCGGTCGTTCGACTGCGCGGCGGCTGCACGATTATCGCCATTGGCCGCCGCGGCCCGTCCTCGCGCAGTTGCCGCGCGGGTTCGTTTCGGTCGAGATTGAAATAGGTCGAGGAGCACCTCGCTCGTTGCGAGGTCGGCGCGAATGAATGGCCGCGCCTTATCCGTTTGAACCGCAACCTCGCCTTTTACCGTTACCGGCCCTAAAGTCGCATCAAGATTGGATATTCTTATATTCTTGGGTTCACCGACAACCCTGAAAGCCGCGGCCAACGGTCCTAGATTCTTGGCCGCTGGGTTGAACTCTGGTGAGACGAGGCGGATGAACTGCGCCAACTCGCCATGATTGACCGCAACGCCTAAGTCTACAACTGGTTTTGAAATAACATTTTTGACGGTGCCATCCAATTGCACCCCTATCCCCGCGGCCGCAAGATTCGACTTGATCCGGAGCGCGTCGATACCGCCTTCTATATGACCGGATGCCGATGTCTTGCCGAACTTTTTATTTGAAATTGGTGGCGGGGATCCAACGAACCGAAATAATTTCGCCGGATCAGTTATGTCGACGCGATAATCGAAATTAACAGATGGCGTGCCCAATATATCTTGAATATTACCGTTCGCTTCAGCCCTGGCCCCCGCGAGATCGGCAACGCTGCTCTTGCGAACCGTCAGCGCCCCGCCAACCAGCAGCCCATCGAACCGCACTTTTCGCGCAACGGTGTTTCGCACCGTCAAACGCGCTATTTGCGCGTCGATATTGGCATCGAACCGGTCTAAAATAGCGAGGGGGCTTGCGCCAACGGGTTTTGCCACCGCAGCCGACTTCTTTGTCCCCTTTTGGGTTTGCGCCACTGCTGGCGCCTTTGACGTTCGTGGCAAATAAGCGTCCAGATTCAATTGATCGATTGCCAACCGCAAACCAAACCCAGGCCGATCTCGCAAGGCGACGGCAAGACCACCGGTCATCGTGCTTGCGTCGAGCCGAATATTGATGTCCGGAACTTCAAGCGCCGTGGGGGTGACCTTAACCTTGCTGGAATAGGAAAAGCCGCGTAAGCGATCCGCCGGTAGCGTACTCATATCGGCACCAGCCCAATCAAGAAGCGCACGCAAATTATCCGAAGCGGCGGCAATTTCTCCTTCGAAGCGGAGTGCGTCCTCGACTGTCGACAAGAACCCAAGCACGGAGACATCGGAGCCGCCCGGTAACAACGCCGTTGCACGATCCAGCGTGATGGCGCCATTGGCCAGCGCGGCCCGCACGCCAACTTCGCGAATGACACCATCGCGGAATTGCACGACGTCAACCGCGAGATCGAAAGATGCGTTGACATTTTGTGGCAATTCAAACGACGCCGACGCCGTCTTTTTCGGCGATGCCGCATCGCCGCCTTTCGCACTTGCCTTGATCGCCGCGGTACCCGCCCCCTTCGCCGTTTCGGCCAGAAGGTCATCCAGATTCAAACGACTGACGGACACCGCGATATCCGCGTTTATGGTGTCGCCCAATGTTAGGCTTACCGCGCCATTGCCCGTAAATGCGCCAAGCCGTATCGCTGTGTCGTTTAGCGCGATTGCATCCGATGAAACCATCAGCATGCCATCCACGGAGACAGGTTTGGCAAGAAGTGGCGGCAAGGGCTCTTTTACAACAGCGGATGCGATCCGTGCCGCGTCCGATCCTTCGATCTCAAGTTTGCCGGACAACAATCCGGTCGGGATTGGCGCAAGCATTCGGCCGTTGAAGCGCAGTTCCGCGTCCGCGTCGGTTAGAATGGCCCTGAAACCAAGCGTGAGCGGTTGATCTGGTTTATAGGTGCCGGTCTTTAATTCGACGGAGACGGGTATATTTCGCGCTCGCGCAGAGGCCGTAATTTCGAAGGGGCCACTCAAAGACGGTGCCGAAACGGCCATCTCAAGATTATCAACGGATTCCGTGGCACCCGACCGCATATCCCGAAAACTGAGCGACCCACCGCTAATCACGACATTCGCAAGAGAAATATCGAGAGGAGCATCCGGTTCCGCGTTGCCAGACGGGCCGGATTCCGCGGCCCCCGCGGGGGCCGCGATATCCCAACTCGCGACGCCGTCCGCACTGATCTCAAGAGCAATGACAGGCTCGATCAACTCGAGTTGCTCGACAACGATTCGGCGCTCAAGCAAGGCGGCGATGGAAACGCGGACTTTCAGTTCTTTCAGTTTGACCATATCAACGGATTGGGCACCGTTGAAATTCGCAATGCGCACACCGGCAACGCGAAGCGCGGGGGCCGGTAAAACCGAAAAGGCAATATCGCCGTCAATCGCCGCAGCGCGGCCGGTATGATCGCGAACCGCGGCGACTATTTGTTCTTTGTACGCGTTCCAATTGACAAAGCTAGGTCCCACTAAAACCGCGCCGGCAAGCAACACCAGCAACACGGCAACCGCGATAAAAACTTTTTTCAAACGAATGCTCCGAAGGTTCGAAAGCGGGCCCGAGTACGAAACTCAATTAACCATGCGGCAACGCATGGCACGAAAGTCCCACTACAGTTAAGACGTTTGGTGGCGCATTTCAAATTTCGCGAATATAACGCAGTTGCGCTTTCTCAGGGCCGTAACATTTTCCCGGGATTCATTATGCCGTCCGGGTCCAGGGCATTCTTGATACTCCGCATGACGCTGACGGCCTCTCCGTGTTCGGCTGTCAGGAAATCCAACTTGCCCATGCCGATACCGTGCTCACCCGTGCAAGTGCCCCCCATTGCGATGGCCCGATGATTCAGCCGGCCTGTCAATGCCTTAGCGCGCTTTAAATCCTCAGGATCATCCGGGTCGATCAGCAACACAACGTGGAAATTACCATCACCCGCATGCCCGACGATTGGGCCCACGAAGCCGGATTCATCGATATCGCGCCGTGTTTCCAGAACGCACTCCGCCAAATTGGAAATTGGCACGCACGCATCCGTCGTCACGCCCCTTTTGCCGGGAGATAGCGCCAACGCCGCGAAATAGGCGTCGTGCCGCGCTTGCCAGAGATAGTTTCGATCTTCCGTTTTCGTCGCCCAGCGAAATTGGTCACCCCCAAATTCGTCCGAAATCGCACCAACCATTTCCGACTGTTCGGCAACGGACGCGTCGGAGCCGTGAAACTCGAATAACAGGGTCGGCTTACGTTCATAGCCTTCCAACTTCGAATAGGCGATGCATGCGTCCATCTGCACGTCGTCCAGCAGCTCGATCCGCGCCACGGGTATGCCGGATTGTATGGTCATGATTACGGTATTTACCGCATCGCCAAGCGTCGAATACTGACAAACAGCCGCCGACATCGCTTCCGGGATGCCATATAGCCGTAGTTGGACTTCTGTAATGATTCCAAGCGTGCCTTCGGATCCGACGAAAACCCGTGTTAGATCATAGCCTGCCGCGGATTTGCGCGCCCGCCCGCCCGTGCGGATGATCCGGCCATCCGCCAACACAACGGTCAGACCCATCACATTCTCTCGCATGGTGCCGTATCGCACCGCATTGGTTCCACTGGCCCGAGTCGCCGACATACCGCCGATCGACGCATCCGCGCCAGGGTCGATGGGAAAAAACAAACCGGTCGCGCGAAGATGCTCGTTTATCTGCTTTCGCGTAACACCAGCTTGCACGCGGCAATCCAAATCCTCCGCATTAACTTCCAATACTTCATTCATTTCCGAAACGTCGATGCACACACCGCCATGTAGCGCCACGACATGTCCTTCAAGGGACGTTCCCGTTCCATAGGCAATAATCGGTGTGCCGTGCCGCGCACAGATTTTGACGAGCGCGCTAACTTCTTCGGTTGAATGCGCGAAGCACACCGCATCCGGCGGCATGGCGGCGTAATAATCTTCGCCATTGCCGTGATGTTCCCGCACGGCGGCGGCGGTCGAGACGCGATCACCGATAACGCCGCGCATTTCCTCGATGAGCGGTTCGGTGACTGGAGCGAAAGCGGCTTCGGCCGACATCGCATTCTCCCTTTTTAGAAAATTCGTGCTAATGAAAGTAGCCCGCCCCCTGTTCGCCTTCAACCTTTCCCATCATCAACAAAAATGCGGTTCCGATGATCGAATTCGACACGAGACTTCTTGCCGCGGCCGGTTTCATGACCCTGGGTGGATTACTGCGGGGCTTCCTTGGATTCGGCGGATCGATGGGGGCCGTCCCCGGTTTAAGTCTCCTTTATGGACCGCTCGGCGCTGTATCGGTCGTGCTACTTGCTGATATTGGCGCGGTGGTTCAATTGCTGCGCACGGCGATCCGGCAATCCGAAAAGCGCGTGGTGGCGCCCTTGGCGCTGGCCTCTATTATAACGACACCGCTTGGCGCCTGGTTGCTGATCAACCTGGAACCGGCCGATATGCGGCGCGGCATCGCCGTTACGGTTCTCGGTTTCGTGGTGATTTTATTGATCGGTTGGCGCTATCAAAAACCGCCAACGACGCCTGTCGTCATAAGCGTCGGCGCGGTTGGCGGCATATTGAGCGGCGGCGCCGGCATGGGCGCGCCCCCAGCGGTTTTGTTTCTGCTATCCGGACCCCATAGCCATGAAGCCGTCCGCGCAAACATCATCGGCTATCTCGCGATCGCCAATATGACGGCCCTGATAACGATAGGACTCAATGGCGCACTGAATATCGAACTCGTATTGCGGGCGCTTATTTTGGCACCGCCCTATCTCATCGCAATTTGGATTGGCGGCAAGCTCTTCGCCTATGCGACAGAGGCAATATTTCGGTATGCGGCACTGGGGGTCGTTGCGGTCATCGGTGTTGCAGCCCTATTGGCCTAACGCGCCAACTTACCGAAGTTCGTAGCGAATTTCGGAGCCGTCCCGCCCTTCGAACTGAACTTGAACCAGCACCCTTCGCTGATCATACCAAAGATTTCGTTCGAAATCTCCGGTCATGACATATCGCCGCGCGCGAATTGCCGCGCCACGAACCTGAATGATCTCTTCGCCGGACGCGCGAACCGTCACCTTCATCATCTCCCCGTCCGCGGGATCGAGGATCGTTTCATGACCAACCATCGGTTTATACCATAGACTAGCGGGAATCGTCTTGGGATCGATTGACGAGTCGGTGCCATTTATCGACAAGTTCAGACCTTCGCCGTCAGGTGTAACCGCAACGCGAAAATCATCACCATTGTCGTTCGTTTCCACGGACATTCCAACCAGCCGCCCCTTCCGCCATTCCTCGCGCGCGTTGAGTTCAAACAAATAAACCGGAATGAAAGCCAGACGGTAGTCGACCTTGGCCGCGATCCGGACGATTGTCGGATCGCCTACCCGCTCGAAGCGAATGACATGGCTGCCAATTTCGGTCCCATTGCGTAAAATCGCGAAATCGAGAACACCCCCCTCCGGAATACCGGACGCGATCGCGAATTGTGGCATCGCGATTATCAACAGTATTAGACTTCTTAATAGAGTTCCGAGCACTGGGTTGTCTTTCATTGAAAGGAATTTCGCCGGGGCTCTACACACCGACTTGTGTTCGACGCAAAAGCCTTCGATTGCTGACGTACATCCTTCACGGCGCTAGAATGTCACTATGAGAGCAGGCTTTTTCAACTATATTCGGGCAACCTCATCAATAGGATTGGTGGTTTTGGCCCTTTCGTCGACGCTAATGTGGTCCGGCGCGCCAGCAAGAGCCGAACCTGTCGCGTTGGAGTTGATCCTTGCCATTGACTGTTCTTCAAGCGTCGAGCCGCACGAATATGAACTGCAAATGCGCGGTGTCGCGGACGCGTTCCGCTCGTCCGCCGTCGTACAAGCGCTTTCATCCGCAATTCCCAACGGCATTGCCGTAACGCTGGTGCAATGGTCGGGGGCCAGCATGCATACGCAAGCGGTAACATGGACACATGTCCATGACAAAAAAAGCGCCGCCGCCTTCGCTAGTGAGATCGAACAGTCACCCCGTTATATGCGATGGGGCGCAACCGCGTTGGGCGAAGCAATTAGCTTTTCCGCTGGGCTGTTCGCGGAGAACGATTTCGAGGGACGCCGCCTTGTCATAGATGTTTCCGGCGACGGCAGTTCCAATCAAGGCGTTTTCCCCACCGAGGTTCGGCCGCTCGTGGTCGCCGCTGGCGTAACCATAAACGGATTGGCTATTCTCAACGACGAACCGGATTTGGGTGAATATTACAAGAACCAGGTCATCGGTGGTCCCCGGTCATTCGTTGAAACAGCGAAGAATTTCGCCGATTTCGCAACGGCGATCCGCCGTAAGCTGATACGCGAAATAGGGAGCCCCCCGTCGGTCCGGCTCGAGACACAAACCGCCAAGAATCCAAACTAAAGAAATTCTTTGCCGCGACTCGCTATTGCGCGAGGACCTTGGAACCGTCCGTCTTCAATATCTTGTGCAGCTCGAGGGTGTTGCCGGCATCATCCTTGATCCAATAATGCAGCGTGATCGTATCTTTCGCAGCCGGCGTCGCAACATGATGACCCTTCTGCAAAAGCACTTGCGACGCGTCGACACGATATTTGACGAGCGCGTCGACGCACTCCTCTCCATTTAACACACACACCTTGCCGCGGATAATGTCCACACCGACGCCAGCAGTTTCCGTGAACTGACGGTTGTGTGTGTAGGTGTGCCGACCATCCCGAAACGAATAGGTAAGTTCAACCAACTCCAGTGAAAGGTCCGCCTTGCCGGTAACCGGTTCGTCGCAGGCCGCCAGTAGCACCGCTCCCGCGAAGAGGACCGTTATGGGTAGGCGCACGAACCTAGGCCCGACTCATGCCGCGGTGCCACCTACGGTCAGACCGTCGATGCGCATCGTCGGCTGGCCAACACCAACCGGAACACTTTGACCATCCTTGCCGCAGGTACCAACACCAGGGTCCAGCGCCATGTCATTACCGATCATCCCAACCCGGGTCATTGTATCCGGACCATTGCCGATCAGTGTCGCCCCCTTAACCGGCGCACCGATTTTACCGTTCTCCACGAGGTAGGCTTCCGTACAGCTAAAGACGAATTTGCCACTGGTGATGTCGACTTGACCGCCACCAAAATTAACCGCGTACAGCCCATTTTTTACCGATGCTAATATTTCCGCGGGGTCTTTATCCCCGCTCAGCATGTAGGTATTGGTCATTCGGGGCATGGGCGCGTGAGCAAAGGATTGGCGCCGGCCGTTTCCCGTCGCATCGACGCCCATGAGCCGGGCATTCATGCGATCCTGCATGTAACCGACCAAAATGCCATCCTCAATAAGCACCGTGCGCGAGGAGGCTGTCCCTTCATCGTCGATCGATATCGAACCGCGCCGGTCGGAGATCGTCCCGTCATCGACGATCGTAACCCCGGGTGACGCAACGCGGTCGCCCATCAATCCCGCGAACGCCGAGGTCTTCTTGCGGTT
>JAJFJC010000534.1 GCA_021774385.1 Alphaproteobacteria bacterium
AATCCGCAATTGCGTGGGTGAAATGGCATGTCGGATAGGGCTTGATGGCGGATTCGACCACCGCCCAACGATCACCAAGACGGTCAGTGATGGCGGCATAGTCGGCGTCTTTTTCCAGATCCGCCAAATGGTTCTTGAAAATACCGAAGCGGCCTTCATAGGGCTTGCCAGGTGCGATGTAACCGTGCTTCGCCTGTCCCGCCGCCATGATACCGGCGACGCCGGCCCAGCCCGGATGCAATCGCTTGTTCCAGGCGCCGTCCTCGACGAATTCCTGGCTCGCCATCGCCGTGCTGCAGACAACCCCTTGTGCGGTCGCGAGCTGCGCGGCATCGAGTCCCATAAGCTTGCCGGCAATTAGCGCCGAGGCAAAGTGGCCGACCACACCGGTCGCGTGATAACCGCGATGATGAAACCCAAAATTCGCCGCTTCGCCGATCCTAATGGCAACTTCCATACCGACGATATAGGCCGTAAGCAGGTCCTTGCCACTCGCGCCCTCGCGGGCCGCCACGACGAGGGCGGTCGGCAGCGTTGCCGCCGTCGCATGCACAACCGATTTCATATGGGTATCGTCATAGTCGAGGCCATGGATCAACGCGCCATTCATCAGCACCGCATCGCGCATGCCCAACCGCGCCTTCATGCCGATTACCGGGCAATCGCCCGGCTCGCCCACGGCCTGGATACCCGCAAGAATGCAATCCGCGAAATCATACTGGGTCGAGGCCATCGCAATGCCGACGGAGTCAAGAATCAGATATTTCGCCCGCTCGCGAATATCAGCTGGAATATCGTCATAGGTAAGCCGATGCGCGAATTGACCCAGCGTGCCTGAAATCTGGCCGGACGCAGTTGCCATTTCGGTTTGCGTTGCGATGGTCATTTCCAATTCTCCCGCTATGCGATCTGATCGTTTGTTTTAGGGTAACACGCCGGCTTGTCTTGCCGTCAAATCCGGCCAGAAGGAATCCGCGCCGCGCCCGGCAATGCCCCGACCAAGTTCTTCCGCCCATTGGCTCTCCGCGCCAAATTCCGCGCGCCACGACCAAAGGCGGCGGGTCGTGAACTGTAGGATATGCTCATAAGTGAACCCAATCGCACCGTGGATCTGATGCGCGGTCGCGGCGGCCGCCCCCGCGGCATCGCCAGTGACCACTTTGGCCGAAGCCGCCTCGAACCGCGGTTCACCACGGTCCGCCGCCCGGAACGCCATTTCCGCGGACGCGCTCGCCGACGCCATTTGTCCGGCCAAAGCGGCCAGATTTTGCTGAATCGCCTGAAACTTTCCAATGGGGCGACCGAACTGTATGCGATCGCCCGCATACTGCACGGTTTCATCCAACGCCCGCGCCACACCGCCGGCCAACTGTGCGGCCCGGAACATCGCGCCATAGAGTTGCAGGGTGCTATTGGGTAGTGCCGTCGACGCCGACGCTATAACCGCCGCGTCTTCGAAGTCCACCGTATCGCGCGGTTCACGAGCGATGTTGCAGTCTTCTTTCGCCGTAGCCGAAGCTGCCGCCAGCACGACATAACCATTGGTCAGTACAACCGCATGCTGGGCCTGGCAGCCCCATGGCATCGCCACCGCTGTTCCCGATAGAGAACTGCCGTCGAAACCCAGCGCATCTTTGGCCCGGACGGGTGCGAGGGTCAGCGGTCCTTCCGGCACTTCAAGGCTAGCTTCCGCGAGCAACCAAGCACCCAACATGGTCTCCACCAGCGGCACCGGCGCGCCGTAATACCCGGCCGCGCGGGCAATCACAAAACTATCGGTCCAGCTTAGCCCCGCACCGCCGCGTTCCTCGGGAACTAGCGCCCGCGTGAGTCCATTTTCCTCACACGCATTCCATAACGCTTCGGGCCAGATGCCGCTTTCGGCATCTTGCAATACCTCTCGCGTCACTAAATCGCCGAACAACCGCGTGACCGTATCGGCAAGAATATCCCGCATCTCACTCATCGCAATCCAAGCCCCCGTGCAATAATGCCGCGCAAGATTTCCCGTGTACCGCCGCGCAACGAGAACGAAATCGCCGCCTGGGTGACATAGGCCAGGACCTTCTCGAAATCGCTACCGCCCATCAGCTGCGGATCGGCGCCGATGAGTTCGTGCGCGATTTTCGGCATGTCCTGCTCATAGACAGCGCCGAGATCCTTAACGACCGATCCCGCGAGCGATGGATCCTGTCCGGCATCCTGCATGCCGGCGACGGAAAGCGACATCTGCCTGAGTGTGGCGTAGTGCGCGACAAGCCTGCCGATCGTCACCGCCGCCCGTTCGCTCGAGTTCTGCGATGCTTCCCGTATCAAGGCATGCAGCAATATGTGGCTGCTCATATAGCGTTCCGGGCCCGCGCGCTCGAAAGCGAGCTCGTTCAGCACTTGCTGCCAGCCTTGGCCCTCCTTGCCAACCACCATGTCCTCCGGCACGAAAGCGTCGATAAAGGAGACCTCGTTGAACATCTCCTCACCGGCCATATTGCGGATCGGACGCGCGGTCACGCCGGGTGTCTTCATATCGACGAGGAATTGCGTTAGGCCTTCATGCCGGTCCTCGACATTGGTGTCGGTCCGGAACAGCGCGATCATGTAATGCGCTTCGTGCGCCTTGGAGGTCCAAATCTTGGTCCCGTTCACAACGTAACCACCATCGACCTTAACCGCCCGTGTCCTGATGGAGGCAAGATCGGAGCCGGAATCGGGCTCGCTCATACCAATGCAGAAGTAAATCTCACCAGCGGCGATACCAGGAAGGCAAAGCTCGCGCTGCTTTTCGGTCCCGTAATGCAGGAGCAGCGGACCGCTTTGCCGGTCGGCGATCCAATGCAACGTTACCGGAGCCCCGGCCGCCAGCAATTCCTCTACCACCACGTAGCGCTCCAGTGCGCTGCGTTCCTGTCCGCCATACTTCTTCGGAAACCGCATCCCAACGAAGCCGGCCGCGCCAAGCTTGCGGCTGAATTCGGCGTCCCCACCAGCCCAGGAACGGGACAAAACCTCCGGCGAATAGTCGGTCAGCGTTTCAGAGAGAAATTCCCGGATCTCACCGCGCAACGTTTCTGTTTCCGGCGGCAGCTCACAGGGTTCGAAGTACAGCGATTGCATGAAGGTTCCTGTCGTGGTTCAAAATTACCGGATTGATTACCGTGCAAGGCGGTCGAGTTGATCGAGTATCGCGTCGCCCATGGCCGTCGTCGATACCGTCTCAGATACGTCGGCGGCAATATCGGCGGTGCGCACGCCGGCGGCTAGTGTGTTCGCAACCGCGTTTTCCAATAGCGCCGCGTCTTCGGGGCGTTCGAAGGAATGGCGCATCGCCATCGCGAAACTGAGGATCGTGCCAATGGGATTGGCGATATTCTGCCCGGCGATATCCGGCGCGCAGCCATGAATCGGTTCATAGAACGCCTGACGCCGTCCTTCCTTGTCGGGATCACTCAACGACGCCGAAGGCAGCATACCGAGCGAGCAGCCGATCACCGCGGCACAGTCGGACATAATGTCGCCAAACGTATTTTCGGTCACAACCACATCGAACTGCTTGGGGTCGCGGACCACCTGCATCATCGCATTGTCGACATAGAGATGGTTGAGCGGAATTTCGGGGAATTCCTCGGCGCCCAGCTTCGTGACTTCCTCACGCCATAGCTCGCCCACATCGAGGGCATTGGCCTTGTCGACCGAGGTCAGATGGCCGTCCCGTTCCTTCGCGAGTTCGAATCCGACGCGTGCGACGCGGCGAATCTCAGGGGTCGTATAGGACATCGTGTTGAACCCGCGCCGCTCGCCATCGCCTATATCTTCGATGCCGCGCGGTTGCCCAAAATAAAGGCCGCCATTCAGCTCACGCAAAATAATCATATTCACGCCGCGAACGATTTCCGGCTTCAACGACGACGCGTTCGCCAAGGCATCGAAGGCAACTATCGGACGGATATTGGCGAACATGGCAAGTTTGCGCCGCACGCTGAGCAACCCGGTCTCGGTTCTGATATGACGGGGAATGTCGTCATAACCGTCCCCGCCAATCGCCCCGAACAGTGTTGCGTCAGCGGCTTCGATCGTCTCCAGCGTTTCGTCCTGAATGAGTGTGCCGTGTTTCTCGTAAACATTGACACCAAGCTGACGTTCCTTGATATCGAGACCCAAGCCACGATGCCGATCGAACCACTCCACCACGCGCGACGCCTGACCGATGATTTCCGGTCCAATGCCATCGCCCTGTATGATGACCATCGTTCGTTCATTTTTTGTCATTTTTCACTACCTCTCACATCCGGCGGCATTGTTCTATCGCTCCGCGTAAGGAACAATGTCCCCATGAGCGAAAACCTAATTCACCTGGAAACCGACGTGCTGGTGGTCGGTGCTGGCGGCGCTGGAATGTACGCCGCCATTGCCGCCGCACGCAACGGCGCCCGCGTCCTGTTGCTGGACAAAAGCCTCATCGGACGGGGCGGCGCGACAATCATGGCGCAGATGACCGTCGCCGTTGCGGTAGCTGAGCAAGAGCCCGATCACTGGACTCATCATCTTGCCGATACGCTTACGGCCGGTCGTGGTTTATGCGACGAGGGCTTGGCCGCGATCCTGTGCGGGGAAGGGCCGGACCGTATCCGCGAGATGGACGAGTGGGGCGTGCGCTGGACCCGGGAAGGCAACCATTTGAAACAAGTGATGGCGCCGGGACATCAAATTCCCCGGTGCGTCTTTGTCGACATTCTCAACACCGGACCGGCGGTTGCCCGAACCTTGCGAACGCGCCTTGCCCGAACCGACGGCATCACCCGCGTCAGCAACCTGTCGGTAACATCACTGACGACCCATGAGGGCCGCGTGACCGGCGCTGTAGCGCTAGATCTCGACGAGGGACGCCCAGTAACAATAGCCGCCGGAGCCGTTGTGCTCGCCGCCGGGGGGCTCACCCGTCTCTACCAACGCAACAGCGCATCGGTGAATATGGGTGGCGACTCCTATGCCTTGGCCCTCGCCGCGGGCGCGGATCTGATCGATATGGAGTTTGTGCAGTTTTTCCCGATCGGACATCTCGCGCCGAGACTTGTTGGCATGGACCCGATCATGTGGGACCCGTTTCGCTACAAACTCGGCGGGCGGCTCCTGAATGGGAACAGGGAAGAATTCATCGAAAATTACGGTGCGACCGACTCCGGGACCTACACAGCACCCCGCGACATCACCTCCTACGCCATCGTCAAGGAAGCGGAGGCGGGTCGCGCCTCGCCCAATGGCGGCGCCTATCTCAGTTTCGAGCACCTTGATGAAAAGACATTGCGGGAGGCCTTCGGCCCGGTCATCGATCGATTGGCCGCCAATGGCATCGACCTCACCAAAGGCCCTGTCGAGGTCGCGCCCATCGCGCATTATCATATGGGTGGTATCCGCGTAACCGATGAAATGCGGACCACGGTCGAGGGGCTCTATGCCGCCGGGGAAGCGGTCGGCGGCGCGAATGGCGCTAACCGCCTGTCCGGAAACGCCATCACTGAAGCCTTGGTATTCGGAGAACGGGCGGGCCGTTTCGCGGCCAAATCCGCGCCGAAACCAATTTGGAATTCGGCTTGGGCGCAAACGGGAATCGACGAAATCGAAAACCTGGCCCAAGCCGATAGTCAACCGAGCGGCCCGACCTTCGGTACCCTTTTTAGAGAGCTCCAAAACCTATTGTGGGAGGATGTCGGGCTCCTGCGTACCGGTGAAAATCTCGACCGCGCTCTAACGCGAATTCGAGAGATGAAACAGTACGACTTACCCGCTCTTAGGCCACGCGACGTAGGATCTTTTGCACTGGGTATACAAGAGTGGTTTGAATTGCGCGCCGCCCTGATCACGGCCGAAGCCATTACCGTCGCGGCCATAGGCCGCACCGAAAGCCGTGGCGCGCATCAGCGCGAAGACATCCCCCACACCGACGAAACGCAAACCCATAATCAATGCTTGCGCTACTCCGATGGCGAATTGACGCTTGATACCACCCCCGTCAGGCATGTGGCATTCGACCGGGCCACCCTGGGAGCCGCGCAATGAAATCTGTGCCGATCAAAATCCAACGCGGCGTCAAGGACGAACCGGCACGGACGGATTCATTCGATGTTCCCTACAGCGAGGGAATGTCCGTTCTCGACGCCTTGATTTGGATTCGCGACAATAGCGACCCAACCTTGGCGTTTCGCTACAGCTGCATCAATGCAAATGCCTGTAAGGAATGCGTCGTTTTGGTCGACGATAAGACCGAATACGCCTGTACCGCCCGCTTGGCCGAACACGGTGTGACCGTGCGGCCCTTGAAAAACAAGACGCTGATTCGGGATTTGGTAACCGATACCGCCCCGCCGAAGGAAAAATTGGAAGCGGCGAGACTTAGAGGCTGAAAATTACGCGATTGTCACCGCGACATCGGCATCGACAAAAATTTGCACGCCGTTGGCGTCGCTTTCGAAGACTGAATAACCGTTCCCGCCAATTGTCACCGATCCTGTATTGGACCAAGAATCCTGCGCCACGACCGTGTCGTCGGTATCGCCGTCGATTAACAAGCTATTCGACTGGCCGGTAAGGGCATTGATGCCCCCAGTGGCGCCCAAGGCAAAATCGCCATCAAGCGTTAGCGTGTTGTTGCCTGTTCCGGCAATATCGATCCGCTCGACGCCACTCAATTGATCGCCACGCAAACCCGTTACGTCGAACCCGCCCCCATCGAAGCGAACCGTATCGATACCGCCGCCGCCATCTATACGCCCAAAGCCCGTATCCGGCGCAACGAACACATCATCGCCGTCGCCGCCATGCATCAAATCAGCCCCGCCGCCGCCGAGGATAAAATCATCACCGCCACCAGCGACGAACACGTCGTCCCCCGCGCCGCCCGAAAGCGTTTCGCCAGCGGCCGTGCCTTGATGGGTAACCGCGCGGCCTGTCAAGACAACCCCGCTTGAATTCTGCACCGCATCCAGAACCACGCCGCCGCCAACATCCAAGCCCGAAATTTCTCGGAAACTATTCGTAATCGTCCCCGCGTTCACGATGGCGAAACTGTCCCCGACACCAACGTCGAAGCCGCCGAATTCGACGATATCCAGAGTGCCACCGGCACCGAGTTCCCCCGTCACCGTCAGTTGGTCAAATCCACCGATGCCAGGCGTTAACCCGCCGAGTTCGATCAACACCGATGCGGTATCGCCGCGCAGCATATTGCCATCGATAGTCAGCGCACCCGGCGACGCACCGAAATTCAACGTTCCGTTGTCCGAGAATATGCCGCCGCTCGAGGTCGCGACCGTGCCACCGCCGCTAATGTTGATCGTGCCGGCGGCCGCATTTTCGAAGGTCCCGAGGTCGACCGTCAAGGTTGAGCTACCATTGATGTCTATGGTGCCGAAGTTCGCGAATTTGTCTCCCGCATTGGCGAAGTTGAAGATGGTATCCTGGTTAAATTCGAACGCACCATTGTTCACATTGGCTGTGTTCTCAAAGGATACCGCGCCGCTGCTATCATTGAGGTTGCCGCTCAAGGTGCCATTGTTCAACGCCAAATCACCCGCGTTGAAAAGCGTACCGGCGCCGCTCAACTGCCCGGTGCCGGTACCGTTGCCCACGGTAATCGTCGACCCCGCGACCGAGGTAACGTCAACGAGTAGGTCGAGTTTGCTGTTATCAACGACATTGACCACGCCACCCGCAACGATCTGCAATGTGCCGGTATGGGTCAGCGTGGTTTCTTGCAGGGTAAGCGTACCCGAGGCGTCCAAGAATCCGGCGTTCGTAAAACTGGTTGCACCCGCCGCACCACCAACGGAGAGTGCGCTTCCCGCGTCGATGTTGACGGTACCACTATTGACCAACACACCATTCAGCGTGTTGTCACCGTCGAACGTCTGAATTGTCCCCGACGCCGCATTCGTCAAGGTACCCGTACCCGCGCCGATCGAAATGACACCCTGGTTCGCGCCCACGAACTTGACCAACCCGCTATTGCTGAAATCGTTGGCAAAACTGATTTCGGTATTGGAAATCGTCGTGTCGACAATCAGGTTGGCGTTGGCTTGGTTCTCGAACACGGAGGTGACGGCCAGCGTGCCGTCGGCATGATCAAGGGTGCCGCCGTTGGAATTGGTGAACGTAGCCACGCTAAGCGCACTGGTATTGTCGATGACGATATCGGCCTCGTTCACCAGAGTGCCACCGCCAGTAATGTTACCGGTGATGATCTCAAGGTGCGGCCCGGCGCCGGCGGCGCCAAGCGTGAAGCCGACGCCAGTGTCGATATCGAAATTCGACGACGATAGGTTCAGCGAACCGGCGCCCGTGACCGTACCGCCTGCCTTTATTGCAACCTCGCCATTCGTAACGGAAAGCGTGGATGTCGCCGCGATGACATCGAGCGTGCCGGAATTGGCGATGAGACCGTCCTGGAAGGTCAGCACCGATGAAGAAATCTGGGCCAGCCCGCTATTCAACAGAACCTCACCAGGTGCCATATCAATCGTGGTATCGGCGGCGAAATCAACCACCGCACCGACCGCGTTCTCGATCCTGCTGCTGGTGATGGTGCTGGTAAGCGTGGCGAATTCCAGACTGCCTTCATTTCTCAACTCGGCAACAGACAGCGTGCTGCCATCGTCAATACTCTGCGTGCCCTGATTCACCAAGGTCCCGGATCCGGTCACGATGGCCGCGCTAGTGCCGTCGACAACCGTCGCCGCCCCAATAATCAATTTGCCGTCTATGGTAACCGTTCCCTCGAGGCCGAGAGTCCCGATACTGCCGTCGAGCGTCGCCGCCACGGTATCGTCCAGAAGCGAGAGCGATTGCTCATTGGTAAACGTGCCGCTGCCCGCAAGTGTCTTAGACCCGGTCATATCGATATCGCCGGTTCCGCCCAAAACAATCGACCCGTTATTCGTATAGATCCCATCGCTGGTGGTCAGCGATCCAAGATTGACGATGTTGTGGGTCAGCGCCGCGCCAGCGTTGAAGTTTATGGTGCCGGTGCTTCTGAAAACACTGGCCTCTGTATCCACCGTCGATCCACCGTCGGTGAAGCGATCGAAGACCAGGGTCCCCAACGTGAACGGCCCGGTCAGATTCCAACTACTGTCCGACTCAACGACATCGTCCCCATCGCCCAACGCGGAAAGCGTACCCGTACCGGACATCGTTGTGACAAGCGAAGAGCTGACCGATAACGTATTGCTGCCGACACCGCTCAGATCGACTTCTTCGATCGAACCGACACTCACCAAATTGGATGAATTCGCGGTCTGACCCGCACCGAACAGCCGAATCTTATCGACACCCGCGCCACCATCGATCGTTTCCGGCGACGCATCGAAACCGATTGTGTCGTCGCCGGCGCCACCGTGAATCGTATCGGTGCCACCCGCACCATCGATGGTGTCATCGCCGGCACCGCCGAAAATTTCATTGACCCCAGGATCGCCATTCAAGACATCATTACCGGCGCCGCCAACCAAAACCTCCACCCCCGTGAAGGTATCGGAATCAATCTCGCTACCCGACGCCACACCCAACGACGTATCGGCTGTTACGCCTAAAAAAGTACTCGAAAACGACAGCGTATCGGTACCGGCACCGCCATCATAGCTATCGAAACCCTGGCCGGTTCCCGCAATCAGAAAATCATTCCCCGCGCCGCCACTAACGACATCATCGCCAGCGCCACCCGTCAGGGTATCATCGCCCGCATTTCCCGTCAGCGTATCGTCGCCTTGGAAACCAACGATAACATCGGCGCCACTGCCGCCAATGAGCGTGTCGATATTGTTGCCGCCAGTTATTACCTGAGCGGTTACTTCCGCGCTGCGGTCATCATCGATGGGGCCATCAAGAGCAGGCGGCTCTTCACTGCCAGTCTGTTCGCCCCCGTCGTCATTCGGCGGCGGCGGTTCCTGACCGACGAGACCGCCTCCACCCAGGAAGTCATCGACCGGGCCAGTCAAATCAGCCGACCCAATCAGATCACGCGACGTACCAAAGGCACCTTCATAGGAGCCTCCAAGACTCCCGAAACCATCCGCCAGACCTCCCAAATCACCGCCGCTATCGAAACTGGTTCCACCAGCGGTAAATTCGGTCTGGGCAATACCGTCGACCGCATTAGCGTCCACAGGATCTCGGCCATCGCCTGGACCGTCCGGTCCCTGGTCTCCCCCGGTCCCCTCAATACCCCCGCTATCACGAGTTGGATCATCGGCTCCCGCGACCTGGCGATCGCCGTCCCTGTTCTCCTGATCTTGGTTCTCTTCGGCTGGCCCGTCATCGGCCGCGCGTGCATCACCTTCACTACCACCTTCGGCCTCACCATTCTCACCCTCGGGGCCAGCGGCACCTTCACCAGCGGCGGCTTCCTGATTATTACCCTCACCGTCCGCCGGTTCCCCGTCTGGTGTCTGCCCCTCCGGCGCACCGGACCGAGCCAACAGTGTCTCGCCACCTTCGCCTTCGCCGGCGACACCTTCCGCTTCCGCCGCACCTTCGCCTTGAGGATCCACGGCGCCTTCACCTTCGCCTTCGCCCTCGGCCACAACTTCGCCTTCTCCGGCCGCCTCCTGATCGCCTCCGGCTTGCTCCCCCTCGCCCGGGGCAGCCGCGCCACCTTCACCAGCGCCATCCGAACCGTTGTCCCCGGGCGTGGCGGGGGCGCTCTCAGCCGGTGCGCCCTGGTCCTGGCCACCGCTATTTATGAGGCCGCCGGAGACAGAACTAACGCTGCTATAGCTCTGATTGACCTCGCTTTGGCTCAGAACCACCGGCGGCGTCGGCACGGCGTTAAAGCTGGTCACGGTCGTCGTCGCATTGCGATCCCCCATGATGACGGAACCGCCCTGTGTCGCCACGGCAATTTCACCATCGATAACCGTGAACTTGCTTTCCTCGCCGGCCGGCCTGATTTCACCCGCGACCTTGGTACCGCGAATGCCAATCGTCGCGACGGGGGTATTGACCTCCATCTTCGTGCTGTCGGTTTTGGCGATTTGGCCACTGACAAAGACGAAGACGCCCTTCATGATCGAAAAAGACGAACTGCCTTGCTGGTTCGCCGGATTGTAAACCATCTCATCCAACGCCAAGCGCGCGTCGCCACCAAGCGCGAATGTCGTCTTGTCGACGAAAACCATATTGATCGCGCCACTATCGGCGGTCTCGATCACGTCACCCTGAAAAACAGCATCGCCAGCGGATAACGCCACCCGTGTGCCATCCACGCGAACAGCGAAGGCTTGTCCCGTCAAATCCTTAACTTGACCGATTGGTTCCGCGGCCTGAGCAAGCTGGCCTACTTGTGCATACTGCCCGGTCGCTTCAGGCGGCGTGAATGACTGAACCAACGACGGTGTTATCCGCCCGCCTTCCGGCGTGACGAGATCGGGCGGGTTATCCAGCAGGAAATAATTCCTGACAATGAAGGATACACCATCCTTCCCAATTAGGATTAGATCGTCGCCCTGCTGCAAATATGCCGCATCCGTCGCAAACCCCATACCCGGTAGCACGACGTTGGTACCGACCGTCGCATCCGCACCGCTCTGCTCCAAATTATTATGAATTTCAGATACGCTGCCACGCGCAACATCTGCTTCAGGCGTACGTAACGCCATGCGTTTCCCCCGGCTAACCCTTGTGAACAAGCCCGGAAACGCTACTGAAGGATGATTAATATCGTATTAACATCGCATTGCGTGTCGCGATTTCAGTTTTGTTGACGCGTCCGGTTGTGTCCTCATAATCCGGAATGGAAATCAGTGGGTTCACGCCGTATACCCGCCAAACCGACATGCAGAGGATCTAAAATGACAACGAAAGACCGGAAACAGACGCTTCGTAGCCATTCCTGGTTCAATGATCCCGGCAATCCGGGCATGACGGCGCTTTATATCGAGCGATACATGAATTACGGGATCACGCGCGACGAATTGCAATCGGGTCAGCCAATCATTGGTATCGCGCAAACCGGTAGCGATCTTTCGCCCTGCAACAAAGTTCATGTCGAACTGGCGGAGCGGCTCAAGGCGGGCGTTCGCGAAGCCGGCGGAATTCCGTTCGAATTTCCAGTTCATCCCATCCAGGAAACCGGCCGGCGGCCAACCGCGGCGCTGGACCGGAATTTGGCCTATCTTGGTCTCGTCGAAATCCTGCATGGTTATCCGATCGACGGCGTCATTCTGACAACCGGATGCGATAAAACGACCCCCGCCTGCATCATGGCCGCTGCAACCGCCGATTTGCCTGCCATCGTCTTGTCTGGCGGCCCCATGCTCGACGGTCATTGGGAAGGCAAACTTGTCGGGTCCGGCACAATTTTGTGGGAAGCGCGCCGCCAACTCGCGGCCAAGGAAATCGAGTACGAAGAATTTATCGAGATGGTTGCCGCCTCGGCGCCCAGCCTGGGTCATTGCAATACAATGGGAACGGCGCTTTCGATGAATTCGCTGGCGGAGGCGCTCGGCATGTCCTTGCCCGGTTGCGCCAGCATCCCCGCGCCATACCGGGAACGGGGTCAAATGGCCTTTGAAACCGGCAGACGCATCATCGATATGGTTTGGGAGGACTTGAAGCCCTCGGATATCCTCACGCCATCCGCTTTCCGCAACGCCATTGCGGTCAATTCGGCCATCGGAGGATCGACAAACTGCCCGATCCACATCGCCGCCATTGCACGTCATATCGGCGTCGACCTTGATATCGAGGAATGGCAAAGCCACGGGCACGACATTCCCTTGCTGGTGAATTGCCAGCCCGCCGGCGAATATCTCGGTGAAGGCTATCACCTCGCCGGTGGCGTACCGGCCGTATGTAGCGAACTGATGAAAGCCGGCAAGCTTTTAGAAGACGCGCTTACGGTTAGCGGTAAAACGATCGGCGAGAATTATCGCGACGCGAAGGTTCTGAATACCGATGTCATCCGGCACTACGACGACCCGCTGATGGCGGAGGCCGGTTTCATCGTCGTCGGCGGCAATCTCTTCGACGCGGCCTTGATGAAGACATCGGTCATCAGTGACGCCTTCCGAGCGAAATACCTTTCGGAACCAGGCAACGAAAACTGCTTCGAGGGCCGCGCGATAGTCTTCGAGGGCCCGGAGGATTATCACGACCGCATTAACGACTCGTCCCTCGAGATCGACGATTCCTGCATGCTGTTCATTCGGGGCTGCGGCCCCGTCGCCTATCCGGGGTCGGCGGAAGTCGTCAATATGCTGCCACCGGATGCGTTGGTGCAGGCCGGGACAGCGGAACTGCCCTGTATCGGCGACGGCCGTCAAAGCGGCACCTCGGCCAGCCCGTCGATCTTGAACGCATCGCCGGAATCCGCGGTCGGTGGCGGTCTCGCCATCCTGCAAACCGGAGACACCGTGCGGATCGATCTGAATCAGCGAAGCGTCAATGTTCAACTGTCCGACGCTGAATTGCAGGCCCGTTGGGACGCCCATGAAGCACCGGTGCTCGAGCACCAGACACCATGGCAGGAAATATACCGTGGGATGGTCGGTCAATTGTCGAGCGGCGCCTGCCTGGAAGTCGCCACCCGCTATCACGGTGTGGCTTCCAATATGCCACGCCACTCGCACTGACCCGGAGACCGTGGCATGGCCGGAAGACTTGCAGGCAAGAAAGCCGTCTTAAGCGCCGCCGCGCAAGGTATTGGACAAGCGGCGGCGCTCGCCTTCGCAGCGGAAGGTGCGGACGTTATCGCGACAGACCTAAACGAAGCGAAACTGGCGGAACTGGAAGGCACAAGCGGTATCGCCGTGTACCCGCTGGACGTCACCGACAGCGCCGCGGTGACGGCATTCGCAGCTAATCTTGGACCCGTCGACATTTTGTTCAATGTCGCGGGGTTCGTGCATCATGGATCGATTTTGGATTGCGATGAATCCGAATGGGACTTCGCATTCGACCTCAATGTGAAGGGCGCTTACCGGATGATCCGCGCAATCCTACCCGCCATGTTATCGAATGGCGGCGGGTCGATTATCAACATGTCGTCCGTCGCCTCCTCGGTGTCCGGCCTCCCCAACCGTTTTGCCTATGGCGCCAGCAAGGCGGCGGTTCTCGGGTTGACCAAGTCGGTTGCCGCCGACTATATCCGGCAGGGCATTCGCTGCAACGCGCTGTGTCCTGGCACGATCCAATCGCCATCGCTCGATGACCGTATTTCCGCCTTCGACGACCCAGTGTCGGCGCGGAAGGATTTCATCGCAAGGCAACCGATCGGCCGCCTTGGTACGGCGGAAGAAATCGCCGCGATGGCGGTCTATCTTGCCAGCGACGAATCGCGCTACACAACGGGCGCCACGATGATCGTCGACGGCGGTCTCACACTCTGAATCAGAACAATAAAAGGTCAATTATGAGCAAGGCATTCGTTTTCCCCGGGCAAGGTTCGCAAGCGGTCGGGATGGGCCGCGAGCTCGCCGAAGCATTCGCCCCCGCGCGCCATGTATTCGAAGAAATCAACGACGCGCTGGACCAGAATCTTTCGAAACTCATGTTCGAAGGTCCTGATGACGAACTTCGCCTGACCGAAAACGCACAACCGGCCCTCATGGCCGTCAGCATGGCAATCGTCCGCGTCTTGGCGGAAGAGGGCGGCATAGCGCTCGACGACAAGGCCGCCTTTGTCGCGGGACATTCCTTGGGCGAATATTCGGCGCTGGCGGCGGCGGGATCGCTGGCCATCGCCGACACGGCGCGGCTTCTAAAATTGCGTGGGCAATCAATGCAAGCGGCCGTCCCGGTCGGCGAAGGCGCCATGGCGGCACTTCTTGGCCTTGATCTCGACGCGGCCAGGGAAGTCGCGGAAGAAGCCGCCGAAGGCGAGGTTTGCGACATTGGCAACGACAATGCGCCCGGTCAGGTTGTCCTGAGCGGCGCCACAGCGGCAATTGAACGGGCCGTCGAAATCGCCAAGGAAAAGGGCGCACGCCGTGCCGTCCCACTCCCTGTAAGCGCACCGTTCCACTGTTCGATGCTCGCGCCAGCGGCGGAAGTCATGGAAGAAGCCTTGGGCAAAACGGAAATATCGAGCCCTTCTCCCGCGCTCGTCGCCAACGTCAGCGCCTCTAGCGTCGTCGATCCACCGATTATCCGCCGCCAACTCGTCGAGCAAGTGACCGGCATGGTGCGATGGCGCGAATGCGTGCTTTACATGAAGGAACAAGGTGTCGACACGCTGATCGAGCTCGGCGCGGGTAATGTTCTTACCGGCCTGACACGGCGAATCGACCGGGAGCTGACGGGCCGTTCGGTCCAAACACCCGGCGACATCGAGGCACTCTTAAAGGATATATGAATATGTTCGACCTTACCGGAAAAACAGCATTGGTAACGGGCGCGTCGGGCGGCATAGGCGGCGCTATCGCAACGGCATTACACGGTAGTGGGGCGAATGTGGCGCTATCTGGGACGCGTGTCGGGCCGCTAGAGGAATTACGCGATTCACTTGGAGACCGGGCGCACGTGACGCCCGCAAATTTGGGTGAACCAGACAGCCCAACACAACTCGCCAAGGACGCGGAAGCGGCATTGGGGCAAATCGATATCCTCGTCAACAACGCGGGCCTCACACGCGACGGACTTGCCATGCGGATGAAGGGAGAGGATTGGAGCCAGGTTCTCGATGTCAATTTGACGGCGGCGTTTAAGCTCAGCCAAGCCGTACTGCGCGGCATGATGAAAAAGCGTTGGGGCCGAATTATCTCGGTCACTTCGATCGTCGGCGTCACCGGCAATGCGGGTCAAGCGAACTATGCCGCGTCGAAAGCCGGCCTGATCGGAATGTCGAAATCATTGGCCCAGGAAGTTGCGAGCCGCGGCATCACCGTGAACTGCATCGCCCCCGGCTTTATCGAAACCGCGATGACCGAGGCGTTGAACGAGAAACAGCGCGAATCGGCGGCGGCGGCGGTCCCCGCGGGACGATTTGGCGCCGTCGAGGACATTGCCGCCGGAACCGTTTATCTCGCCAGCGACGAAGCCGCCTATGTCACTGGTCAGACGTTGCATATCAATGGCGGAATGGCGATGATATAGAGGGAGGCCAACGTCGATTTTGGGACGCTGGCGTTAGCGAAATAATTATGTTACTAGGGCGCGCTTCTGCGTTTAGAAGGCGCGGAGTTTCCGATTAATCGCCCAGTACAGCTTGAAGGGTAAGCGAAGATGAGTGACGTTTCCGAACGCGTAAAAAAAATTGTAATTGAGCACCTTGGGGTCGAAGAGGCCAAAGTCACGGACAACGCCAGTTTCATCGATGATCTGGGCGCCGATAGCCTGGACACCGTTGAATTGGTCATGGCCTTCGAAGAAGAATTCGGATGCGAAATTCCTGACGATGCGGCCGAGAACATTCAGACCGTCAAGGACGCCATCACCTTTATCGACGCAAACACCGACTCGTAGTCAAATTCAAGACCGCCGGTGGGTTTGCATATACGGGCGTCTGAATTCTTGATGGTTGGAAGTTGATGAAACGCGTTGTAGTGACAGGTTTGGGCGCCGTTACGCCGCTTGGTGTTGGCGTCGATAGAGTCTGGAAGCGCTTGCTGGCTGGCGAGTCGGGAATATCGGCGATTCAAGGGTTCGATGTTTCCGATTTGCCTTGCAAGGTCGCCGGAATGGTACCGCTTGGCGAAACCGAAAACGGCGAATTCAATGCCGACGATTGGGTTACGCCGAAGAACCAGCGGAAAATGGATAAATTCATCGTTTTCGCGGTCGCCGCGGCGAAACTCGCGGTTAAGGATTCCGGTTGGGTTGCGGAAACCGAAGAACAGCAAGAACGTACCGGTGTCTTAATCGGTTCCGGAATTGGCGGTTTGCCGGGAATTTCCGAAGGTGCGCTGTTAATAGAGAAGAAGGGTCCGAGGCGGCTCAGCCCCTTCTTTATTCCCGCCAATCTTATCAACCTTGCCTCCGGACACGTGTCTATCGAACATGGTTTTCGGGGGCCGAATCATTCCGTGGTAACGGCCTGCGCAAGCGGTGCGCATGCCATCGGCGATGCTGCCCGCATGATCAAGTGGGACGATGCCGATGTCATGGTCGTCGGCGGCACCGAGGCGGCAATTTGCCGCTTGGGAATTGCCGGATTTGCCTCCGCCCGCGCGCTGTCGACAGGATTTAACGATACCCCGCAATCTGCTTCTCGCCCTTGGGATAAGGACAGGGACGGTTTTGTAATGGGTGAAGGCGCGGGCATTGTCGTGCTCGAGGAGCTGGAACATGCGCGCCGACGGGGGGCAAAAATATACGCCGAGGTCATTGGCTACGGCATGTCAGGCGACGGGCACCATGTAACCGCCCCTGCGCCGGACGGCAACGGCGCATTCCGTTCCATGAAAGCAGCGCTGCGGAACGCCGAATGCGATGCGTCGGATATCGATTACATAAACGCGCACGGGACTTCCACACCGTTAGGCGATGAAATTGAACTCAACGCTGTCAAACGTTTGTTCGGCGACCATGCCTACAAACTTTCGATGTCTTCGACAAAATCCGCGATAGGGCACCTGTTGGGTGCCGCCGGCAGCGTCGAATCGATCCTGTCGATTAAGGCAATGCATGACAATATCGCGCCACCGACGCTCAATTTGGAAAACCCATCGGAAGGGTGCGATATCGATCTCGTTCCTCTAAAGGCGAAGGAACGGGAAATCGGCATGGTCATGACGAATTCGTTCGGCTTCGGCGGAACGAATGCGAGTCTTATCTTTGCGGACGCCCCGAACGGAAAATGAAACGCGCGATTCGCGCTATCGCCATTTTCGCAGTCGCCGTGGCGATCATAGCGGGCGGCGCATTATATTGGGCGAACGAAACATTCAAGAACTCAGGCCCACTTAAGGCCGATTCAATCGTCATAATCAAAAAAGGCAGCGGTCTGCGGCGTATTGCCGAAGTCCTGCATGACGCGGGTGTCATTCGTCATACCCTGCTTTTTGTTGCCAAGGCAAAGTGGACAGGCGCCCACCGGGACCTCAAGGCCGGAGAGTATGAATTCGTGGCGGGAATAGCCCCGGCCGAAGTACTCACCACCATTCGCGACGGCCGCGTTGTCGTCCACAGCATTACCGTTCCGGAAGGATTGACCAGCCACCAGGTCGCCGCACTAGTCAACGCCGCATCGAATTTAGAAGGAGAACTGGGCAGCGTACCGGCGGAAGGCACAATTCTGCCGGAGACCTACGACTATTCCCATGGCGACACACGCTCGGGCTTACTCCGACGCATGATCGCGGCGCGTAATGCGAAACTCGCCATACTGTGGCAGGCACGCGCCGAAGGGCTGCCTTTCACCAATCCAGAAGCGGCGGTTACACTTGCCTCCATCGTCGAAAAGGAAACTGGCACCACGGCCGAGCGACCACGCGTCGCCGCGGTGTTCATCAATCGACTACGCCGCGGCATGCGACTGCAATCGGACCCAACGGTTGTCTATGCGCATACCGGTGGAAAGCGCGCTCTCGGCAGACGGTTATTGCGTGCCGACCTTTCGGTCGATCACCCCTACAACACGTACCTTAATAAGGGATTGCCACCAGGTCCTATCGCCAACCCCGGCGCCGCGGCGCTCAAAGCAGTCCTGCAGCCCGCCATCACGGGCGACTTATATTTCGTCGCCGATGGCACGGGTGGCCATGCTTTCGCCAAAACCTTGCAGGCGCACAACAGGAATGTCGCACGCTGGCGCCGATTGCAGCGAAAGTTGCGCAACTCCTCGAAATTGCCGGTCGTGCCCCTGCCGCGTGCAAACCATGACAATACACGCGACGTTATCGTCAGATGATTTTCAAAATGCCTTTGATCATGAGAGCGAGCGCCGCCAACATCAAGATTGCTTGCAGCGCAACGAAGAACCGGCGCGGCTCTATTAGATGAAATGCCCGTGTCCCCGCCCACGTGCCAAGGAATACGACTGGTGTCAGTAAAGCCGCTTCTACCATCAAAGGCAGGGTAATTAATCCGGCAGGGGCCAACAAGGCGACGCGGACAAGGATAAA
>JAJFJC010000535.1 GCA_021774385.1 Alphaproteobacteria bacterium
GAATGGGCAGGTTTTTAACGGTAATCCACAGCCGCCAATAATAGCTTTCTGTGTTCAGTTCTTTGGGTGTCGCCAGATAAATAATACGCTTATTATTTGATTGCATATTGATGCCTCCATTTAGAGTTTCATTAATGGAAAGGCACCCTAAGCGTGAGGGGGGCGGGGTTTGGGAAAAACGCATGTGTTCCCGTAGCATTGAATACAACGGTATATACCCAAGTCAAAAAGGGCGGCGTTTCACAAGAAGCCCTGCTCGGTCATGTTTGACCATATTGCGAGATGATCCGTGAAGCAGTCCGCACAGACACACCGAATTGAGTGGCGATTTGCGCTGGGGCTAAATCAGGTTGCTTTTGTAACAAACGCCGAGTGCTGGCTATTTGGTCATTTGATAACTTACGCGGCCTGCCAACATGCACCCCGCGTTTTTTGGCGGCATCCATCCCGGCAATCGTGCGCTCGCGAATAAGATTGCGTTCGAGTTCCGAAAACGCATGACGCACTTGATACATGCACTTGCCAATTGGCGTGGTAGTATCAATCGCTTCCGTCAAACAGCGGAATTCAACGCCACGACTTTCAAATGCTTCCAACGTATCAAGTGCATTTTTGAGTGAACGGAAAGCGCGGTCCATCTTCCAGACCACCAATACATCACCTGCTTTTAAAGCGTCCAATGCCTGTTCAAAGCCGGGGCGTTGCTTGGCAATCGCCGACACGCCTTCATCTTCAAAAATCGGAGTGCAGCCTGCCTGCACCAAGGCATCGCGCTGTAAATCAAGATTTTGCTCCGCTGTGCTTACTCTGGCGTAACCGATAAGCGCCATAGGTTTCTCCCACTTAATTAAATATCATTGTTGACCTTTCATCAAAGGATAGACAAAAGGGAACCCTTTTGACTTATCTTCATAACTACCTCCAGTCAATCCCAAAATACGATTAAAACGCCTCTAACCCGCTGTTTTGCTGATACACAAACAGCTAGTAAAATTATGGCAAAAGGGTTCCCTTTTGCCGCAATGCAAGCGACTGAAAAATAGCGTATTTTTCGGTTTTATGGTGGTGGCTTTTGGCCTGCTTATTGGTGGTAGTGTTGTCTGCGCACAAGAGGAGTTATTGTCAGCGAAAGCGGATTACATCCCGTGTGATGTACAGCCGTGCGTAACAATTGCGGGGAGTATTTGGTCAGAGCAAAATCCACACGGGGTTGCTGTTGCTGTGAGGATGGGCACTAAATCAGCGGCTACGGACGACCAGATAAAAATGGTGCTTACCCGCGACTTAATGAAACATGACGTTACGAATATCAAGTTTTTTTACGAACAAAATGATGCGCCAGCCAGTGGAATTTTTTTACATGTGCGTGGTGGCACGGAAGGCATATTTACAATACGTGATGTGCGCCAACAAATACCCACGATTGCACGAAGAGCATTGAATAAAAATCCGCTATTCCAATAAAAATAAGTTCTATGATTTGGGTTCTAAGAATGCGGTGAGCGCGGAGCCATAGTCGCTTTGCAAGTCCGCATCATTGTTAACATCAGCATCCTTTTTAATTTGATGCTTCGTTTCATCATCGGTTACTTCTCTGGCGGCATAGGTTTGCTCTTCTGTGTAGCCACGCTCACGCATTTCATCAAGAATTTGCTCCTGACGTTCAGGCGTGGTTTCGCTGTCTTCCAGCTCTGCGGTAAGCGCTTTGGCTCTGTTCAAATTATTCTGTTTCTGCGCCCACTCGGCGTAGTCGCCATATTCTGGATGGTCTTTATATTTATCCTTGATCGTGCCATCGGGGTTGAGCATCTCGTTGATTAAATGCTGTTCCAGCCGCTCGCGGTAATTATCCATGCTCTCGCCCGGCTTGCGCTGCGGGACTTCATCTTCACCCAATATTTCCAACGCCAGTGTCTCCCGCCATGCTTCATCCTGTACATTGAAACGGGCTTCCATTGCTTTAAGACCAGCTTCCATTTGCTCAATGTTGCTACGAACTTGTTCGATGATTTCAGCAATATGCGATGCACGACGTTTCCTGTCTTTGTGTTCTTTGGCCTGTTTGGATGAGTTGTTGCTAGCCACAGAACCACGCGCCATGACACCGCTAACGGAATCGCTGAGTTGGCCGTGCAAAATATGGGTTTCTTTTTCGGAAAACTCTTGATGACGCAGCGCGTTAAAACCTTCTTCTGACAGGCAGGTGTCACAATGTATGAAGGTATCAGTCAAACCGCCGGATGTACGTAGAAAATCAGAAGTTGGTTTAACCATAGATGGCTCCGTTAGAAAGCCGGGCCGCCAAAATAACGCGATATGCTACTGCATACCGAAGATTAAGAATAACGCCGTTATTCTTAATCACTGTTAAGCGAATATCAGGCACACCACGCCCCATTGTCCTACCATCCCTGTGTTTTCAATCGTTGTTATTTACGTAAATATATTACCGGGAATTGATTAAAATAGTCTTAATACAACTGGGGCGGACATAGGGGAAATTTTTGAAATAAAGTGAAACACAAAAATATGTGCGGTGAGTATAATTATTATTGACTACCCATTTTCGACGGTTTCAATAAATAAGCCCTAGCTGTCTCCATTTCTACGTATCTCATTCACATCCTTAGGGCGTGTCGATTCAGGGCTTGTTTTTTTTCCAATTATTCAAAGTAGCTATTGTAGTTGGATGATTCTCCCCTAATACACGCAATACTATTTCATAGGCTCGACGACATAAGGGCTCTGCCTCGTCATATTTCCCCTGCGCATTAAGGTTTGCTGCCAGATTGTTGTAGCTGGCTGCGGTATTGGGATGGTCTTCACCGAAGAGGCGTTGAAGAATATCAAGGCCTTTTTGATACAAGGGCTCAGCCTCGCCATATTTCCCCTGCGCATGAAGGTTAAATGCCAGATTGTTATAGCTGGTTGCGGTATATGGATGGTCTTCACCGAGGAGGCGTTGAAAAATATCAAGGCCTTTTTGATACAAGAGCTCTGCCTCGCCATATTTCCCCTGCACATGAAGGTTTGCTGCCAGATTGTTGTAGCTGGCTGCGGTATTGGGATGGTCTTCACCGAAGAGGCGTTGAAGAATATCAAGGCCTTTTTGATACAAGGGCTCAGCCTCGCCATATTTCCCCT
>JAJFJC010000536.1 GCA_021774385.1 Alphaproteobacteria bacterium
TATGTGGAGCTAACCTGCGTGAATCGGGCTAATCCTCGGCGTAAATTGTTAATATTTTCCTTAGCTACTGAAAATAAATCATAAAACATCCCTCTCATTTCCGCTCTCTTGCGTTCGCGGCCCAGGGAAATGTAGCGGTTCAGGTCGGCATCCGTCACCGGCACCCACGCTCGCTCTTGGTCGAATTTCGCCATATTAATTTCCTCATCTAGCCGTTTCCGGCAGTATTATCTGAATATCAATATATGCTGCACTGCAGTAATGATAACCGTCGAACGAGGCATGGCAGCCATAACTTAACGGCATGGCGGCGGCCGCATCGGTGCTCCGCGCCGGAACGCCAAATTTTCCGTTGCTTTCGTAACCATCCTGCGATCCCGCCACACCGACGCTAAAAAAGTCGACACCTTGACGCCGGTAGGCCGCGTTAGGTTACTCTTCATGCGTATACGGCCAGGGTGAATTGCCGCGACAAGTATGAGGGATCATTTATGACGGAAACCGCTTCACTGGTTATTCGCGGCGGCACCATTCTGGATGGCTCGGGCAGCGACCCGATTGAGGGTGATGTCGCCATCGCGGATGGTAGGATCAGCGCGATCGGCGCAGATCTGCCAAAGGGCGGCGAGGAGATCGACGCGCGGGGCAGGCTCGTCACGCCGGGCTTCGTCGACGTCCACACCCATTACGATGCGCAGGTGACCTGGTCGAACCGCATCACGCCGTCATCCTGGAACGGCGTCACGACGGCCATGATGGGCAATTGCGGCGTCGGCTTCGCGCCTTGCCGGCCGGAACAGCGCGATATGCTGGTGAAACTGATGGAAGGCGTGGAGGATATTCCCGAGGTCGTCCTGACCGAGGGCTTGCCCTGGAACTGGGAGAGCTTCGAGGACTACCTGAACGCGCTGGAGGCGCGCCACTACGACCTCGACGTCGTAACCCAGGTGCCGCACGCCGCCGTGCGGGTCTTCGTCATGGGCGCGCGCGCCGTCGCACACGAAGCAGCCAACGCGGAAGACCGTGCTGCGATGGCGCGGATCGCGGCGGCGGGAATCCGCAGCGGCGCCTTGGGGTTCTCCACCTCGCGCACGATCAATCACAAGACCCTGGCGGGCGTCCCTACCCCGACCCTGAAAGCCGAGGCGGAAGAGTTGATCGAGATCGCCGCCGCCGTCGGCGCCACGGGGGCCGGCTGGATGCAGGTGATATCGGACTTCAACGATCAGGAAGCCGAGTTCGATATGCTGCGCCGTATCGTGAAAGCCTCCGGCCGCCCGATGACCATCACGGTCTTGCAACGCGATGCCAAGCCAGAGGGCTGGCGCGATCTGATGGGCAGGATCGCGGATGCCAACGCCGATGGGTTGCGTATATTCGGCCAAGTGCTGACCCGGCCGACGGGGATCAATCTCGGTTTCGAGATTTCCCAGAACCCCTTCATCAACCGGCCGAGCTGGGACAAGATCGCCGACCTGCCCTTCGCGGAGAAACTGGTGATCCTGCGGCAGCCGGATTTCCGCGCGCAACTGATCTCCGAAACCAACCCCGACGAACGGCTGGCCAACCGGGTTTCGCGCTGGGACCGGATTTTCCCCCTGGGCGACCCGCCGGACTACGAGCCGGGACCGGAAAAAAGCGTTGCCGCGATGGCCGAACGCGCCGGCGTCGACCCCGCCGACCTTGCCTATGACATGCTGCTCGCCAAGGACGGCAAAACGATCCTCTACCGCCCCTTGAGCAATTACACCTATGGCGATTTGGAAACGGTCAAGGATATGTTCAGCCATCCCAATTCCCTGATTGGGCTGGGCGATGGCGGCGCCCATGTCAGCATCCTGTCGGACGCTAGCGCGATGACCTATCTACTGACCCACTGGACACGTGACCGGACGCGCGGCGAAAAGACCACCCTGCCCTGGGCGATCAAACGATTGAGCCATGACAATGCCACCGCGATCGGCCTCAACGACCGGGGCCTGCTGCGGGTCGGTTACAAGGCCGACATTAACGTCATCGATTATGACGGGCTCCGCTTGCACGCCCCGCATGTGGTCCATGATTTGCCCAGCGGCGGGCGGCGGCTGGTGCAAAAAATCGACGGCTACGACGCGACGATCGTCAACGGCGTCCCGGTACAGATCGGCGGCACGGAAACCGGCGCCCTGCCCGGCCGTCTCGTACGCGGCCCGCAATCGGCGGCCTAAGAGAACTTAGGCAACGCCCCGGCGTTCGGCGGTGGCCAGCAGCCGACGGGCGCGCTTGACGATCGCGGCGTTGACCATGCGCCCGTCGAGCCTTGTGTTGCCGACGGTGTCCGCCGCCGCGGCCTGAAGAATCCGCCGCGCTTCCTCGACTTCTTCCGCGCTCGGCGTAAACGCCGCATGGATATGCGGGATCTGTCCCGCGTGGTAGGACGCCTTGCCGGTGAAGCCCATCGCCGCGACCCTTTGCAGTTCCTCGATAAGGCCGGCCTCGTCTTCCGGGTCGTAGAAGGCGCCATCCATGGCCTCGATCCCCGCATCGCCGGCCGCCACCACAACCCGGCCGCGCGCATAGGCCAAGGCATCCCACGCCCGGTCGGAACCAATTGTTCCCGAGAGATCGTCGCTGCCCAGCAGCAGCATCACCAGTTGCGGCGCGGCACCGGCGATATGGTGGACGTTTTCGAGCCCACGCGGCGACTCGATGATCGCCATGAGTTCGAGTTCGCGATGCACCGCGCACAGCGTCTTCGCGACCTGATGGATTTCCGCCGCGGATTCGATCTTCGGCAGCAGCAGCCCGTCCGGCGGGTTTTCCCAATCCATCACCGCGGCCATGTCGCGCAGCCCGTCCGGCGTGCTGGGGTGATTGATGCGGAGATATTTCAAAAGCGGCCCGCCGGCATCGCGCTGGAAGACCGCCGGCACGGTCTCGCGCGCTTCCGCCTTACGCTCGGGCACGGTGCCGTCCTCCAGATCGAACACCACGATGTCCGCGCCGGCGGCCACGGCATCGTCATACCGTTCCGGCATAAGCGCCGAGAAGATCATCGCGCTGCGCCGGTTCACCTGTCGCGTGCCCATGTCAGGCCCCTATGCGGCCACGTGCATTTCGATCGCCTGGCCGCGAACCGTCGTGCGGATAAACTGGCGATGTTCGTCACGCGGATAGTCGAGCCGGCCGCAATGCATCACGCCGCC
>JAJFJC010000537.1 GCA_021774385.1 Alphaproteobacteria bacterium
CCTCGGGATGCCAGATTGGTCCTTCGCCAAGAATATTGGCACATTCAACGATACATTCGACTTCAGGCATAGTCCGGCCCCCTTCAACCGATCCGGTTAAACAATCTACGAATGATATCCCCACCTGGCCTCATTCGCGATACTCCAAGGTGATTCTCAATTGCCGCCGCCGCACGAGCTTGCTTCGGTCTGCGCATAAAAACAAGGGCTCAGCGGTATGCCGCCAAGCCCTTGCATAACCTGGTCGGGGAGAGAGGATTCGAACCTCCGGCCCCTACGTCCCGAACGTAGTGCTCTACCAGGCTGAGCTACTCCCCGTTCGCGGCGTGCCTTATATACCTCGCCCCTTATCTTGGCAACCGACCGCTATTCAGAACCATGATCGGAGGGCGCGCAATTCATCATACACGCGGCATGCGAATTTCACCCATCTGATATGCGGTATTCGCTTGAGAAGCCGACAAACGTGAGATAGCTTGCCTTGCTACGGCTCGTTTTTTATAAATTTGAGGAAATTGGAACGGGAATTGAGCGCAGTAACCGGGCCGACTGCCGCGAAAACCCATTTCCAGGGAGGAATCCAAACATGAAAGCAAAAAACCTTCTAAAGGCTGGCCTTACGGCTGGCTTGGTTGGCGGGTTATTTCTCGCCGCGAGCGGACCGGCGGATGCCGCCAAGGTGCGTTGGAAAATGCAGAGCACGTTCGGCAGTTCACTACCGCATCTTGGCACATCGGGTGTCCGGTTTGTCGGCAACGTGAAGGAAATGTCCGGCGGCGAACTCAACATCAAGTTCTTCGAGCCGGGTGCGCTCGTGCCGTCGCTTGAATGCTTCGATGCGGTTTCAAAAGGCTCGCTCGAATCTTGCTGGACCACGCCGGGTTATCACACCAGTAAATACCCCGCGCTTTCGTTTTTCACGACGGTGCCATTTGGCCCGCAAATCGGTGAATTCCTCGGCTGGAAATGGTTCGGCGGCGGCAATGATCTGAAACAAAAAATCTATGACAAACACAACCTTATCGCATTCGACAGCTTTGCGATTGGCGCCGAGACCTCCGGTTGGTTTAAAACCGAAATCAACTCTCTTGACCAAATCAAGGGCCTGAAGATGCGCTTCTTTGGTCTCGGTGCGAAGGTCATGGAGAAAATGGGCGTGCAAACGCAGCTTCTTCCCGGCGCCGACATCTATCCGGCACTGGAACGTGGCGTTATCGACGCGACCGAGTTCTCAATGCCGACCATCGACACCAAGCTCGGCTTCTATCAGATCGCGAAGTACAACTATTTCCCAGGCTGGCATCAACAGGTTTCCGTCAGTGAATTGCTGATGAACAAGGACTCCTGGAATAAGCTGTCCAAGCAGCATCAGGCGATCATTAAGGTCGGTCTGGGCGACAGTGTCATGCACACCTATGCCGAAACCGAAGCCAAGAATTTTGAAGCCATGGCGGTAATGGCCTCCAAACACGGCGTTAAGCTTCGCCGTTGGCCGGACGAGACCCTCGCCAAATTCGAAGCGGCGTGGAACGAAGTCGTGAAAGAAGAATCCGCTAAGGACCCCCTGTTTAAAGAGGTCGCGGATCACTTCTACGCATTCCGCAAAGGCTATAAGACTTGGGGCGATGCGCAGTATCTTAAGGGCACGTACCTGAAATAGTCATCTTTAGGACGCGACCACGATTTAGTGTTCGCATTCGGTATTACGCTGGAGTTCTCCATAGTGAGGCTCCAGCGCTTTTCTTGACACAGCCCACTAACGTTCAGCTGGTTACCACGTTCTTTTGCGGTGCTGGATTAACGTAAAACAACCAACGAGATAACAACCCGCATCATACGGATCTTGCACTTCAACAGGGCATTTTATCCGACAAAGGCCCCGACTAAAGTTTGGGCGGTGTGAAAGCGGGAATTGGGAGAGGCAAAGCGTATGGAACTCATCGATATCGTCATCGATTTTTTGCCTATGTTCATGTTTTTGAGTCTCGCGCTCTTGCTGTTCACGGGCTATCCCGTGGCCTTTATCCTTGGCGGACTAGCCTTGCTGTACGGATTTATCGGCTACGGCCTTGGCATGTTCTCGATTATCGAATTCTTCAATTTTCTGCCGCGAATATGGGGTCAGGCGGCTGAAAACCTGGTCCTTGTCGCGGTGCCGACCTTCGTCTTCATGGGCGTCATGATGGAACGCAGCGGTGTCGCGAACGACATGCTGTATGTCTGTCAGGTGTTGTTGAAAAAGGTCCCTGGCGGGCTGGCGATGGCCGTCGCGGTGATGGGCACTATTCTCGCCGCGATGACCGGCATTATCGGCGCTTCGGTCACGATGATGACCGCTTTGGCCTTACCGACGATGCTCAAGCAAAAGTATAGTCACGAACTTGCAACCGGCGTGATTTGCGCGTCGGGGACGCTTGGCATCCTGATCCCACCAAGCATCATGCTGATCATCATGGCCGACCTGCTGTCGATCTCGGTCGGCGATCTGTTCCTCGCGGCATTGATGCCGGGGCTTTTACTCGCGTTCAGCTATGTTTCCTATATTGGCATCGCGTCAAGTGTAAGGCCGTCCATTGCGCCACCGCTCCCCCCCGAGGAGCTCAACGTTCCACGCTCGGAAATGCCGGCGTTGCTGCTCCGTAGCTTCTTCCCACCGGTATTCTTGATTGCACTCATCAAGGGTTCAATCCTACTCGGCTGGGCGACACCGAGCGAGGCAGGCGCGGTTGGCGCCTTCGGCGCAACGATTATCGCCCTTGCGAACGGGCGCCTTAAGAGAGATATGGTCACCGGCGTCTGTCAGTCTTCGGGTCTAACCGTATCCTTCATTTTCTTCATCATCATGTCGGCAACCTGCTTTGCTTATGTGTTCAGGTCGCTTGGC
>JAJFJC010000538.1 GCA_021774385.1 Alphaproteobacteria bacterium
CGAATAACGAGATTAGGTTGGATACGGTGGGTCGTCCCATACAGGACGTCGAAGTCCGTATCGAGGACAGCGGCGAGGTCTTATTTAAAAGTCCTGGAATATTTCGGGAGTACTATAAAAACCCCGAAGCGACCACGGAAACGAAGACGGAAGATGGCTGGTGCCGCACCGGTGACGCCGGTTTTTTCGACGACGAAGGCCATCTCCGCATCATCGATCGGGCAAAGGATGTCGGGAAACTCAAGGACAATTCGATGTTCGCGCCAAAATACATCGAAAACAAACTCAAATTTTTCCCCGACATTTACGAAGCCGTCACCTTTGGCGACGGTCATGAATATGCGGCGGCATTTATAAATATCGACCTCAACGCGATGGGCAACTGGGCGGAACGTAATGGCGTATCGTACGCAAGTTACCAGGAGCTCACTGGACTGCCACAGGTTCAGGAAATTATTCGCGAACATATCGAGCAGGTAAATGCCGACCTGGCGAACGATCCAAATCTTTCCGGCTCGCAAATCAAGCGCTTCCTGGTGTTGCACAAGCAACTTGATGCGGACGATGGCGAACTGACCCGGACTCAAAAAGTGCGTCGGCGTACGATCACCGAGAAGTATGGCGTCCTAATCGACGCCTTATACTCCGATGCCACGCATTGCGAGATCGAGACCGAGGTAACGTTCGAGGATGGACGCAAGGGTTCGGTCAAAGCCGATCTTCAAATCACCGATGTTTCAACCGCCCGCTCCACAATGCCACAGGCCGCGGAATGACCAGCACGGAAAACATGAACGCGACCGTCGAGGAGACGATCGCAAGTACCGGACGCAAGCTTTCATCCGACGTAATATTGTCGGTCGACAATGTTACGCTCAATTTTGGCGGCGTCCATGCCTTGCAGGACGTCAGCTTCGACATTCGGAAAGGCGAAATTCGCGCCATTATCGGCCCCAACGGCGCCGGCAAATCGTCGATGCTGAACGTGATCAACGGATTCTATCATCCAAGCGAAGGAACGATTACCTATAAAGGTGAAGCCCGTTCCGACATGCGGCCGGACGTGGTGGCCCGTAGCGGCATCGCCAGGACATTTCAGAATATCGCGCTTTTCACCGGCATGACAACGCTCGACAATATCATGACCGGCCGTAATACGATGATGAGCAAGAACTTCGTCCTGCAGGCCCTGTTTTTTGGCCCCGCCCAGAAAGAAGAACTTGAACATCGGGCCAAGGCTGAGGAAGTCATCGATTTCCTTGAAATTCAGGCAATCCGGAAAACACCTGTCGGTCGGCTGCCTTACGGCTTGCAAAAGCGGGTGGAGTTGGGCCGAGCGCTGGCCGCCGAGCCCGAACTGCTTCTTCTGGACGAACCGATGGCGGGGATGAATTCCGAGGAAAAAGAAGACATGTGTCGCTTTATCCTCGACGTGAACGATGAATTTGGCACGACCATTGCGCTGATCGAACATGACATGAGCGTGGTCATGGATATTTCCGACCGTGTCGTCGTTCTCGATTACGGCATTAAGATCGCCGACGGAACACCGGACGAAGTGCGCAGCAATCAAAATGTTATCGACGCCTATCTGGGCGTTTCCCATGACTGATCCGTCGTGAACCAAACAAGTTGGACATATTAGACGATGGAATTTCTTTACAACATAAGCATCGACCCGTTTCTGCAGATCATTGAAGATCCGGTATTTTTCATTCAGATTATTGTCGAAGGTTTGATGGCTGGGGTGATGTACTCCTTGGTCGCACTTGGCTTTTGCTTGATCTACAAGGCCTCAGGCGTCTTTAACTTCGCGCAAGGCATTTTTATCGTATTTTCCGTGCTCTGTATGATCACGGTCTTCGAATATGGCGTACCAATTATTCCCGCCGTATTAATCGCCTTTGCCGCGATGATTGGATTGTCTTATTTGATCGAACGCATTGTTTTGCGGAACATGGTGAACCAGGCGGAAATCATCATGTTCATGTCGACGATCGGCCTCAGCTTTTTCCTAGAAGGCTTCGGTGAGTTTGTTTTCGGCGGCGGCTCCAAATTGGTTCCCGTCGAGGCGCTTCACATCAGCCGCGATGCTCTTATTGTCCCGATGTTCGGTAGCAGTATCCGGCTCCAGGAACTGGACCTCACGGCAGGCACGATTGCAGCGATTCTGGTCTGTGTCCTCGCCCTATTCTTCCAGAAAACGCCGATCGGTAGGGCGCTCAGAGCGGTAGCGGACGACCACCAAGCCGCGCTGTCGATCGGCATTCCGCTGCAATGGATGTGGGTCGTCGTCTGGTCGGTCGCCGGACTTGTCGCGCTGGTGGCCGGCATTATGTGGGGCGCCAGCAGTAGCGTTGATTTCAGCCTCGTTGTGATTGCCTTGAAGGCACTACCGGTGCTTATTCTCGGCGGTTTCACCTCCGTGCCCGGCGTCATCATCGGCGGGCTGATAATCGGTGTTGGTGAAAAAGTTGCGGAAATTTATTGGGGTGACGCCTTGGGCGGCTCCATCGAAGAATGGTTTGCCTATGTTCTTGCGCTCGTTTTCCTCATGTTCCGTCCACAAGGCCTGTTTGGCGAAAAAATCCTCGAGAGGGTATAGGCCATGATTTATCGCGAGACAGGCCAGATCAAAACCAACTATGCCGCCGATCAGCAAATGTTCCCGATCGCGCAGGATCGCTGGATAATTTATACGTTTATCGTCGCGCTCTTCATCATCCCGCCTCTGTTCGCCAGCGAGTACCAGTACGAGGTTATCCTTTATCCGATACTTTCACTGGGGCTCGCGGCACTCGGCTTGAACATCTTAACCGGGTATTGCGGCCTGATTTCGCTCGGAACCGGCGGCTTCATGGCGATCGGTGCTTATTCGGCCTTCAAAATTACGACCATATTCCCTGAACTCAATATCTTCATCGTATTCATTCTCGCTGGCTTGATTACAGCCCTATTCGGCATTCTGATTGGGCTACCGAGCCTGCGTATCAAAGGGTTTTATCTTGCGGTAACCACCTTGGCGGCGCATTTCTTCATTGAATGGTCGATCAACCGAATTGACTGGCTTTCGGACTACAGCCCGTCCCATACGATTGGCGGCCCGCCGCGGCAGATGTTCGGGATTGAGGTCATGGGGCCCAATGCCGATCCGGCGGCGAAATACATCATCATGTTGACCGTGGTTGTCGTTCTGGGATTTGCCGCCAAAAATTTGGTGCGCGGCCGTGTTGGCCGAAGCTGGATGGCAATCCGTGATATGGATATTGCCGCCGAGCTCATCGGCATCCGCCCCCTGACAACGAAACTACTCGCTTTTGCGGTCAGCTCTTTCTACATCGGGGTCGCCGGCGCGCTTTATGTGCTGATGTATCTGGAAAGTGTCGATCCCGAGGCCTTCGAAATTCTAACGACCTCATTTCCAGTCCTCTTCATGATTATCATC
>JAJFJC010000539.1 GCA_021774385.1 Alphaproteobacteria bacterium
CCATGGAGCGGCATTTCCTTATGCGTGATCCCCATGACGATGCCGTCCTCGGTCTCCGCCGTGATGTCGAAACAATCGGGCAGGGAGGCGCGCTCCATGATCAGCGAGTGATAGCGGGTCGCGGTGAAGGGGTTTGGTAAGTCCGCGAAGATGCCCGCGCCGTTATGTTTGATTTCGCTGAGCTTGCCATGCATGCATTCCGGCGCCCGTACGACACGGCCGCCAAGCGCTTGCCCGACCGATTGATGACCAAGGCAGACGCCGAGAATAGGCACCTTGCCCGCCGCCGCGCGCACCAAATCGAGACAGATGCCCGCCTTGTCCGGGTCGCAGGGGCCGGGCGAGATCACAATGCCGTCCGGCGCTTTGGCAAGGGCCTCGTCCACGGTGATGGCGTCGTTCCGGTGCACCTCAAAGGTCGCGCCGAGCTCCCCCAGGAAATGCCACAAGTTATAGGTAAAGCTGTCGTAGTTATCGATGAGTAGATACATATCCGTGGCTAGCTATCGGTTGTTCGCACGCCGCCGTGGCGCCAAGAGCGCTTTATACCAACAAAGTATCGCCCGTGAAAGAAACGAGCGCTATCTTTCGCTTAGCGTCCCTTGAACACCGGTTTGCGTTTCTCGCGGAACGCCTTGCCGCCTTCCTGCTGATCCTCGCTGCGTGAAATCGCCAACAGATCGCGCCGCGCCAGGCCGGCCTGCTCCGAGGGGCCACGCGCGAGGACTTCGTTGCGGACGAAACGTTTCAACGTGCCCATGACCAGCGGCGCGCTGACGGCAAAGATTTCCGCATATTCCATCGCGCCTTCCATCAACTGACCCTTTGGGACGACCTTATTGACCATGCCGACTTCATAAGCGCGTTGCGCGTCGTAATGAATGCCGGTCATCATGAATTCCATGGCGATCTTTTGCGGTAGGCGCGCCGCGAGACCGGCGATCAACCCACCGCAGAAACCGATTTGCGCCTCGGGATAAAAGAAATCAGCGGAATCATCGGCGACCGCGATGTCGCAGAACTGAACGAGGCAATAGGCCCCACCGACGCAATAGCCCGACACGGCGGCGATCAACGGCTTGTCGACATCGACGCCAACACCCGGCATGCATTCCCATAACTCCGGATCGCGCGGCGGGTCCTTCAGGTCGGCCCCGACCGAAAACGCCCGGTCACCGGCACTGGTCACGATGGCGCAGCGGTCATCGCTTTCGTTCAATCGGATAAACGCGTCACGGATGGAGGCGACCACGCCATTGCTCAGCGCATTCATCTTCTCCGGCCGGTTGATCGTGATCACCGCGATACCATTATTGGATTCATAGGTTACGAGGTCGCTACTCATGCCGTTTTCTCCTGCTTCGATAGGGTGTCGCGGCGGGGCCGCGCGGTTGACGCGCAACTTACCGGGCGACGGCAGGCAAGGGAAGAGTCGGTAGGCTACCGGCCAATGTGGTGGGAAGATGATTGCTGTGAAAGATTGGTGCGTCACGCCTGTATTTAGGGTGTCGGTATTTCTTACACTGATGATTCGAAGACTGATTAAGGGCTATGTTATTAAAATTAAACATTATTTTTTCTAGGAATGCATTTGTAAAAACATTTTGATGTCGGATTTTTTTACATTCCCGTTGTTGAACCTCACCCAACGTTGAGAGCAGAAAAATAAAATACCTATATTTCAACAGTTTAAGTTATAGGCATAAAAATTGCATGTAAATTTAACAAATTCTTATCTATTGATGCTCTAATTTGGCAATTATTTACGCTAAGAAAGTTAAAATAATGGAATTTGGGTTAAACTCTACCTTTAAGAGAATTTATTCTGTTTTTTTCAGTTTGGCGCTTTTAGCTGCTGTGTCTCAAGATGCGAAAGCCACTCCGTTTAATGTCGAACTTACAGCCGACGTGTTGGGAGGGGGGAGCGGATTACTTGGTGTAGCAAACGTCGATACGTGGACGTTGTCGTTTATTGTAGATGATGCAGCTATCACTGATCCAAATAATGATACTTGGACCGGTTTCATCCAAGGTAGTGTGATAGGAACCTCGACTAACGGTTATACGGCAACATATGGACCCACAGGTGGGCAGACATTTAGTTTAACAACCGGCAATATCGGTGCCCCAAATTCTGGCAACGTAACTTCCGCAAGCTTTTCTGACGTTATCGCTGCTGGTGATCATTTTGATTCTATTGGAGGAGCCATTCCTAGCAGCAATATCCTTCATGCTGTAAATGCGGCTGTTGGGTTCTTTGTGAGTGGCTCTAATCAAGGGTCTGATTTTGTCGGTCTTTTCTCTGGTACGGTTTCGGTAATTGATTCGAATGACGAAGAGCAGGTTCCCGAGCCTGGCGCCCTTGCCTTAATTGGCATTGGTTTAGTGGGACTAGGAATTGCTCGCCGGCAGCGAAAGTCACGAAACAAGAAACATTGCTGTAGCAGCTTGTAGAGAGTAGCCGTTCAATTTAGCTGCTGTTCCGCAGGTCGAATTTTCCCGCGTTATCTTACGAGAACAGGTTTAAAATTGCTCGTTCGCTTTGCGCGGCTAGTGATAATGAATTCAGGCCAAGTTGTTGGCGAGTTTCAAGTGAGAGCGCGTTTGCGCTTTCTTCGTTTAGATCTGCTAGAGTCAGTTTCCCAGATCCTTCATCCAACGTATTGACAAGGTCTTCGGTAAAATTCAAGCGAGTCTGAAGGACTGTCGAGTTCGACCCCAGTGTTGCAGCTGTCGTACGCAAAGTTGAGATAGCGGTGTTGATCTGGGTTGTGGCTATGTCGATAAATGTGTCTAAAACAAAGCTGGCGATTGGTGCGCTGATACTTAAGCCTGTCGTTGATGAATCGACACCAGCTATTGTCAAATTGCTAGTCGCATTCTCGTTAAACGTCACTGTTAAATTATCGGGTCCATTCGAAATTAAGTTAGTGCCGTTGTAACTTGAGTCGTTTGACAGATGATCAATTTGTGTTCGAATCGCGTCAAATTGTACCGCAAGACTCGCGCGCTCCGTCAAGTCACTTGTTGCCTTCGCGGTAATCACAAGACCCTTCGCCTGCTCGACCAACTGTGTAATCGCCTCGATTCCGTTAATTGCGGCTTCCAGGGTACTAATGCTTTGATCGATATTGTCTTTGAGACTTAGTAGATCGTCCGCCCTGTTGTTAAGGCTTGCCGAGGCGAAGAATGCGCTCGCATCATCCAACGCCGAATTGACCTTCAACCCCGAAGCCAGCCGTTCTTGCGTTCGGTCGCCAAGTATTGTCGTACGATCCAGCGTGAGCAGGTTCGAGCGGATGGCGGCGCTGAGGGAAATTTTATCAGCCATGACGGTTTTACCGTGTGCGCCTCTATTTTCTTCCCGGGCGAATGACATTAAATCTGACGCCTCACCAAATCATCGTGGCGGCGATAGGTGTCGTTCCTTCCGGTAGCCCGTTTTCGAGCCTGGTTAAGTATTCAGTCTTTTTAAATGCAAGTAATGTGCCGCTGCAGAAACCTGAATAATATAACTTTTTCAATGCATTATAATTCTTGAATTGCTGAAAGCGCCTTTATAGGCAGTTTTGTCCTACGGGACCTGAACGAAGTGACCGACCGCGTAAATTGTTAATAAATTACACTTCCCGGTTGACGGGTGATTTCCAAGAAAGACGCTACGGCCCAGCTTTGGTAGTCTCTCCCTGTATAAGAGGTTGGGGAGAATGTGGTGAGCGAAGAAATGTTCGACTATGTGGTCGTGGGTGCGGGGTCGGCCGGGTGTGTGCTGGCCAACCGGCTGAGTGCGAATGGCCGCCACAAGGTCGCGGTGATCGAGGGGGGCGGCAAGGATTCCTGGGTCTGGTTCCATATCCCGGTCGGGTATCTGTTCGCCATCGGCAATCCGCGCTCCGACTGGATGTTCCGCACCGAGGATGAGGCGGGGCTGAACGGGCGCAGCTTGGCCTATCCGCGCGGCAAGGTGATCGGCGGCTGCTCGGCGATAAATGCCATGGTGTATATGCGCGGTCAGGCCACCGATTATGACGGTTGGCGGCAACTGGGATTGTCCGGCTGGGGCTGGGACGATGTTTTGCCGGCCTTCAAGAAACAGGAGGATCATTTTCTCGGCGCGACCGATTTGCATGGTGCTGGCGGCGAATGGAAGGTCGACCAGCCGCGCACGAGTTGGGAAATCCTCGACACCTTTATCGAGGCCAGCGAGGAAGCCGGCATCCCGCGCACAAGCGACTTCAACAGCGGTAACAATGAAGGCTGCGGTTATTTTCACGTCAATCAGAAAAACGGCCGGCGCTGGAGTGCGGCGCGTGGTTTCTTGAAACCGGCCTTGTCGCGGCCCAACCTGACGCTGATTACCGGTGCGTTGGCCGACCGGCTGGTCTTCGAGGAAGGCCGAGCCGCCGGGATCGTTATTCGCCAGCAGGGGCGCGAGCGCACGATCAAGGCGGCGCGCTCGGTGATCCTGAGTACCGGCGCGGTCGCCACGCCGGCCATTCTGGAACGCTCGGGTATTGGCGATGCGGAACGTTTGAAATCGCTTGGTGTCACACCGCGCCACCATCTTCCGGGTGTCGGCGAGAATTTGCAGGACCATCTGCAAATGCGGATGATCTTCAAGGTTTCCGGCGTGAAGACGATGAACACGGAATATCAATCGCTCTTGAAACGGGCCGGCATGGGATTGAACTATGCGCTGTTCCGCCGGGGGGCGCTGACGATGGCACCCTCGCAACTCGGCGCCTTTACGCGGTCCTCCACCGACTTCGAGATGCCGAATATCCAGTATCACATCCAGCCACTGTCGCTGGATAAGTTCGGCGACCCACTGCATACCTTCGACGCGTTCACTGTCAGTGTCTGCAATTTGCGGCCCGTAAGCCGGGGATCGATCCATGCCCGTTCGGTAAACCCCGAGGCGGCGCCGAAGATCGCGCCCAACTATCTATCCGCGCCCGAGGACCGCCGCGTCGCCGTCGATGCGATTAAGATTTCGCGGCGCATCGTGGCATCGCCGGCGCTGAGCGGTTACCAGCCGGAGGAGTATCTGCCCGGCGCGCAAATTGTGTCGGACGACGACCTTGCGCTTGCCGCTGGCGATATCGGCACGACGATTTTTCATCCGGTCGGGACGGCGAAGATGGGCGTGGATAGCGACCCCATGGCGGTGACCGATGAGAAGCTTCAGGTCCGTGGTGTCGAGGGCCTTCGGGTCGTCGACGCATCAGTCATGCCGAACATTACGTCCGGCAACACCAACTCGCCGACGATGATGATCGCGGAGAAGGCGTCGACCATGATCCTCGCGGAAGGATAGGGCTATCGGTACGCGCCGCTATAAAAACGAATGCGATGCACGGTATCGGTAATGCCTTCCTCGATGTGATCGATGATCGTTTCGACGGCTTGCATTTCATCGAGATCACTTTCCGGCAAACCGACCGGCTCGTCACCCAGAGCGACAACAAAACGTTGGCGCAGCGCCCATAGGAAATAGGGCAAATCGGATTCCTTGTGGCACAGAGCCAACCCGGCTTGCGCGCAACTTTCCGGCGTTAGCGTATGCTCTTCGTCATTCTCCGCAAGGCCATCGCCCGCCAGTCGCAGCATGGCGATATCGCCAATCGGTTCTTCTATGACCTTGAGCAGCGCATCCGCATCGCGGCCGTCTATGAGCTCCGCGAGGAATCGCGTGGCAAGAGGCAAGAAATCGAAGACGAGATCGTCCGGTAGGAGATCGCACGAAATCATCGTGGGGTGCGGTTGGAATCCATGCGCGGCGAAACCATCGTCCGTAGGGAAAATGACCGAAGTCGGGTCGCGGTCTATCGAGGTCGCTTCTGATTGGATAAAGGAGTCGACCCATTGTTCATTCAAGTTTATCAGGGCGTAGGAGAGGAGTGCCGCGCTGTCGATATCGATTTCGCGCGATCCGGTATCACGGTGATTGGACAAATGGTCCAATAGGATAGCTTCCTCGATGGGGATTGCCGTGGTGATCACGCCACCGGTGCCGTCTTCGACAAACTGCTTGGCACCGGAAAGGTAGCTTTCACTGTAGATGTCGCCGGCGCCGACAAACACAAGATCGGCGTCGAGATGCCGCGCCGCGATGGCGGAACAATAATGCGCGCCGGCGAGGCACCAGCGTTCCGAGTCCGGCGTTGCGTTGCTTACCGCGTGTTTCAGCAAGGTGTCGGGAATGATCGTTACGCGGATCTCCGCAAATCTGCCGATGGTGTCGAAGAGCGGGTCGCCAAGCAGCCGGTCACGATCTTCCTCGGCCGTAAAGACATCCACGGTCACGCTGCCGTTTGACGCCAACGCGGGTATATTACCCGGTGCCAGGAGGCTCGGTATGTCGTAGGAGAGGCACAAGCGAATCCTCGCTTCGCCCCAGGCGGCGATGCTGATTAGCGTTGGACGGTTGTCGTTGACGCCAATCGTTGGCGCGAGCTGTCGTGCCACTGCTTTTTGCGTATCGAAAAAGTCCAGCAGTTCAAGGTAAAACCCACCTTCTTCCGATTGCCCCGTCATGCCGAGCGTCTTCAGCAAATCGCGCGCGATATCGGGACGCTGATGGTGGATCAATTGGCGTGCGATCGAAATGCGGATGTCGGGGCTAAGCAAGGCATGGGCGAGCAGGTCGATGGGATTCTCGATGATCGCTCTGCGGGCGTAATTTTCCGCATCTTGCGGTCGGCCAAGGCGGGCACAGGCAAGCGCGAGCCCGGAGAAAAGGCCAACCTCGTCGGCTTCCTCGATAAATCCGATGCCATGCGCGATGACGGGAATCAATTGATCGAGGAGCGCCGCGGCTTCGGCATTCTCGCCGGCGGCGACGAATTGCTCGATACCTTGAACGACCGTAGTGATATTCGCTTGGATTTCCTCTTGCGAGTCGTCGGGACCTGTCATTTGATTTCCGTCAACCCGCGATTCGACGGCCAAGCA
>JAJFJC010000540.1 GCA_021774385.1 Alphaproteobacteria bacterium
GAGCCGCGATGGTGACGATCTCATTATCAGCTTGTCCGACGGCGAGATCACGGTCGACGATCATTTCGGTGCCGGTACGGTGGAGACGATCACTTTCGATTTCGGCGATAATGAAAGTGAGAGCTTTACCCTCGCCACGGGTCTGATTGGCAGCGAGGTTGATGGAATCATAGTCGGAACCGAGGCCGATGAGACGCTGAACGGCGGTGGTGGCAGCGACATCGTTTTCGGTGATGGCGGTGATGATGTTGGCATCGTCGACCTGGACGGCACCACCGATCGTTACGATGGTGGAGTTGGTAACGATACCTTGATCGTCAACCTTTCCGAAGAGGACCTTGCCGACCGGGAAATCGCCAATGATTTGTTGTCTTTGCGCGGATTTGTTGCGGAAAACGGTGATGCATCGTCGAGCGACGGTACCGTCGGTTTCTTCGATACGCTCGGTCTCGAGATCGTCAATTGGGAGAATGTTGAAATTCTGGTTGATGGTCAGGCGGCCGATCTCGACGCCTCGACGCCGGCGCTCTCGTTCACTCCCGCAACGGGTGATGAAGATAGCGCGATCGCGTTGGATATCGCGGCCGTGCTCGCGGATACCGATGGTTCGGAAGTTCTCGCGGTAACGGTCTCCGGGCTTCCGGTCGGCGCGGCCCTGTCGGCTGGTTCGCAAAACCAAGATGGTTCGGTCACGTTGACGGCGGATCAGCTTGCCGGATTGACGGTAACGCCGCCAAGCAATAGCAGCACGAATTTCTCACTGAACTTTACCGCAACGACGACGGAAAGCACGACCGGGCTCACGGCGACGACGACGGTTGCTCTGCCGGTAACGGTTGCCGCGGTAGCCGATGCGCCGGAAATCTCGAATTTGGCACCGCAATCCACGCAGGCGACGCCAACTGTGATCGCGCATACGCTGGCAACGGACGGGCCGGTGAGTGGTGTCGCCATGTCCGACCTGGAGATCGCCAACGATCATTCCGTGTCCGTGACGTTCATGGGCGAGTCGGCGGGATACAGAAACACGATCGGCTATTACAAGATCGCCGAGAATGGTGAACTGACCGATGTCGAGGTGATCTGGGAGAACGCGTCCGCGATACGGTCCGGAGGAAACCTCATTCCCGGGCAAACGTCCGTTGACTTGGATGTTCAGGCCGGCGACGCCCTGGGTTTCTTCATTATCGCCAATGGCGACCGGCGCAACAATTTTGACAATTTCGGTGAAGGCAGTTTCGTTTTCCGCGACGGAGACGCGGCCGCGACCGTGGAAAGTGACGCCCCTTCGTTGGTTTTCGTCGGTGCGGATGGCGGCGAGCACACGGTCCGTGGCGCGATCTTCCATACCACGGGAGAAGAGGGCGCGATCCAGCTTAATACCGATGGCTTGCTGCATGTCAAAAGCGATCTCGACCCGACAACGGGCGGCCTGAAAATCGGTTTCGAGGATCTGACCAATTTGGGTGACCGGGATTTCAACGATGCGATCATCCGTGTCGACATCGACAGCGCTGTTGGTGAAACGCTTGAGCCGATTTCGATCGCGGCTGATATTGCGTTGGATGATATCGACAGCACGACCCTGTCGGAAGCCACGGTTGAAATCGTGAGCGGTTTCTCGGCCGGCGACGCTTTGCAAGCGGGCTCGCTAGAAGAGACTGGCATTTCAGTCACAAAGCAGGGTTTCGACGAAACGGCGGGCGTCTTCCGCCTGACCTTGTCCGGCGAAGCGTCCTTGGATGCCTATGAAGCGGCTCTTGGGAGCGTCGAACTCGTCAACGGTACCGATGCGGTTGCACCGGGAACACGGGATATCGCGTTCACCGTTACCGATATCGACGGCGCAGAAAGCCAAGTCGCGACGACAAGTATCTCGGTTACGTCCGCGAATAGTATTGTTGGTGGAACGGACGCGGACTTGCTTACCGGTGGTGCGGGGAACGATATCATCGACGGCCTCGGGAATGATGACATTATCATCGGCGGCGGTGGTAAGGATGCGTTGCGCGGTGGTGCGGGTGATGACCGCCTGGTTGCCGGCGACAGCGCGTTTGCGCTGATCGATGGCGGAGCCGGAACCGATACGGTTAGCATTGATTTCGACCTTGATCTTGACGCGGTCGCGGATGATGCGATCCAAGGCATTGAAAGTTTCGATCTTCGTGGCGGTGGTGATGCCTCGCTGACAATCGGCTTGGATGACGTGCTTGCCGCCACAAACGGCGCCAATGCCTTGACCGGTGACGAGAATACCTTGGTCGTTCGCCGCGATACGGGAGACGATGTCACGATCGTCGGCGAGAACTGGGAAACCGATACCGCGACACTGGACACGGACCAGAACGAGTTGAACGAGAGCTATACGGTTTTCCACGATAGCGCCAACGGCGCGACGGTATATGTTGAGAACACCGCGGCCGCGTTTGCTTGATCCCGATTGATGGCTATTCGGTGCGCGGCGCGGGAGAGACAGCGCGGCGATAAAGATGCCACGACGCGTGCCCAAGAATCGGAAGCGTAACCAGAAGACCGACCAGTCCAGATAGAAGGGATACACCGATTAGGCCGGCGATCGCCACGCACCAGATGATCATCACTTTTTTATTCGCTAGGACGACTTTCACACTGGTGACCATCGCGGTGACAAAATCCACATCACGGTCGAAGAGCATCGGAAAGGACGTTACCGAAAAGGAAAAGACAGCAAGCGCGATGACCGCGCCGACGCCATGGCCGATCAAAAGGAACAACAGGCCCATCGGCGTGGTGAACACGTGCTGCAGCAATTCCGGTGCGCTGAGAGAGTTCAAACCCAGGAAGCCGAAGAACAATAACGCCGCGATATCCATCCAGATGAAAAGGGAGAATCCCGTGACCAGCGCCATCCAGCGGAGATCGCGCCCCGCCGCTTCCCTGGTTGATTTGATGATGTTTCCCCAGGATATTGTTTCGTTGCGTTCGAGGCATCGGCTGATCGCATAGAAAGCGGTTGCGATGAACGGGGCGATGAACGCGAAGCCGGCGGCCAGGGGGTAGACGAGATAGGGAAGGTCGAACTGAAGGAGAAGTAGGATAAGCAACCATCCGCCAGCGGTGTAAATGCCGCCAATGATAAGGCCAAATAAAGGGGCGGCTCGAAAATCGCGAATTCCAGCCGCGAGGACCTCTAAAATGTCATCGGTCGTCACGGGTAACACCGCTGGCATGCCTCCCGCCGTTTTGCCTGAGGCGGGCGCTGTATCGGTGGTCTCGGTCATTCGCGCTTCTCCCTCCTAACCGCGTTATCGGGATATAGTCTAGGGTTTCCGGCTTGGATTATCCAATGTGTCTCATGGTCGCATTGCGGGGAACGTCATGGACGTAACCGTGCCAAGACTAATATGGACAGAGCCGCTGGCTTGCCGCAGGGTGCTGGCGAAACGATAAGTGTATATCCGCCGCGACATTGTCGGCGAACTTTAGAAAGGACTTCACCATTTCCACGAACAACTGCCCTTGCGGTTCAGGCCTCACTCTCGATCAATGTTGCGAACTATACTTCGAAGAACGTTCGGCACCGACAGCGGTTGCTCTCATGCGTTCGCGTTACAGCGCGCATGTTCTTGGTAAGGGGCGGTATCTCGCCGATACACTGTCGAGCAAACAGCGTGCCGATTTTGATGTCGCTGAATTCGAGGAATCGGCGGGACAAGTCAAATGGCTAGGCCTCGAAATTCGCGCCACGGCCGGTGGTGAGGAAAAGGACGATACCGGCACGGTGGAATTCGTGGCTCGTTGCCGCGATAAAGATGGCCCCGGTATTCATCACGAATTATCGACCTTCATCCGCGAGGAGGGGCGCTGGGTGTTTGACGATTGCGTCTTGAACCCGAAAGCGCCGACGCGGCAGGTGGAGAAAGTCGGACGCAACGCGCCATGTCCTTGCGGTTCAGGCAAGAAATTCAAGAAGTGTTGCGGGGCGTAATCGAAATTTCCCGCGGGCGTGCTTGACAGAACGGGACGCGCAATTGGATGCTTTGGTTTGGTGTCGAAGATAGGGAGGCTCGCGCTTGATGGAAATCAATCGCCTGGGTTCGGAAATAGGTGCGGAAATCCTCGGTGTGGACGTTCGAGGTATCGATGATGATTCCTTTGATGTCATCTATCGGACTTGGCTTGATTGCGGCGTTATCGCGGTTCGCGATCAGACGCTCGAAATAGATGATTTCTTTCGATACAGCCGCCGCTTCGGGCGGCTTCACGAACATCCATCCAAGAGTACGCGCCACCCCGACTATCCGGCACTGACCGTTCTCGGTGTCGATAAATTTGACGCTGACGGGACATTAAACAAGTCCATCTATGGCCGGGGATCCGAAAATTGGCACACCGATGGCGCGTATGATGAAATTCCCTTCAAGGGCACACAGCTTTATGCGCTTGAGATTCCCAGCCAGGGCGGCGACACGCTCTTCGCCAGTATGTATTCGGCCTATGACGCGCTTCCGAAAACGGTAAGACGGCATGTTGGCACGCGGTTGGGCGGGTTTACCTATGGCGGGCGCAAGAAATCTACCGCTCTGCTGAATCCGGAGGACCGGGATTGGAAGCCGGTGATGCACCCGATCATACGAACCCATCCCGAAACGGGCCGCAAAGGGCTCTATTTCGACCCGGGTAAAATTGTCGCGGTTGAGGGATTGCCGGAAGACGAAAGCGAGGCCCTAATCGAGGAACTCACGACCTATATGATCCAGCCAGATGGTCAGTACCGCCATCAATGGCGCAAGGGTGATATCGTTCTGTGGGACAACCGTTGTACCTATCACCGCGCGGCTGCCGATTATCCGCCGGAGGAAGATCGCATTCACTGGCGCGTTTCGATCAAGCCTGTGTGACGTGGGCGGTCGCGTCTGCGTCTTAACGGCGTGGCCGTATCCGTTCCCAGATCGTCCAGAGGAAGTAGCCGAAAGACCCGGTCCCGTAGGCGAGAAAGAAATAGTCGAGGCCTCCGAACCAGGTGATCGGACCAATCAAGTAGATCAAATCCTCGATTTCGACGCCGGCGAAGCGTGGATGCGCCACGGCCTTGGCGCCGTGCTGACGTTCGGTGCCGATGCGCAGAAAGAAGATGATCGGGTTGCAACTGCCGGCGGCGATGCCGAGTGCCAGTGCCCATCCGCCCAGGGGACCGCCGGACAGGCCGATACCGATACTGACGAAGAGCATGGTGTAGTTCGACGCATTCACGGCGGAATCGAAACGCTGACCGAATGAAGAGGATTTCCCAGCCTGGCGCGCTAGCTCACCGTCGGTGTGATCCAGAAACACCGCGATCATGAACAGACCGGCGGCCACATTCACCATTGTCGGGTCGGCAAGAGCGAACAATATGGCCGCGCTTAATCCGAACAGAAAACTTAGCGCGGTTAGATGGTTCGGGTGAACCGGTGTCGCCACTAAAGGCTTGACGATAATATGGGCCAACCGCGTGTCCCAGGACCGAATGGCCATTACGGTGGCCTCCCTCGCTGTCGTTATCGCGCGAACCATACTTATCGTTGGGATTCGAACAAGCGCAATTTCGTGATGATGTCACGATGCGATTGGCACCGGCACGCCAATGCCTTAGAGAGGGCATGGTTCGCAAGTCTCATTGCGAACCATCACGCCAACGGGATATTCGCCGCAGCATGAGAGTCGGTTTCATCATAGGGTTGGGGATCGTCATTCTGCTTGTGGGTTGGCAGGGTGTTACGACGATTGCCGACCGGCTTGTCGGGGCGGGATGGGGAATCCTGCTTGTCTCGTTGTTTATTCCCCCGGATCTGTTTTTAAGAGCGGCGTCCTATCAATTACTGTTCCCACCCGACCGAAAACCGCGTTTCGCTGTTAACACGCTTGCGATTTGGATTGGCTCTTCGGTCAATTTTCTGTTGCCTGTCGCGACGGTCGGGGGCGAACTCGTGAAGGCTCGCATTCTGACACTTCGGTCGGTCCGGGGTTTGGACGCCGCCGCGTCGGTGGTCCTGGACAAAACGGTACAGGCGCTGGCGACGTTGCTGTGGGCTGTAATCGGCATTGCCATCTTGGCGGCGGTCGCACCGGCGGATGAACCAATGGTCATCGCATCGATGACTGGGTTGGTTTTGCTGGCCTTGGGGATCGCGGGTTTCGTGCTGGTTCAATATTATGGCGCACTGGGCAAGTTCGCCAAGCCGGCCGGGCGTGTGTCGAGTGCCGGGAATTGGCAATCCTTGATCGAAAACGCGGCGGATTTGGACGCCGCCATACGTGATCTTTATCGCCGGCCGGGTGCTATCTTGGCATCCACGGGGTTGCGGCTCGCCAAGCGTATGGTGATGGGGGGTGAAGTCTGGTTCATTGCCTGGTTGTTGGGGTTTCCAATCGGCCTCGGCGAAGCCGTAATGCTGAACAGTCTTGCCATCGCGCTGCGCAGCGCCGCCTTCGTGGTACCTGGCGGATACGGCGTTCAGGAAGGCAGCTATATCATGCTCGGCGCGCTGATCGGCTTGCCGGCGGATGTGATGCTAAGCATTTCGCTGGCAACTCGTTTAGGTGAGCTCATCGAGGGGCTTCCCGGTCTGGTTGCCTGGCATTTTGTCGAGAGCAGCGCGCACCGTCGTTGAGACGTCGTCGAACGCTGAAATCTTAGTCGAATACGCCGGTTTAATGTGAAAAGTTGACATATTTTCGGACCTTTCTACATACGCCCGGTATTCGATGTGGCATAAACAAAGTTGTGAACGGGAGCGCCTACTTCGTTATTTGACGAATTGGGTGGCGTGCGGGATTGTCGCCGAAATTGGAAGTTGGCTGGGAACCATGTCACGCGCGAACGGGTAGGGATATGGCGTCGGCAATGCCTGAACGAGTTAAGAAAATTTTGCGATGCAGTTAAAAAATTATGATGGTCTGGCGGCGCTGGTAACGGGCGCGTCGAGTGGCATTGGCCGTGTCCTTGCCTTGCGGTTGTCGAAGGCGGGTGCGCGGGTTGCGTTGGTGGCGCGGCGCGAGGTGGAACTCGAAACGCTTGCATCGGAAATTCGCGAGAGCGGCGGTGAGGTATTGGTCTTGCCGTGCGATGTGGCGGAATCAGAGCAAGCCTCGGAAGCCTCTAAACGCGCGCTCGAGGCGTTCGGTACGGTCGACATCCTGGTAAACAATGCGGGATACGGCGGACAGAGCAATTTCCTCGATTGGGACCTCGAGGACATGGAACGCATGATGCGGGTGAACTATTTCGGCGCCCTGTATTTCACGAAGGCGTTGCTGCCCCAAATGGTCGAGCGCAAGAGTGGCTGGCTGGTATTCGTGTCGTCGGTATCGGGTCGGATTGCCTCGCCGGAGAAAAGCGCTTACGCGGCGACCAAATTCGCCATGACAGGCCTGGCCGAAGGGCTTTCTCTCGACCTTGAAGTGATGGGCGCGGGGGTACACCTGATGACGGTTTTTCCGGGTGTTATCCGCACGCCATTTTTTACCCCGCGGATGTTACGGGACATGCCGGCGAAGACGCGCGATTCGATGGCCGAACCCGAAGCACTGGTCGATGCTATTTTCGATGCGCTGGCCAAGGGTAAGCGGGAAGTCACATTTCCAAGCGGTCTTTCCGCCGGCTATGTCGTGAAGGCTTTGGCGCCGGGATTCTTGCGAAATCAAGTGTTGCGCGTGACAAAAAAATAATCGGCGCGGGGTGTGATGCTCGCGGCTGAATAAGAACAAACAGGAATAATAGGCGACATGTTGGACGTTATTGTAATCGGCGCTGGGATGGCGGGTATCACCGCGGCGCGGGAGCTTACACGCGCGCAATACTCGGTATTGATTATCGAGGCACGTGATCGAATCGGCGGCAGAATCATGACCGTCGATGATTTTTGCGATGGCTTGGTGGAAGGGGGCGCGGAGTTCGTTCATGGCCGCGACGCGGCGACAATGCCGGAAGTGCGTGCGGCGGGTTTGAATTTGCGGGGCTCTCCGCAGATGCGGCGCACCGCCTTCAATATGGGCGGCGGCACGCGCTGGCTACCGATTTCGTGTCTGCACCCTGGGAGCTGGGCCTGTGCGGGTATG
>JAJFJC010000055.1 GCA_021774385.1 Alphaproteobacteria bacterium
AACAAGGTCATCCACTCCCGCTGGAGCGGCGAGGCGGTCTGGGTGCCGTTGGGCGATCTCGATCTCGGATTGGATTTTGAGAACCACACCCGTTTCCCCTCGCGCGGCGATATCCTGCTCTATCCCGGCGGCTTCAGTGAAACGGAAATCCTCTTCGCCTATGGCAGTTCCCGCTTCGCCAGCAAGATGGGGGAACTGGCCGGCAACCATTTCCTGACAGTGGTGGAAGGCCAGGAAGCCTTGCCCGAATTCGGCCGCACGGTGTTGTGGGAGGGGGCGCAGGACATCGTCTTCTCGGTACGGTAGGGCGGGCGCAAGACGCCGCCGTGCAAACCCGCTATCCTGACCGCCGGTAATTTGCGAGAGGGGGAACGAGCGCATGGAGTACACGACACTGGGCCGGACCGGGCTGAAGGTCAGCGTCGCGGGTCTCGGCTGCGGCGGTAACAGCCGGGTCGGGCTCGGCGCGGGGCGTTCGATGGAGGAGGCCGCCACCGTCATCCGTGCCGCCATCGACCGGGGTGTGAGTTATATCGACACGGCGCGCAATTACGGCACCGAGCCGGCCGTCGGCATGGCGATCAAGGGCGTGCCGCGCGACAGCGTCGTGATCTCGACCAAATCCATCATCCGGGAGAAGGGCGAGTTGATCACGCCGGAACAGCTCGCCATCCATCTCGATGAGTCACTCCAGCACCTCGGCACGGACTATACCGATGTCTATTTCCTGCACGGCGTCGCCCTGCGCGACTACGAATATGCGCGCGACGTGCTGGCCCCGGCGATGCTGAAGGAGCGCGAAAAGGGCAAGTTCCGCCATCTCGGCATCACCGAGCCCGCCGCCAGCGACCCGGAACAGGCCTCGATGCGCCGCGCGGTGGACGACCCCGAGGCGTGGGAGGTGATGATGCTGGCCTTCCACATGATGCACCAAACGGCGCGAGAGCATATCTTCCCGAAGACGCAGGCGGGCGGCATCGGCACCGTGATGATGTATGTCGTGCGCAATGTTTTCAGTAAGCCGGGCCTGCTGCAGGAGACCGTGCGCGGTCTGATCGATAGCGGCGCGCTGCCGGCGGATGGCATCGACCTCGATGACCCGCTCGGCTTCCTCGTGCATGAGGGCGGGGCCGAAAGCGTTATCGACGCCGCCTACCGCTTCACCCGCCACCAGCCCGGCGCCGACACCGTCCTGTTCGGCACCGGCAATGTCGATCATCTGGCGGCGAACATTGAATCGATCCTGCGACCGCCGCTGCCGGCGGATGACGTGGCGCGGCTGCACGATTTGTTCAGCGCGCTGACCGGGGTGGGGCTGGATATGCCGGACCATATGCGCGGCTAGGAGCCTGTCCGGCCGGGCACGCAGGGCGACGGGAGGGTTCGCGCGCGATGCATTACGGGTGGGTGATAGTCGCCGCGGGGGTCGTCGCGGGCGCGTGCGGGTACGGGACCTACTATGCCTTTACCTTGTTCTACATCGAACTGGTGGCCGAATTCGGCTGGAGTGGCACGGCGGTTTCGGGGGCGATGTCGCTCGGCATGATGGCCTACGGGTTCTTTGGGCTGGCCATGGGATGGTGCGCCGACCGCTTTGGGCCGCGCCGGACGGTATTCGCCGGTGGGATTATTTTCGGCATCGGCACGGCGCTCGGCGCCTGGATCGAGGCGCTATGGCATCTCTACGCGCTCTATGGCGGCATCACCGCGGTGGGGATGGGCGCGGCCTGGGCGCCGCTGGTCGCCACCGTGTCGCGCTGGTTCGAGGCGCGGCGCGGCCTGGCGATAGGGATTACGGTGCTGGGCGGTAGCATCGGGGTGTTTTTGATCGCGCCGCTGGCCGAGGCACTGATCGCCGCGCGCGGCTGGCGTGAGGCCTACCTCTGGCTTGGCCTGATCACCGGCGGGTTGATGGCGGGATCGGCCCTGTTGCTCTATCGCGATCCGGCCGACCGCGGGCTGCGCCCCTACGGCGCGGGTACCGCCGCTCCGCCCCAGACTACAGCAGCCGCGACCGGCCTATCGCCACCCGCCGGGCTCGCTTCGATCGCCCGCCGCTTCCTGTTCTGGCATATGAGCCTCGCCTTCGGCCTGTGGTGGTTCGCCGGCGCCATCGTCTATATCCAGATCGCGCCCTTTCTGGTCGAGAAGGGCTTCGATACAAGCTTCGCCGCGCTTGCCCTGATGCTCTTCGGGGCCGGCAACTGCGTGGGACGCATCGCCATGGGGCTGCTCAGCGACCATATAGGCGGTGCGCGCGCCTACCGCCTGTCGATGCTGATCGCCGCTGTTGCCATGAGCTGTCTGGCCCTTACCGAGGGGCCGGTGGGGCTGCTCGCCGCCGCCTTGGCGGTCGGTTTCGGCTTCGGCGGCGCGCTGCCGCAGATCACCACGATCGCCGTGGAGTTGTTCGGTACCGCCGCGATCGGCGTGCTGATGGGCGCGGTGCTGGCGCTGGTGGGCCTGGTCGGCGCGGCCGGTCCGCTGGCCGGCGGCATGATCTACGACGCGGTACAGACCTACGCCCCGGCCTTCCATCTGGGCGCGGCGGTGTTCCTGTTGTCGCTGGCCCTGTCCTACGGGCTGCGGCGATGAGTGGAACCCTCTGCGAAATACGGCGAACGGCATAGCCGTCCACCCCCACCTCGATCCTCCCCCCTCAAGGGG
>JAJFJC010000541.1 GCA_021774385.1 Alphaproteobacteria bacterium
CATCATGTCGTTGACCCCGCGCGCGATGTCTGTCGGCGTAATCGGTGAGTTGTCGGCCGTGAGACGGACCGGGAACTCCGGGGCCAACGGCTGCGTCGCCTGGCTGTCACCACGATCTGGCACGCGCTCCAACAAGGTATCGATCAGTGCGTCGAGCGGGATGTTGGGATACATGTGATAACCGATGCGAACTTGACGGCCCAGCACCTGGATTGCGCTGCGCAAGTCGATCTGGCGCTGTGAGACGGCGAGGTTTGTGTCTGAAAGGATGACGCCAAAAAGTAAAAGGGCGTCTGAAGACTCGACAAGGTCGGTGATCTCATGCCGGCCGGCGAGGCCGAGATAGGTGCCAACCGGCGGCGTCGCGGATTCAGCGAGCAGGCCGCGCCCCAGGAAGGTGGTCACCACGGGCAGCCCTAGCCGGCGCGCGAGTTCGGCAACCTTGTCCTCGATCCCGAACCTGCGGATCTCGACGCCCACCATCAGCACCGGGCGTCGAGCGCCTTTGACGCGCTCCAAGATCTCGTCGGCACTCTCGGCGAGCGCCTCCGAGGAGACTGGACTCGGCGCGGCCGCTTCAATTATTGCGCAGTCCGTTTCCACCAAGTCGCGTGGCAACTCCAGATAGACCGGCATCGACTGCTCCAACGCGCTGCGCAAGAGCCGGGCGACGGCCGCCGGCGCACGCTCCGCGTCGTCGAGCCGTACCTGGTCGCAGGTAATTTCTCGATATATGGAGAACTGTGAATCGAGGGTCTTGGCCTGATGGTGCAACAGCAGGCCGCTCGCCCGTTCCGCTGTGCTCGGCGCGCCCGAAATCACGACGACCGGCGATCGCTCTGCATACGCTCCGGCGACAGCATTGACCAGGTTGAGAGCGCCAGCCCCGTAGGTCACAGCTACGACGCCGAGCGAGCGGTTGAAACGCGCCGATGCGTCGGCCGCGAAACCGAGGCTGGGTTCATGGGATAAGGTGTACAGTGGGAGAATGCTGCTCTCCTCGATCACCTTGAAGAACGGCAGGATGAAATCGCCGGGGATCCCAAAGACCTCCCTGGCGCCACTGTCCCTCAATGCGGTGAGCAAGGCGTGCGAGAGTTGCATGGCGAGAGGCCTTCGTTGGGTTGGCGAACCGGTCGGCAATTTCATGCGATTGTCGACGGCGGCGGTTGTTGGGATCGGTGGTCCAGATGCGCGTCTGGGTTATCATTGTCCGTCGTCAGAGTTTTTGAGACAGTAGAGGCCGTGATTTAGCGGAGGCTCTGGCTCATCTGGTTGTTGATCTTAGGCAGCGGCTTTTCGATACTGCAAGCGTCGTTGTGCGATGGTGTCGCGTCGGATCCTTTTCCGTTGCATGCGGATTTCAGTGATTCTGGACAGCGGTTTCAGTAAGTCCCGGACACCTGTTTCGGAAAGTCCCGGACAGTTCCGAGGTGTCGGCTTCGGGAGCCTAGTTGCTGTCAGCCGGGATTGTTTTCCGGGTTGATAGGCTGGGTCAAGTTGGTTTTTGATTTCTTCTTGCGCATGCTCTCTCCCTTTAGGGTAATTCGGTGGGCGTTGTGGATGACGCGGTCGAGGATGGCGTCGGCGATGGTCGGCTCGCCGATCAGGTCGTGCCATTTGGCGACCGGCACCTGGGCGATAATCAGGGTTGATTTCCGGCGATAGCGTTCTTCGCAGATTTCCAGGAGATCGAGACGCTGTCGATCGTTCAGGCCATGGGTTCCCCAATCGTCGAGGATCAGGAGGTGGACCCTGGCGAGTTTGTCGATCAGCCTCGGCAGGCGGCCGTCGAGGCGAGCCATGGCAAGATCCTCGAAGAGCCGTGGCATGCGGACATAGAGCAGCGAATGATCGAGCCGGGCGGCCTGGTGGCCGAAGGCACAACCGAGCCATGTCTTGCCGGTACCGGTCTGGCCGGTAACGATCAGGTTCTCGTGGGTCTTGAGCCAGGCGCCGCCGGCCAGGGACAGGATGTTACGGCGATCGAGGCCGCGCTCGGTGGCGAAGTCGATATCTCCTCGATGCAGGCCTCGGAGAAGCGCAGTTTGGCGGCGCGCAGGCGGTTGGCGAGGCGCTTGTCGGCCCGCGTCGCGGCCTCGCGGTCGAGCATCAGGGCGAGCCAATCCTCGCGGCTGAGGTCTTCGGTCTGGTCCAGCTCGGCGAGGTCGTGGTAGGCGGCGGCCATGCCCTTGAGACCGAGGGCCTGCATCTGTTCGAGTGTCGGATGTGTCAGCATGGGAAGTCCTCTCTGTTATCGGTAATAGTCGCGGCCACGGATGTTGGTATGGGGCGGCGATGGCGCGAGGGGCTCGCGGGCCGGCCTTGCCCGATCGAGCCCGGACTTGAGGATGGCGTTGACAGAGGAATAGGAGATCGCATTGATCACGAGGGCCCGCTCGCAGGCGGCCTCCAGGCGCTCTCGTTCATATCGCCGGGCAAGGGATATGATGCCCATCGCCGAGCGATATCCCTGTTCTGGATGCGGTCGGTCACGCATCATGCGCTCGACCAGAATGGCGGCGTTGGAACCGATGCGCACCGCTTGCAGGATCAGGTTGTGCAGGGTCCGATTGGCATAGCGCTGGTGCGCCTTGGGCATGTGGGCGGCAACCGTGACGTGGCCGGCGCGCTGCGATCGGCGGAGATGGCTGGCGACGGGGGGAGAGGCTGACTCGTTCATGTGCTTAGAATGCAGAGTCCGCTGGATCGGCTGCCCACGGCTGCAATGTCGGATCGAAGCGGAAAAGAGTCGCACAGTACGGGCAAAGGATCACGTCGTGGTCACCCATGTCGAGATAGACGTGGGGATGGTCATGGGGCGCTGAGACGCCAGCGCACTCGAACTCTTTGGCGCCAATACGGATTTCTTTGAGGCCCTTGTCGTTCTTGAACTTTGGGTATTTGTGCGTGGCCATTTTGTCCTACACACGCGGAGCATTCCCCTTGCTGCGTGGTGCGTGGCCTCCAAAGTACCTCTGTGGCCGGATTTAAGTCAGAAAGCCCGCGGCAGTGACTTTAGCACGTCACCGGTTCCGTCATCGTCGTTGGAGCGGACGGCCATCGTCAGATGTGAAGGCCTTGGTTATCGCGATCGCGCGGCTATGGCATAATCCCGAAGAACGTTGGCCTCGGTCTCCATTTCCTCGACCCGGCTTTTGACGAGATCGCCGATACTGACAAGGCCGACGAGCGTGCCATCTTCAATCACGGGAACATGGCGTGCGCGACGTTGGGTCATCACCGCCATAACGTGCTTTATGTTGTCTTTGCGCGTGCACGTCGGCCACTCGCGTGACATCAGGTCCGCCGCCCGCATGTCGAATAGGTCGGTGCCATGATTGACCAGGCCATATAAGATGTCGCGCTCGGAGATGATGCCTTGGACGGCCTTGTCGTCCTCGGTAATCACGACCGCGCCGATGCGCTCGTGTTTCATCCGATGCGCAATCGTCGTGACCTTGGCGTGGGGCGACGCCGTGATGACCTGCGCTCCCTTCGCTTTCAAGATGCTTTCCATTTTCATAACGCCACTGCCTCCTATCTGACGGTCAGGATCAGTCAGATCGACGACGACAAGGGCATACCGCATCGGCGCGCCTAAACAGAAGGTCGCCCAAGACGGTCCCGATCGGCACGCCTTCGCGGAAGTCGCCGCGACAACCGAAGTCTACTATCGTGACGTAGGTGCGTCGCGCGGGTTGTCAAACTGCTCGGCATCCGTCGGCCAACCACGGGGCGAGTGTCGTTTGCGGTCGCCGAGTATCTCGTCTGGCTCGACGCACCGCGGGCCCAGGATGATGCGGATGAGGCCCGAAGTCCCCGGCGCTCCCTTCGGTAACGACAACGGGAAACACGGAAGCAGAGGAGAGAGGATATGGCAGAGACATCAAAATTAAGCTGCGTGACCGTCTTCGGCGGCACGGGTTTCCTTGGTGGTCAGCTTGTCAAGCGGCTTGCTGCCGAAGGCATCACGGTACGTGTGGCGGCCCGACGGCCCGACAACGCCAAAATCGACATCGAACGGTCAGGACGAGCCGCAGAAATCCAGCCGATCTACGCAGACGTTCGTGATGAGACTTCGGTCGCCCTTGCCATGGATGAGTGTGACGCGGTCATCAATGCGCTCGGCCTTATGTCGAGCGTCGCGCGGAGACATTTGAGGCAGTGCACGAACTGGGCGCGCTGAACGTGGCGCACCAGTGCGCGACATTGCGTATCGACCGACTGGTTCATGTCTCCGGCATTGGCGCGGACCCGAATTCTGAATCGCGCTACGTTCGCGCTCGGGGCAAAGGTGAGTTGCTGGTCACGGATGTCTTCCCACAGGCCACAACCCTACGTGCCAGCGTCCTTTTCGGACCAGACGACAAGTTCGTGAACACCTTGGCGAGGATAGCGCGACGTTCACCGGTCCTACCTCTCTTCGGACGAGGCCTCACCAAACTCCAGCCAGTATACGTAGACGACGTTGCTGATGCCGCACTCAAGGCTCTAAAGCAGCCAATCTCACAAGGAAAGACCTACGAACTTGGTGGCCCCTGTGTCTATAGCTACCGGGCTCTCATCGAACTCGTGCTGGGCCAAGCGAAACGACGACATCTTGTGATACCGTTGCCGTTTCCGGTCTGGAATGCCCTGGCAGTCGTTGCTTCGGTGCTGCCCACCCCACCCCTGACGCATGCGCAAGTGATGCTGATGAAGCAAGACAACGTCGTTGCCAAGAGTGCGCTGTCGCTTGCAGACCTTGGCGTCAATCCCACCGCGCTCGAATCGGTCAAAACGGGGCTGGTTCACGCACGTGCATAGACCAGATGCGAGTAGCAATTCGCGTATGGGAACAACACCTCGCGCACCCGCTCGCTTGTTGCTACACTGACCCGCCCTTTGGGATGTTCAACCACTGGGGCATCGCGATGCTCCCCTTACGGGAGTTACTGCGATGCGGATTTTGTCAAAGCGTCAGCTTCGGGAGATCGTACTCTATAGCCCACAGCACATCGCTCGTCTTGAGGCGGCCGGTACGTTCCCTAAGCGGATCAAGCTGGGCCAATGCAGGGTGGGATGGATCGAAAGTGAAGTTATGGAGTGGCTTCAACAGCGTATTGACAGCCGCGACAAGCCCAGCGAACTCTCCCCCTAGTGGGAGATGGGGCGGGTGCTCTGCAACGCAGCCGCCCCAACCCTACGCGGTAACGTATCTGCCGTCTCTGGTGTCGATGGAGTTGGACTTCTCGCTGACGTCTGACACCACGCATTAGGTTAACCGTGCCAGCGGATTTCATTTCGCATAATTGGTCATCGGCATCAGCCGGGCCAAGTCGTGCTTGCTGTGGACGGCATATTGCCGGTAAGCCTCTTTGAGGTGGTATTTGACCGCCGGCTCGGTAACACCCAGCAATTTGGCTATTCTCTTTGCTGTCAGGCCATTCAACGTCAGCGCCACGACGGCGCAGCGCATGGGCTTGGCAAGGCCCGCGAGCTCAGGCGTAAAATAGCCGGTCTGATTGGTACGGCAGCGGTCGGTAAGGGTCCGCATAGCGCGATCGTATGTCTCGGCTTGGCGGGTCAAGGAGGCATCGGTGGTGGACTTCAAGGCGCGGCGGGCGCAGCGGAGCAGGTTCTCGGCGAGAAATCCTTGATCGGTCACCGAACGCCAAAGCCCATACGACACCGCCGTAGCCGCCGTCTGGGCGACCAGCGGTAGCCAGTCGTCGGTTTGTCCGAGGGCCATTCTGACCATACCGGTGAGCAGGCGGACGCTGACCAGTTGTGGCACCGCTTCCCGCTCAACGCACTGGCGGTCGATGTCTTGCAGAGCGTCCAACGCGTCGCCGAAGCGCCCTTCCAGCATCATAAGCTTGGCGCGAATGAAACTGAATGCGGCCCATTCCTGCCAAAACGCCTCACCCTCGATGAGGTCGCGAAAGCGGTCACCCACATCGATTGCGCCGAACAGTCGGCGAGCGGCACGATAGGACAGCGTTTTCAGGAGCAGATCACAGCGGGCCAATCCGGCGAAGAAGGTGAGCTGGGTCAGGCCGCGATACTCCGCGAACGCTTCCGCCTGATCGAGGATAGAAAACGCGCCGACCAAATCGCCGCGCGCGGCGCGCAGCCGCACCGCGACCCAATAGGCGCGGTTATACAAATCGCTCCAGCCCTCGGATCTCTGGATAAGCGGCAGGCTATGTTCGATCAGCGCTTCCGCATTGTCGGGCGCTTGCCCGCGCTCGCACAGCAAGTGCGCGTGGACGACGTTGATGATGGCGTGAAATGGCCGGTCGGTGCGATGGTGCCGGTTGGCGAGACTGCGCGCCTTCTTGATATCGCTTTGCGCGTCGTCTAACCGCCCGGTGGAGATTGCAATGCTGGCCAAGTGAACCCGCATGAAGATCTGCAGATAGGTCGAGGAAATCCGTTGATAACGCCGGAGAGCCATCTCGGCTGCGTCACGCGCCATGTCGAACTGGCCGCGGCGATTATAGAAACTGGTGAGCATATTGTAGATGACGCCCTGATCGAAGTCGGCCTCGGGTGACAGTTCAGCCAACAGCTCCAGTAGTCCGTCGCAATCCTTGATGCCCTCGGAGCGGTCCTCATAGAGATTGAGTAGGGCGTCCATATACAGCGTCTCAATGCGCAACTCGGTTGGCACCTCCTGCTCCGGCCGTTTTTCCAGCGAGAGTTTGACCCGCTGTACGAGCAACCGAGCGGCCTGCGGCTGGCCTTGCTTAGAAATCAAATAGGCCTGGGCGAGCCGCAGACGGGCGCGGCGATCGATCACCTCCGGCGGCAACAGGGAGAGCGCACGTTCGAGTTCTTCGATACCTTGCCGCAGCCCAACGCGGACACCGCCCGCCCGGTCGAGCAAATCGCCGGCACGCTCTGGTAGTCCGGCACTGATGAGCTGCTCCAGGGCGAGGATAAGTTTACCCTGTTGGAATAGCCGTTCGGCCGCCTGAACCGCTAGATCGCGGCTGTGGCGAAGCACCGGTGTCTCGAACCGAGTACGGAACCACTCAAAAAAAATAGGGTTGAGCTCAGCCGCCACTGAGCGCCCGCGCTGAGACGGCCCGAGACGAACCAGTCCCTGATAGGTCGCGAGATCTTGCCAGAGCCGCATGGCGACCCGACGCGGCAACGTCGTGGCGCACCGTTTTCCCTGGTCGATCCAGCGGGCCGTTATTTCGGCCAGGCCATCCTCCTCTGCGGTCGTTAAGCTTGGCCGTACGCGTTGGTCGAGATACGCCTCCATGACGGCCTGCAACCCCAGCGAGTCAAGTTCTGTGGACGCGCCGCCGGATCGTAACAGCGTGAGCCCAACGCCATAGGCCATAGGCCAACCGCCGGACCACTCAAGTAATTGGTTATCGAGCGGCAGGTCGAGCGCTGATCGCAGACTTTGGCCGAGGCGCGCGTCGACCAACAGGTCGATACCCCGAAGCAAAAGAACGTCCGGCGCGGACAACAACTCAGCCATGTATGGCGGCACGGCGCCGGTGAAGGCAATAATCCGGCACGGTCCAGGTGCGGGCGATCGTAGCTTAGCCGGCAAGTCGTGCCACCAATCCGGTGGCGCCAATTGGGCATCGTCGAGCAGCCAGAAATCCGCCCTGCCGTTCACCGGCCATGGGTTGGCGGGGTCTACGACCTGACAATGGAACGGCGCGCTGACGGTGTCAGCTATCACCGAACGCAGCAAGGCGCTCTTTCCGAACCCCAGCGGCGCCGCCACTAACACAGCGCGGAGGTCTCGCCATGAGGTCAGAAATTCAGCAATATCCCTCGGAAGCGTATCCTGCACTCGGAGCTCCGTTACCGACCGCGGGGATGGGACCCCCTGCACGATCCAGTCTAACGTGACTGCCGGGCTTTTGGCGAATTTGACAAAGAAAAGGGCGGCACAAAGGCCGCCCTTGAGGTGCAGTCGAGGTCAGACTTTAGTTGTCGCAGGTCCAGCTATAGCGTGAGAAGTCATAGGCGAAGCTCTGCATTGGCACCGGCTCAAAACCATCTAGGCATTTGTCCATACCGTGGCGGACGGTTTGGGTTAGCAGGTAGACGTCGGACTGCTGCTCGACCAGATAGCGCTGTAGTTCCTTGTAGATTTCCGCTTGCTCAGCAGGATCTGCCGTGGCCCGGCCTTTGTCGATCATCTCATCCACCTTCGGGTCCTGGACCCATTCCATGGAGGACCAGGTGCCGACCGCATTGGAGTGGTATTGGGTGAAGAACATGGAATCCGGTGACGGATAGGTCGGTCCGAAGAAGACTTGGGTGACCGCGGGGGTGGTCTCGATGGTGGCGGCCCGCTCGGTGATGCGGTTCCAAGGTTCCGGCGCCAAGGTTACATCAAAGCCCAAGGGCTCCATAATGGATTTGAAGAGCAGCGCAATTTCCTCTTCGAACTTCGTGCCGGCAACATAGGCGTGCTCGATGGGTATCTTGCCCTGGCCGGCATATTTCGACTGGGCAATCTCGTCTCGGGCGCATTGCAGGTCGAATTTCGGTTCGGCAAGGCCCTGCTCGACAAAGTCGCCGAAGGCCTCCGGCATGGGACCGCGCAACAGGACACCCGGCAGGATTACCTCACGGATAGTGTCATAGTCGGTCGCGCAAGCGATGGCGCGGCGAATATGAACATCATCGGTCGGGGCGACCCTGTTATTCAGCTTCATGTAAAATGCGGTGAAGCCGGGCTTCTCGACCACCTTGAAGCGATCGGTCTTGGCGAGGGCGTCATAGGTCTCACTGGCCGAGTATTGGCTGGTCATGGTCAGTTCGCCATTGGCCGCCATGGCACGCAGTGTCGCCTCGTCGGTGGAGACGATGAAGCGGAGCTCGTCCAAGGCACCATCGTGCCAGCCGGTGTGGTAGTCCTCAAAACGCGTCAGGTTCATACGCGCACCACGCTCCCACGACTTGAGACTGTAGGGGCCGGCGCCGATGGGGTTATCGGCGATGAAGGCGCTTGCCCAGTCGTCACCTGCGGTGTTTTCCAACGCCACATCACTATTGATGACGAACAGAATCGGCAGCGTTGAGAGGAACGGCGCATAGGTGTTGTTGAGGGTGAACTCAACGGTGCGGGCGTCCACGGCTTTGACACCATCGGTCTCGACCGTTCCGGCGAACAGGTAGGATGGGCCTTCGTTCAGGGCCAGCAACCGTTGGAGGGAGTAGACGACATCTTTCGCTTCTACCGGACTGCCGTCCTGGAATTTAGCGTCCGGCTTGAGGTGGAAAGTAAAAGTCCTGGCGTCGTCGCTGACGTCCCAACGCTCCGCCAGTTGCGGGGTGATGTTGCCACCGGCGTCAACGGTGACCAGTGCGTCATAGAGATTCACACCGGCCATGTACTCGGTGTAATCGTTGATCCGCGATGGATCGATGGTACCGAATATTTGCACCGTATTGAGGGTCAGCACGTTCTGCGCGAGTGCCGGCCCATGCATAGCGGCCAAACCGCCGAGCATGCTGGCTGCCAACAGAGTTGATTTGATAGGCTTCATTCTTTCCTCCCTTTGGATTCGATTGCGAATATTTCGCCGGAGTTATGCCTCTCTCCGGACGGGCAAAGTGTCGAGCGATCGGGGCTCGACGTCATAGCCAAAATAGCCGGGCCCCACGAGCGCAAGTCCGCCCGGGGTGTGCCATTTGGGATCGCTGGGAATGCCGATGGCCGTTACGCGGAGGCCATAGCGCAGCTGCTCCGCCGGCACCGGCTGACCGGTATCCTGATCAAGCAGAGTGATCAGATCCGGGGTCGTGAGATATGTCTCGCCATTGCGTTCAAGCACCAGAAATTCGTTCTGGAAGCTGAGGGCATACTCGTCACCGCGGCTATCGTTCTGACCGATCAGTCGGGCCTCGCCGCGGGCAAAACCGCCGACAGTGCGACGCTCAACATCGGCGACCCTGGCGTCGAAAAGGCGGACGCCGTTGGTCACCTGGATGATCGCCTCGCGAGGGTCGGTCTTGTCCTTCTGCGCTTGACGGTGGGCTTGGCCAATACGTTGGGCTAATAAGAGGGTGCCGCGAACCAACGCTTGTTTTGCCGTCTTGCCGGACATGGCATAGAAAGCGACCAACGCGCTACCACCCATATCGACGGTGCAAGAGCGTGCCAGCCGCTCGGTCCAATGGTTGGAAATGGTATCGAAGACGACTGAGTTCCCTTTGTCGTCAGCCAAGACCATGGGTGTTGCCGAGACACCATGTAAGGTGAAGGTCACCATCTGCAACTCGGGGAAAGCGCGCCCCATCCCGTCACCGTCAATGAGTGGCAAACCGGTCTCCGCGGCGACCTGAAATGGAATCGTCGAATTGAGACCGCCGGCCTCGACACAAAGCACACCCTTTACGGGTTTCCCGAGGAGCTGACCCAGCCGTTCGAAGGCGCGCAAAACTTCCGTACCTTCGGGCAGCTTTTCGAGCATGACCGTGGGCGCCCCCATCATGCAGGCCGTTGCGAGCAGATCATCGTCATCAACGTCGTCGATGGAGACCAGCTTTACGGCGCCCTGTCGGCGCATGGATTGTTCGGCCATCAGCCGGCCGATATAGGGATCACCACCGCCGCCGGCACCAAGGACTGCGCCGCCGAGGGCGACGTCCGCCATATCGGTCCACTCAATCGTTTGCATTATGGCGTCTCCATATCGGGGATTTCGAGCGGCTGGAAGGCGACGTCCGGATAGCCGAACGCCGCGGGGCCGATATATTCAAGCGCTGCGGCGGTGCGCAGCAGTGGATGGCAGGGCAGAGCCAGAACTTCCACGCGTTGGCCGTAACGAAGCTGTTCCGTAGTGATCGGCTCCGCCGTGTCCGCTTCGACGATGACAATCAAGTCGGGAACCGTGATTTCAATGTTGCCATTGCGCTGGAACAACAGGTTCTCGTTCTGGATGTTCACTAACGCATCGTCGCCGTCATTTGGGCCGCTGCCGGTCAGACGCGCTTCGCCGACGGCGAACCCCCCTTTCAGCTCGCGGTGAACATCGACGACCTTGCCATTGAAGATACGTTTGCCAGGTGTGGTTTGCAGCACGGCCTCGACAGGGTCGGTGCGATCACGGCGCGCAGCAAGAACGGCGCGACCGATGTTTAGGGCAAGGGTCAGAGTATCGGGCACCGCCACCTCTTTGACGTAGCGGCCGGACATGGGTCGGTTAGCCATACCCGCAGCGGCACCCATGACAACGCAGGTGGCCCGGGCGTGGCGCTCCAACGTCGTGGCGTCGGACATCGCCGTATAGAGGACGATGTTACCTTTCTCATCGGCCATCGCCGCCGGTGTGGCCTCATGCCCATAGATAAAATAGGTACACATCTGCACCTCGGGGAAGGCGCGGCCCATGCCGTCGCCGTCGACCACCGGCAGACCAGCCTGGGCCGCGGTCAGCAAAGGCTCCATGGAGTTGGCGCCGCCCATCTCCGCCGCGATCAAGGCATCCACTTTGACGCCCATGTGCGCCTCAAGAGCTTGCAATGCCCGCAGGCACTCCTCGCCCTGCTCAAACTTCTCGATCCCGACGACAGGGGCGCCGATACCACCGACCGAGGCCACGAGTGCATCGTCCGGTAGGTCGGCAAGACGGATGATCCGCAGTGGCCCGTGGCGCCGCAGTTGATCGCGCGTCCGTAACGAGCCGATATAGGGATTACCACCACCTCCCGTGCCGAGCAGCGCGGCGCCAATAGCCAAGGCCGCAAGGTCGTGTTCGTGCAAATGTCGGCCTGGTTCACGCATGCATCAACTCACCGACCGCTTTAACTTTGATACGTGTCGCGTTGCCCGGTAGGTAAGCCAAGGGGAGATCTTCCATGTCGACGATCTCCGTACTCTCGGGGTCTGCACCCTCCTCAATAGCTTTGGCGATGGCCTCCTGCTTAGCCTTATGCATGACGTCGCTTCGGCTTTGCTCGCCGAGAGACTCAATGCGATCCACCTCACCGCCGACTTGGGCGATGGCAGCGCCGACGGCGTTGGCGACGGCGTAATTCTCCGGCCGAACGACGTTCAGCTCGCCGAGAGTATCCGGAACCAGCATGCTGCCGCCGCCAACGACGATGACGGGCAACGGTTCAGATGAAAGTCGCGCCCGATCGACGGATTCAAACAGCATCTCACCGATCCGCGCTCTTACCTTAGCGATCAGATCTTTGGGCAGATGTTTGACCTTACTGTGGTCGCCGAAATTCGCGGCGCCAGTGGCGACGGCGATGTCGCTGGTGGTCAAGGTATCGCCACCGAATACCAACGCCTCAGTTGTCAGCCGAAAGCCGACGCTCTGAGGACCGACGGTGACGCCGCCACCTTCCGTTTCCCTGACCAGTGAACCGCCACCAAGTCCGATGGAAAAAACATCCGGCATGCGGAAGTTCGTACGTACGCCCCCGACTTCGACGGATAGGCTGGCCGGTCGGGGAAAACCTTTGCGCAAGGCGCCGATATCCGTTGTCGTGCCACCGACATCGACAACGATGGCGTCCTTAACACCTGTCAGGAAAGCCGCGCCGCGCATGGAGTTGGTCGGTCCGGAGGCAAAGGTTAGGACCGGGTAGCGCCGTGCCTGGGCGGCAGAAAGCAAGGTGCCGTCGTTCTGGGTGAGGTGGAAGGGACAAACAAAGCCTGCTTCTTTGAGGGCTTCATCGAAAGCCTGGATCACACGGCTGCTTAATGATTGGAGACAGGCGTTGAGGATGCCGGCATTCTCTCGTTCCAGCAGACCAATGCGGCCGATATCGGCCGACAGGGTGATATTGGCCTCGGGCAAGATCGCGCGGATGATCTTCTCCGCCTCTTTCTCCATCTCGCTGTTGAGCGGGCCAAAGACGCTGGAAATCGCGATGTTGGATAAGCCCTTGGCCTTGCAAGCTTGCGCTATCCTTTCGATCTCCGCAGGGTCCAGTTCGGCAATCTTGCGACCGTCGAATTCGTAGCCGCCCTTGGCGAGATAGGCATGATTGCCGATGGTCTGGCGCAGGTCGTCCGGCCAATCGATCATTGGCGGCAGGCAGGCAGTCGCCGGCAGGGCGATGCGCAGAGCCGCAACAGGATCGAGGGCCTTGCCTTCAACCACCGCGTTTGTGAAGTGTGTCGTACCGATCATGATCACGTCGATGGACTGCGGATCGAGAGCGATGTCCTCGATTAGCCGCCGCAGAGCGTTCAACACGCCGCCGGTAACGTCCTCGGTCGTGGCGCTCTTGACTCCGGCGATGACCTTTCGCCCGTCGATCAGAACGGCATCGGTGTTGGTCCCGCCAACGTCTATCCCGATCCGCTTCATTTGCTCATCCTTTGTTCTTTGGTTATGTTCTTCACGCGCCTACTCCATCTGCAGCAAAATCTGCTGCCGCTTGGCGCGATCTATGGCCGGTTTCGCGGCCTCTTCCTCGGCGCTGATCACTGGCACGCAGGAGAGCAAGGCGCGTGTGTAGTCATGTTTGGGGGCGTCGAACACATCATCGGTCTCGCCCTGCTCGACAATCCGCCCGCGCGACATGATGGCGACGCGGTTGGTGAAGTTGCGCATCAGTGCCAAGTCATGGCTGATGAACAAATAGGTCAGCGCATATTCCTGCTTGAGCCGCTCCAGAAGCGCGATGATGCGTTCCTGCACTGATACGTCCAGGGCGCTGGTCGGCTCATCAAGGATAAGAAGATCCGGCTGCAACGCCAGCGACCGGGCGATCGCAACCCGTTGTTTCTGACCGCCGGAAAGCTCATGGGGATATTTGTTGACGTAGCCGCGCGGCAGCTCGACTTGTTCGAGCATCTTGCCGACCCGATCGGGCAACTGTTCTTTCGGCAAACTGTGAATGCGCAAGGGCAGCTGCAAGATCTGGCCCACGGTCCGCCGAGGATTGAGGGATGTGCCAGGATTCTGGTAGACCATTTGGACGCGGCGCTTAAACGCCAACGAACGATACTGGTCTTCGACCGAACGGCCATCATACATCACTTGGCCGGAGGTCGGCGCGTAGAGGCCGAGCACCGAGCGGGCTAAGGTGGTTTTGCCCGAACCGGACTCCCCGGCGAGCCCCATGACGTCCCCACGGCGGACGACGAGGTTTACGTTGTCGGCACCGCGTACGTCGGCTTTTCTATTGGACCGCAAGGGCGAGCGGCTCGCGGCGAAAATCTTGGTGTATTTCTGAAAATCGACCAAGTTATCGGAAGATTGTCGCGGCTCTTGCGCCAGCGGCGCACCCGGGCGCTTGGTAAGACGTGGCACGACCCGCAACAGGTTTCGGGTATATTCGTGCGATGGAGCCTCGAAGATCTGTGTTACCGGTCCGTCCTCGACAATGCGGCCATTGCGCATGACATAGACATAGTCGGCCGTCATGCGGACGACGCCGAGGTTGTGCGTGATCATGACGAAGGTCAGGCCTTCGTGATCCACCAGATCGTTGAGTAAATGTAGAATCTCGTCTTGGGTAGAGACATCTAGCGCCGTGCCGGGCTCATCGGCGAACAACAGTTTTGGTCGATTGAGTAGCGCCATACCGATCAAAACACGTTGCCGCATGCCGCCGGAAAGCTGAAACGGGTAGGATCGAAAGACCCGTTCCACCTCGGTGAGCTGGACTTCGCGCAGGATCTCAAAGGCACGCTCCTTGGTCTCTGAACGGCTACGCCGGTTGCCGGAACGGCGTTCGTGGGCCCGCAGAATGTCGATAAGCTGGTCACCGATCCGATAAACCGGGTTGAGCGCAGTGGCCGGGTCCTGAAACACCATTGAATAGGCACCGCCGGCTAGGCGCCGCCGTTCCCGGGCGCTCATGCTATGAACATCGCGGCCGTCAAAGCGGATCTGCCCACTGCGGATATAGCCGGGTGGCCGCGGCAGTGTCCCCATCACCGTCTTAAGGGTGACGGATTTTCCACTGCCAGTTTCGCCGACAATGGCGACCCGCTGACCGGGATCGACACGCAGGGATACGCCATGCAAAACATCGTTCTCGCGGCCATATTGCCGGAAGCCGACGGTCAGGTCGTCGATCGCGAGCAGCGGTTCCATCAGCTTATCTCGACATCGAACAGGTCGCGCAGGCCGTCGCCCAGCAGGTTGAACCCGAGAATAGCGTAGAGAATGGCGACACCCGGCATGATCGATTCCCACCAGCTCTCCGGCAGGTAGCCGCCGCCACTGCTGACCATGGTACCAAGATCCGGTGTTGGCGGCTCCGCGCCAATGCCGAGGAAACTCAGGCTGGCGCCGATCAGGATGACGAAGCCGGCATCCAGGGTTGTCTTGACGGTGATGGCCGAGACACAGTTGGGCAGCAGTTCGCGAAACAGAATATGACGGCGGCTGGCGCCCATAAGGCGTGCGGCTTCGACGAAGGGTTCTTCTCGTAACTGTCTCGTGATGGAGTAGATCAGCCGCGTGTGCCAGTTCCACCACAGCAGGGTGAGTGCGATCATCGCGTTGGTCAGGGTTGGCGCGAGAACCGCAGAGACAGCTAGCGCCAAGATCAATGGCGGCAGTGCCAGAGCGATGTCGGTGATGCGCATGATGACGATCTCGACAATACCACCGAAATAGCCGGCGATAAGCCCAAGCGTTACCCCGAAGGGAACGGCAATACCGAGGATGACGACCACGAGCGTCAGCGAAATGCGGAAGGCAAAGATGACGCGCGACATGACATCGCGACCAACGTTGTCGGTGCCCATCCAATGGGCCCAACTCGGCGCGGCATGGCGGTTGCGGAAATCGATAAAATCGCCGGCATGTTCTGGAAAAGGCGCTATCCAGGGGGCGAAAATAGCGAGAATTATCACCGAGGTAACAATCGCACCACCGATCAGCGCCGAAGGGTTGGAGCGAAAACGATGCCACCGCATGTAGGCGTGGCTCAGTCCTTCCAGCGGATCCGCAATCGCCGTCCTGGTGTGCTCGCTTGTCTCGCCACGCCCAACGGGGTCTGGTTGTTTCTGCATCGCACGGCCCATGGTCAGCGCCGACCGCCCATGCGAATACGCGGATCGATGAAACCGACGAGAATGTCGATCACGAGATTTGCGACCAGGAAAAACAGCCCGGAAATGATCACGACGCCCATGACGGCGTTGAAATCCTTTTGCAGGATGGTCCGCACGCCATAGGAGGCGACGCCGGGCCAGCTAAAGACCATCTCGACCACGAATGCGTTGGCAATCAAAGAGGCAGCCTCCAGACCCAGAATGGTCAGCGCTGGGATGGAAGCCGGCCGCAGCATGTATTTGAACAACACGCGCGCCTCCGACAAACCGAAGGCGCGCGCCGCCTCGATATAGTCCTTGCGCGAAACATCGATAACCGAAGAGCGCGTAATGCGGGTTATCTGCCCGATGGAGGCTGCCGACAACGCCAAAACCGGAAGAATTAGATGGCGCAGCGCATCGGAGAAGATGTCAAAGCGACCGGCAACGATGCTGTCGACCAGCAGCAATCCGGTGGCGCCCTGGAACTCCGCTAAGGTCGCATCGATACGGCCGTTAACGGGCAAAACCTGGACCCAATAGCCTGCAACGAGTTGAAGTAGCAGAGCGATCAGGAACGATGGCATGACCACGCCGATCAACGCATACATGCGCCCCAAATTATCGACCACACCATCCTTGAAGCGGCCACTCACCACACCGATCGGCAACGCGACAACCACCGTGAGCAGCATAGTGAACAGTACAAGCTCCACCGTTGCCGGCAACACCTCGAAAATGTCTCGAGAAACCGAGCGGCGGGACAGCAGCGACATACCCATGTCGCCCCGGGTGAGGCCGGCGATATAGGTCAAATACTGGGTCACCGGGGGCTTATCGAGGCCCATTTCCGCCCGCAGATCCGCCACCTGCTCCGCCGTCGCGACTGGCCCCAAGGCGATCCGTGCCGGGTCGCCCGGCACGACCCGGGCGATGACGAAGATGACAATAGACAGGCCGATAAGGACGAATATCGACCAAAACAGACGCCGAACGAAAAACCGCCCGAACTCCATCCGCCCAGATTCTCCCTGTTCCTTCAATTGCCCCGTATCGCGGTCTTGGTCGCCGCGCGTTGCCCCCGAGGCGCAATACCAACTATGAAGGATAAATTCGGCATAGGAACGCCGAAATACGGATAGTTTCGCGCAAGCGCCGCCTAGTAGTCGGTCGAACCGCCCAGTTGGGCCGGCTGCCGTAGGCCTGATGGCGGGCGTTGGCCGGCACTTCCTACTTTGGAGAGTTAGCGGCGCCGTAATTGAGGGGAAAGATTTCTTCAGTGTGTTTTATGAAAATTTCATCGCATCATCGCCAGTAGCCAAAGAGAAGTTCAAAGATACGGACCTTTTTTTTCAGAAAAAGATGCTGCGTGACTCGCTGATCCATATCGCGAAATTCTCGGTATACAAGAAGGCGACCGCCTTCATACAAAAGCTGGCGGAGAAACACAGCAAGGATGATCTAGACGTAGTGCCACAACTATATGACGTTTGGCTATCTTCGTTGATCGACGCTGTTAGGGAGTATGACTCGGAATTCGATCAAGAAGTTGAAGTGGCTTGGAGAATAAGACTGGCCCCCGGTATCGAATATATGAAGCTTAAATATAGCAAATCAACATAGAGACTTTACTGAATTATCGACTGTTAGACGCCACTCCGCCCAGCACGCCACTGCCCAGCAACATCCGAAGGCGGCGATCGACCACTACCTATATGGTGACGCGCAGGCCCGCCTCGGCAATTGGGACGCGGCGGTCGACAGCCTTTCAGTCGCGACGATCACCGAGCTGACCCTGCCCCCAACTTGTACCCGTTTATAGGTTAGCTCTGTTCGAGTTTGCTGTGAGCCCATTCTTTGGACCGCCGGCGTGTAGAGTTTTCCGGCTTTATCGAGATGACGGGCTGGTTGCGCCTCCCGATTTTATGAGCGTGATCGGGACGTTATTGCCGATCGCGCTGTGTGGTCGCTGGGTATTGTACAACCCGACGACAGAACGCCCACGGGACCGAAGAACGCGCGCTTCTATATGCGTGGCATCCTTGGAGCGGTCGCCAAGTCCACATTCATGGGGTGATCAAAAAGAGTGGCGGGGAGGTTTTCCGCTGCAGCCTCTCTGGTTCGGCATCCGATCGGTGGCTTGAGGTTCCGGCCTGGATGTTCGACCGGGCAGCCAGCACGGTTTGGCGCTTCGGCACTGCCGCGCATGTTGATGTTGCCGCGCTTGGCGCTTTGACGAGGCTGCTGCGGGACATGACGCCCGCTTCGGGCCGACCGTCGCAATTGCAGTCATCGAGCGCAGCATTGGGCTCTCACGACACGAATCGGGGAGATGTCCATGCCGCGCCAACTCAAGCGATACCAGTTCGAGCTGTTCTCCAATCCGCACGATGCGAAGATGGCGCAGACGCCGCAATGGCAGGCGCTGCCCGCCGAGACGCGCCGGACCCTGACGACTTTGATGGTCCGCCTGATCCTCGACCACGTCGACGGCGCACGCGCTCCGGAACGGGAGGCAAGGCGTGATGATGTCTGAGAAGATCAGGCCGCACCATCTGGAGCGCAAGGCGATCCTTTATGTGCGGCAGTCCTCCGCCCATCAGGTTCTGCACAATCGCGAGAGCCGTACCTTGCAATATGCGATGCGCGACCGCCTGGCGGCGCTGGGCTGGTCTCGCATCGAGACGGTCGATGACGATCTCGGCCGCTCGGCGGCCGGCGGCGTCGCGCGCGCTGGCTTCGACCGAATGGTCGCCGAGGTCTGTCTCGGCAAGGTTGGCGCTGTCGCGGCGCGGGAAGTCTCGCGCTTTGCCCGCAACAGCCGTGATTGGCAGCAGCTCATCGAGATGTGCCGCGTCGTCGATAGCGTGCTGATCGATCAGGAGACGGTCTACGCGCCGCGCCAGGGCAATGACCGGCTGCTGCTGGGATTGAAGGGCAGCCTCAACGAATATGAGCTCGACCTTCTGCGTCAGCGTTCCCTGTCTGCGCGCTACGAGAAGGCGAGACGGGGCGAACTCATTGTCTCCGCCCCGGTCGGCTTCGTGAAGGTCGGCGACCGGCTCGAGAAGGATCCCGACCGCCGCGTCCAGGAAGCCATTACCCTGGTGTTTGACAAGGTTGCGGGACTTGGCAGCGCCCGGCAGGCTCTGCTCTGGTTCCTCGAGCATGGGCTGGATTTGCCTGCCAAGCGCCACACCGGCGACGTGGTCTGGCGCCGGCCAAATTATGCGACCATCCACCGGATAATCGAGAACCCAATCTACGGTGGCGCCTACGCCTATGGTAAGACTCGTGTCGCAACAGGATATGATGCGACAGCCATTCGACCCAGAATCCACCGCAAGGCGCGGGCCGAGTGGCTGGCGCTGATCCCGGGCGCCCATGAGGGCTACGTCAGTTGGGAGCGGGCGGAGGCGATCCGCAAAATGGTGAGCGACAACGCGCCGACAGGCCGGCATCATGGAGCACCCAAGCATGGAGACGCTCTGCTCGCCGGCCTCGTCCGCTGCCGGCGCTGCGGCCGCAAGCTGACGGTCCGCTACACCGGCACCAAGCACAACATTCCGCGCTATTCCTGCTGGCGGGGCCTGCTCGACAATGGTGAGCCGCGCTGCATCGCCTTCGGGGGATTGCGCGTCGACGACGCCATCGAGGAAGCACTCCTGCAGGTCGTCGAGCCCGGCGCCATTGCGGCCGCCGTCGAGGCCGAGGCACAGGCGGCCGATCGCCGTGACCAGGTTTGCGACGCTCTCAGCCGCGATCTCGAGGCGGCGCGCTACAGTGCCGATCGGGCATTCCGGCAATACGACGCAGCCGATCCGCAGAACCGGCTGGTCGCGGCGGAACTGGAGCTGCGATGGAACCGGGCGTTGACGCGGGTCGGCGAGATCGAGAGCAAGATCGCCGCGCATGATGCCTCAACACCGCAACCGTCCCCGCTGTCGGCAACACACGTCACCGCGCTTGCTACGGATCTCAAGGCCGTCTGGGCGGCACCGACGACGAATGCGAGGCTCAAGAAGCGCATCGTGCGCACCGTCATCCACGAGGTGGTCGC
>JAJFJC010000542.1 GCA_021774385.1 Alphaproteobacteria bacterium
CTTTCGCCAGTGCCTCGGCATTTTTTTGAATTGATAAGGTCGTAAAACAATAGTCGCCACGCTATGCTCGCGCCGATGAGACGGGGCAAACAATCGACTAACTTGCTGCGCGTCGGGTGCGTGTTGTTTTTGTTAAACGCATGCGCGGGTAGCGAAACCGAGCTACCGGCAACCGTGCGGCCGGGCGGTGCCGAATCCGCGCCCGACTTCCGGCCCGTGTCCGACATTCCAATCCCCGAAGGCGCCAGTCTGGACAATGAACGCTCGCTGATTTTGAGCAGCCGCGATCAATGGACCGGACGCATTGTCATGAAAGTCAGCCAGTCGCCCAGTAAAGCATTCGCGTTCTACCAGCGTGAAATGCCAGCGTTCCGCTGGGACCCGGTCATGAGCGTGCAGTCCGAGATTAGCGTGCTTACCTTTATCCGCGAAGACCGAGCGGCGACGGTACAAGTTCAGCCCCGAACCATCGGCGGCGCCCTCATCATCGTGACCATCGCCCCACGTCAAGCCGGGCAACCCGCCACCATCCAAACCATGCCGCTCAATCGCTAGGAGCATTTGTCGTGACACAATCAAAAGGACCGCTCGACGGCGTGAAGGTCGTCTCCTGCTCGACGGCACAGGCGGGTACCGTGCCCTATATGTTGATGGCGGATCTCGGCGCGGAAGTGGTCAAGATCGAAGTGCCGGGGATTGGCGACAATTCCCGCACGGCGGGTCAGGTCGAAGGCTATCCCAGTTCCTATTTCGAGACCAACAATCGCGGCGTGAAGAGCCTTACGCTTAATCTCAAGGATCCACGCGGACAGGACGTGCTCTACAAGCTCGTCGCGGAGGCGGATGTGTTTGGACAAAATTTCCGTCCCGGCGCTGCGGAGAAAAACGGCTTCGGTTACGACGCGCTGAAAAAAATTAATCCCAAGCTCGTCTATGCCTCGGTGTCTGGCTATGGACCGGACGGCCCGAATGCCGCGCTGCCGGGGACCGATGCCATGGGTCAAGCGCTGGGCGGCGTCGCCGAAGCCTATTCCACGCCGGGACAGCCGATGCGCACGGGCATCGTCTCGGTCGCCGACGAAACCTGCGCCATCCTGACCTTCGGCGGCATCCTCGCCGCCCTGCATCACGCAAACGCAACGGGTGTTGGCCAAAAAGTCGACACCTCTTTGCTGGGCGGACAGCTTCGGCTGATGGGTTGGACCCTGACGACAACCATGTGGCGCGACAAGAACCCGGTTACCGGACAAGCGCGGATCAACGGCACCGCAAAAAGGCCCGGCATGAGCGCCAGTTTCGAGGACAGGGACGGTAAGCCGTTTGTTTTTCAACTTAGCGGGCGCGTTTGGAAGACCGCCATGACCGCGCTTGGGTTCTACGAAGAATTGGAGGCAATTGGACTAGGCGACCTCGGTGTCGCCGTCACCTCCGAGGACAAGCGGGAGGAAATGCTGGCGAAGCTCGATGAATGCTTTGCCCGGGATAACCGAGAACGCTGGGTCGAAACCCTTCGAAACGCCGACATCGTCGCCGCACCGATCAACACCTTGCTCGAAGCGACGAACGATCCAGATGTATTGGCCAATGGTTATGTCACCGAGATCGAATATCCGGAGCATGGCAAAACGGCAAAGGTGCACGGCACACCGTGGAAGTTTTCAGAGACACCGGCGAAGATAGGAATCGCGCCGAAACTTGGCGAGCACACCGACACATTGCTCTCGGGAATCGGTTATTCCGAGACAGAGATAGCGAAACTCCGCGAAGATGGTGTCGTCTGAGTCAACCGCACCGCGCGCGGCGGGGCATACTTAACAACGAATTTTTTATTGAGGGGAAGAGATATGGCCTTCGTCGAAACTGAACGCTACGGGCAAATTTTCATCGTCCGGCTGAATCGGCCAGAACGCATGAACGCCATGGGATCCGACTTGCGGCAGGGGATGGCGGAAGCTTTCTCCGAGTTCCGCACCGACCCGGATCTGGAAGTCGCGATTTTCACGGGCACCGGCCGCGCCTTCTGTGCCGGTGAGGACATGAAGGAATCGCTGGAGAAAGGCATTGTCGGCAGCCCCGACCCGGAACTCGAAGACCCCTTCATGAAAGGCACCTTGGAAAAGCCGGTCATCGCCGCGGTCAACGGCTTCGCCATGGGCGGCGGTTTCATGATGGTCGAGCGTACCGACTTGCGCGTCGCCGTCCCCGATGCGGTATTTGAGATGTCGGAAGCAAAACGCTGGTTGCTTGGTGGTTACAATCACGGACATGTCGCCGGTCTGCCGCATCCGGTCGCGACCGAAATGGCACTCGGTTTTCGCTTTAAGGCCAAACGGCTGCACGAGGTCGGTTTCATCAACCGTCTGGCCGAACCGGACGATTTGATCCCCACCGCGATGGAGATGGCGGAACACATGCTGACGTTGCCGCCGGCGGCGCGGGTCAACACAATCTATATGATGCGCCAAATGCGGCCCCAAGTAGCACCAGACCTAAGTGCTTTAGCCGATGCCTTGCACGAACATGGCGACAAGTCGGACCGCGTCGAATCACGCGCTGCCTTCGCCGCGAAGCGCAAACCGACCTGGAAGGGGTGGCTCAAGCCGGAGGACCGCTACAACATGCCGACCCTGGACTCCGTGCGTGCCGGCACGGAAGGGGACGATTAGCTGCAACATACAAAGTCCGCATTGGTGGTAGCGCCTGACATCGTCAGGCGCGTTCTCCCTCTTCAAACCATTGCCTTTGGTCGCCAACTTGGCCCCAGCAGACACAGCGCCAAGCCGATACCGGTGACCGCGAGCCCAGCGCTGACACCAGCGAACACGGCCTCGAGCGGCCAGGCAAAAGTAAGTGCCGCCGCACCAACGCCAGACACCACCACGAAACGGAGAACCCCAACACTGACCGGTAGCAGCAACCGACCGGTTCCCTGGCTAGCGAAATAAAGGGCCTGACCACCGCCGAACACGCCGTAGAATGGCGCGACAATGCCGAGATACAGCACGCCGAAGCCATAGACCGCCGGGTCTCCGGTAAACCAGGCGAGCCAAAGGTTGGGGAATAGCGCAACGACTACGCCGATAAAGCCGGTTACCAAAAACGTCATACCGGCTCCGGTCCATGCGATGCGGCGGGCTCTGGCAAATTGTTCTGCACCAACATTGACGCCCACCGCCGCGGTGAGAGCCGCGCCAATGCCGAAAGCGATCGGCGTGAGCATGAGCTCCAGCCGTCCACCTAGGCCATAGCCCGCAAGCGCCTCCGTGCCATAACGGCCAACGACGCCTGTAACCACCACGACCGTGACGGCAACGGTCATGCTGTTGATAAGCCCCACACCGCCCACGCGCATGATGTCCGCGAAAGGCGCCCATCGCACCGATTGAGGCCGCAGGCTGATGATGGCTTTGCCCCGGGCGAGATAGGCCACAAGATAAATTGCCGCACCGCCGTGACAGACGACCATGGCGGTAGCGGGGCCCGCGACTCCCAATCCCGGGAAGGGCCCCCAACCGAGGGTCAAGGCGCCTGACAGGCCGATTTGTGCGGCGCTACCGGCGATTATGGCCCGGGCCGGAGTCGCCGTATCGCCCGTCCCGCGCAATATGGCCGACAAGGTGTAGAGGCACCATGTTGCGATTGCGCCGCCAAAGGAAATCCCGGCATAGGCAACCGCCCCATCAAGCGCCTCGCCCGTGCCGCCCAGCAAGGCAAAAATTGGCCGTGAGAAAAATCCAAATGTCAGCGTATAGAGAAGCGACATAAGGCCGCCAATTATCACGGCATGCCACGCCGCTTCGCTGGCTTTTTCCGTGGACCCACCGCCCAGCGCCCTAGCAACCGAAGAGGTCGTGCCCCCGCCAATCGCACCGGCGGACATCATCTGCATCAGGGTTTGGAAGGGAAAAACCAAGGCCAGGCTTGCGAGGGAAGCCGTCCCCAACTGGCCAACGAATAGGGCATCGGCAATGGTTACCAACGTCATGAGGGTCACGGCGGCCACATTGGGCGCGGCAAGACGCAAAAGCATGGGCGCTATGGGCCCCTGCAGCAGCAGCTGCAAGCGTGAAGAAGAAGCGGAAGGCACGGACAAAATCCCTATTCGGGGTTCATGCCCCCTGTTGAAAGGTCCAAAACCGCATTTTCAAACGCGATTCGATAGGGAAAATTCACGCCGCATCAACCTGCCGCGCCCGCGCGTCCTCTTTCAGCATCACCGCCCCTTTCTCGGCGATCATGATGGTCGGCGCGTTGGTGTTGGTCGACGTCACTGCCGGCATGATCGAGGCATCGATAACCCGCAGCCCTTCCATTCCATGCACCCGCAGCCGGTCGTCGACCACGGACATCGGATCAGGACCCATCCGGCACGAACATGTCGCGTGGAATACCGTCGTGCCGAACTCACGCGCATAATGCAGCAGCTCGTCATCGCTTTGCACATCGGAACCCGGGACATTTTCCGCGACGACGTAGCGCTTCAGGGCCGGCGAATTAAACCAGTCCCGCGCCAGCCGCATACTGGCGATGACGGTGCGCCGGTCCCGGTCCTCCGCCAAGTAGTTTGGATTGATCGCCGGCTGCTCGCGCGGGTCGGCGGAGCGCGCCTCGACGGTGCCCCTACTTTCCGGACGCATCTGCCACAACCCCGTCGTCATGCCAGGTTTCGTATCGAGCTTCCGTTTCGGGCCCGGGGCAAAACTTCCAGAAGAGAACAGCGCCTGCACATCGGGAGTCGCCGATTCAGGCAACGCCTTCACCGAAGCCGCCACCAGCGATGCCGCATAGGTCAGAATCCCGCGTCCTTGCAGGGCATATTTCACCAGCTCACCCGCGAAACGAATACCGCGCGAACGCTCGTTCAAGGTTGGGATATCCTTCACATCGGCCTGGACTCGGACGATGAAATGGTCCTGAAAATTTTTGCCGACGCCCGGCAGCGCATGTTGAACGCCAACGCCGATACGGCCAAGATGGTCAGGGTCGCCGATGCCCGACAATTGCAAGATATGCGGGGACCCTATAGCGCCGCCGGAAAGAACGACCTCCACCGCCGCGTCGGCGCGTTCCGGAGCACCGCCGCCGCGCGAGAATTCGACCCCAACCGCGCGTTTGCCGTCCAGGATCAACCGATGTGCCAAAGCATTGGTGACGATCTGCAAATTCGGGCGGCCCATCGCAGGGCGTAAATAAGATCGCGCGGTGCTGGCGCGGAACCGGCCGCCTCGTGTCTGCTGAACCCAGCCGATATGATCGCCGAGACCGTGTGGCAGATTGTTCAGATCCTCACGGTACTCCCATCCCATTTCCTGGCCCGCCTTGACCGCGGCCTTGCACAACGCCGGTTGGTCGCGGGTGAGCGAGGTATAAAGCGGCCCGCCCTTGGCATGCACATCGTCGGCTGGCCCTTCCCAATTCTCCGCCTTGCGAAAAAATGGAAAGACGTCCTTCGCACCCCAACCGCGATTGCCGAGCTGCGACCAGTGGTCATAATCCTCGGGCTGGGAACGGATATAAATCATCCCGTTAATTGAGCTCGATCCACCCAGCACCCTGCCGCGCGGATAGGGAATTTCGCGACCGTTCAGACCCGAGTCCTTGTCGGCCTTGAAACCCCAGGTGATCGTGGGATGATCCAGAAGCTTAATGTATCCAGCCGGGATGTGGATATACGGATTCCAGTCCTTGCCGCCCGCTTCCAACAGGATCACCCGTGTATCGGGATCTTCCGTCAGCCTGTTGGCGAGCACACAGCCGGCCGAACCGGCCCCCACGATAACATAATCCGCTTGCATGGCATTCTCCCTCCCACTGGCAACCTATAGCCTCTGCATGCCCAATATGAACTGAGGGCCAAACGACAAAGGTAAGCGACACATATGAATACAATATCGGTCAACCGTTTTAAAACGGCTGCGGTGGGATATGGCCCCCAAACCAAGTCTAAGATGACGGGTTAGAGTGGTATAGCCAACAATGTATCAATGTGCTCACTATCCCGCGCCACAATGAAATGCGAACACAAAATAACGATAAGAGTGCGGTTCATACAAATTGGCCTGACAAACGGTAAAGGTGCGATCCCCGGGGTCATGGTTGGAGCGATTGACACGAGGCATCGACAAGGGCCGAACGACACCCGCTTGAGCTCACACTCCGATGTCAGACGTCGCGCGCGATACCGCGTTTTGGTATTTATTGACCCAATGCAGAAGCCAGTTGGAATCGCGTCAGGCGGATTTTGATACACTATCAATACTAATAGCTGTGAGGATTATTGCCTGTGAGGGACGAAATGAGAGCCGTTCCAAAAGCTGTAGATGAAGCGTTCTATGCCGGAAAAAGAACGAACGAATTCCCGTTTGCGATCAACGACGCTGTAGACATAGTTGATGGCCCGTACGCTGGGCGGGTCGGGAGCGTTATCTCCATTGGGTCAATCGAACCTGAGGTGACTTTCCTTGTCGAGCTAAACGATGGAAGAGATGTGTTTGTCCCAGTTTCGGTCATGCGGCGATATGAGGGGTAAAGGCCTTGAGGCCGTCCCGATGGTCGTCGAGCAACAATTTATGGGGTGGCCTGATAGGCACGCGCGCCCGCAGCGCGTCTGCAACTGGCAAAAAAAGCGAACTCGCGACAATCCAAATCGACTTCCGCTCTTACTCGAAAGCCGACCCGTGGTAATGATATAAATAC
>JAJFJC010000543.1 GCA_021774385.1 Alphaproteobacteria bacterium
ACTCGCAATTCCCCGTTACGTCGCGGCTTGTCCGCTTTGGGTGCTGTACCGTGCACAGCAATCTCCCGAAGCGGTTATTCGACAGCGCGCGCTTTTCCCGTCTGGGGCCCGGTACGTATTCGTGGCCCGTGCTAGAAACACCGGACCAACGGGATTTGGGAAGCCTCGACACTACGTTACCGACATGTTGACCATGCGCGAAGAGGATGCCCGGCATACGGTATATGCGCCGGAACCTTCGACACTCGTAGAGGAAGTTGGACCGAGTTGCCGTTTATGTCCCAGACACTCTTGTTCGCAACGCGTCGAGGACCCGTTGGCGGAGTGACATCCGTTTCCACGTTGCCGTGACGCTTTGCATGAGGTCTAATTGCGGGAATGCTCGCAAAAGAGGAGCGAGTAAGGGAGGACAGACTAAGCCATGGCAAAGCGTGTGCTGCTGGCCGAGGATGAGCCGAACATCGTTGAATCCCTGACCTTCCTTCTCGAACGGGCAGGGTTTGCAATCAGTGCTGAATCTGATGGGCGTAAAGCGCTTAATGCGGTGCTTTCGGATGCACCGGATATACTTATTCTCGATGTTATGCTGCCTGAACTGGACGGTTATGAAATTCTCCGCCAATTGCGTGCGGACCAACGCACCAAAGCCTTACCTATCTTGATGCTTACCGCAAAGGGTCAACGGGAAGACAGAGAAATGGCGTTAGAATACGGCGCTGACCTGTTCATTACGAAGCCATTTTCAAATGCCGAAATTGTCACGGCCGTCCGGCAGCTCGCGGCGGGACGCCCGGCGTGAACAGCCAGCGTGCAAAATTGTGACAGACAGCGCGGGTCTGCAGCTTTTACGCCGCAAGGTACGCGACCGGTCGATCGCTTTGTTGTTGGTCGGCATTGCGTTTCTGATGCCACCGATCGTAGGAATTTCACTTATCGACGATAAAGTGGGCGGCGTACCGATTCCGCTCCTATACGTTTTTGTGGTATGGGCTCTGCTTATCGCAGGCGCGGCTGCGCTCGCTCACCCCCTCAGGGACAGTGAAAAATCCACCGTAGCGGCGGAAATTCCAGACCAGATAGACTGACATGCTATCGATAAATATCCTGCTTGCGGTTTGTCTTGGCTATGTCGCACTCCTCTTTGCGATCGCGTTTGTCGTTGATCGCCGCACCCGTCAACGACCGATTCGCTGGCTGCATTCGCCGGTCGTCTACACGCTTTCAATATCCATTTATTGCACGTCTTGGACGTTTTACGGTGCCGTTGGGTCGGCCGCCCGAAACGGCCTCGAATTCATTACGATCTATCTCGGGCCCACATTGGTTTTTATCGGCTGGTGGTGGCTACTGCGAAAACTCGTTCGTATCGGTCGCGCGCACAGAATTACCTCAATCGCCGATTTGATCTCCTCGCGTTACGGCAAAAGCTCCAGTCTCGCGGTGCTCGTTACCATTATCGCGGTCATCGCAACCACACCGTATATCGCACTTCAGCTTCAATCCGTGACCCGCAGTTATCAAGTTATCGCGGGGGAGGCCGATGGCGTTACCACCGCTTTTTGGATCGCCGCCGGGATGGCGCTATTCACCATTCTGTTCGGCACACGGAACCTGGACGCGAACGAACGCCACCATGGCGTTGTTGCGGCTATCGCGCTTGAAGCAATCGTCAAACTCTTTGCGCTGATCGCGGTTGGTATCTTTGCCACATACGGGGTGGCCAACGGGTTCAGCGATGTATTTTCGGATGTTCCCGCCGAAGCAATCCGCGGTGCTGGCGATATCTTTGGCCCACGTTGGGCCGTCCTGACCTTCTTGTCGGGGGCCGCCATCATCTGCCTGCCAAGACAATTCCAAGTAACCGTTGTCGAGAATATTGAGGAACGCCACTTGGCCACTGCGTCATGGCTATTCCCACTCTATTTATTTGGGATGACACTTTTCATCATGCCGATCGCCATCGCCGGTTTGAAAGTAATGCCGGAAGGCTCGAACCCCGACCTTTTCGTCCTGTCATTGCCGTTGGCGGAAGGGCGACAGGATTTGGCATTACTCGCTTTTCTTGGTGGGTTCTCGTCCGCGACGTCGATGGTTATCGTCGCGGCAATCGCGGTATCAACGATGGTTTCCAACCACATCGTTATGCCAGTCGCTTTACGGCTATTGGCTGCGGGCAGCGCCGTTAGTGGCGATGTCCGAAATCTCCTTTTGACGTCTCGCCGCATCAGTATCGCGGTGATCCTGGGTCTTGGTTTTCTTTATTTTCAGATCAGCGGCGGGTCCGATGCGCTTGCCGCAATCGGATTGATTTCCTTTGTCGGTGTGGCGCAATTTTTACCAAGTTTGATAGGCGGAATTTTCTGGCGGGGCGCGACGCGTGCTGGAGCGATCTCGGGGCTGCTTATCGGGTTTGCGCTGTGGGCCTACACATTATTTTTGCCCAGCTTCGATGGTGATTTCATTCTTAGCGCCGCGGTCTTGATCCATGGCCCCTGGGGCTTCGAGGCGCTTCGCCCCGAAGCCCTTCTTGGGCTGACCGGATTGGATCCGCTTGTTCATGCGGTGGTGTGGAGTGTCGGGCTCAATACGCTTACATTCCTTGTTGTATCCAGCCTCTCTGAAGCCGACGTGCTCGAGCGTCTTCAGGGGACTTTGTTCGTTGACGTCTATCGATCGGCCGGCGGGGCGCCGTCCAGTTTCGCCGCGGGGATGGCCGATTCAGAAGATTTGTTCGTACTGGCGCAACGAATTCTGGGCGCCGGCCCCGCCCGCCGGCTATTCGACGAATTGTCCAGGGCGCAGGGCGTTGAATCCGCATTACCACATCCAACCGATACGCTTATAGCCAGATTGGAGCGCGAGTTTGCGGGATCTATTGGTGCGGCATCCGCCCACGCCATGGTCACACGGATTGCTGGCCGTCAAACTGTCGGCATGACCGAGCTGATCGACATCGCTGACGAAACCCAGGCGCTCATCGAAACCTCACGGCAACTCGCGGATAAATCGGCCGAATTGGAACGCGCCGCGCAGCAACTTCGCGATGTAAACCAACGGTTGCGCGCATTGGACACGCAAAAGGACGAATTCCTAAGTCAGGTGAGCCACGAACTGCGTACTCCGATGACGTCGATCCGTTCCTTCTCCGAGATATTGATGAGTGAGACCGAAATCCCTGCGGCGGAGCGCGAACATTTTGTCTCAATTATCCATGACGAAACAATCCGCCTGACCCGGCTGCTCGACGAAATTCTCGACATAGGTCATCTGGAAGCGGGGACCACGCGGCTTTCGCTCGAACCTATCGATGCGAACACCGCGATCGCCAGCGCGCTTGACGCGGTTTCCGGGATGACGCGCGCGAACGGCGTGTCCATCGTGGTCGAACCGTCCGTTGGCGAAACGATGCTGCGGGCCGACGCCGACCGGTTGCGCCAAGTCCTAATCAACGTGTTATCCAATGCGGTTAAGTACAATACCTCCAATACGCCGGAAATCCGGGTCCGCACGCAAAGTTCGCGCGATGTACTGTGGATCGATATCGCCGACAATGGCGGCGGCGTAAAACGCGCCGAGGCGGCGGTTGTTTTCGAAAAGTTCGCCCGGGGCAACCATGCCGAACGCGACCAGGGCGCGGGGCTGGGCTTGCCCATCAGCCGTGCGATCATGCGCGCCATGGACGGCGACCTGACGGTTGAATTCCGCCGCGACGGTGCGAGCTACTTCCGTCTTTCCTTGGTACGCTTCGACGCGGCGTTTGCCGCGCCGGCGAATACAGTGGTATAGGGAATTCGGTTAAATTGATTCATCCGCCTTGTGGATATTCGTGTCGAGGGATGCGAATTATTTGCCCGCCATGGGAGCGATAAGACCTTCTTTTTCGAGCAAGGGATAAATGCCGCCGGCAAAAAGCACGCGCAAGAGCGCATCCGGTATTGGCCTAGCTTGAAGAGATTTTCCGGTGGACAGGTTTTTTATGGAAAAATCCTCGAAGGAGACAGCAGCTGTATCTCCTTCGCGAAAGATTTCCGATACGCCGGGGCATTCCAACGCGGGAAAGCCGAAATTGATGCAATTGCGGTGAAACAACCCGTTTATCGATTCCGCCACAAGGCAGGCGACGCCAAGCAAATTCAAATTTCGCGCTGCGGGTCGTGACGATCCCATGCCAAAGTTTTGCTCGGCGATGATGATGTCGCCCTTGTCCATCTCATCGACCCAGCCCGGCCGGTTGGCCGA
>JAJFJC010000544.1 GCA_021774385.1 Alphaproteobacteria bacterium
TTGGTGCTATCTAACGCCTACCGGGTTTAACCGCCGACATTCTCGGCAAAGAACGCCAGCGTGCCATCCCACGCTGCTTGCGTCGCCGCCGCGTCGTAGCTCGCCCGGTCTTCACAGAAGAAACCGTGCCCGACGTCGGGGAAAACCGTCATTGTATAATGCTTGTTGGCGGCGGTCATCGCCTCGGCGATGCGGCCATGCTCTTCCGCCGGGATCGACTGGTCTTGGCTACCATACCACAGCATCATCGGTGCCTGCATTTCGCCAACCCTGTCGAGCAGAATCTTACGGCCCGCGAAATCCTCGACTGGGCCGATGCCACCGCCATAGAAACTGGCCGCCGCCTTGAAACGCGATGCCAATGCGGCATTCGCCAAGAACGCATAACGACCGCCCATGCAAAAACCCGTCACGCATATATCGCCGGATTTCACTTCGCCGCGGCTTTCCAAGAAATCAACCGATGCCGCCGTCTGCGCCATGACGGTATCGTCATCCATGCGTTTCAAATGGCCGATCGCGTTGTCCAAATCGTCATACTCATAGACAGCGCCGTCATAGATGTCGGGCGTGATCGACGCGAAACCCGCATCCGCGAACCGCGCGGCGAGCTTCTGGAAATGATCGTTGACGCCGAACGCCTCGATATAAATAACGACCGCCGGGAACGGCCCGTCGCCCGCCGGACGCCCGTAATATCCTCTCAACCCATCGCCGAGATCGACCCATTCGCAGGTCGCGCCACTGTTTGCCATGTTCGTTTCCTCCCAATCCAATCTCGTTTCAACGCACTCAGCCGAGCGTTACTTAATGATATTCCGTCAATGCGGCAAAAAACAAATGCACTCCGCCATCTTGAGCCGCTAAAGTTCTGCCAGACAGGGAATGAGTTCGACATGACGCAGATTATAGAATGGGATGACCGGCTGCATGGCCTGTTGACGGGCGCTCTCGCCGCTTGGCGAATCGAGGGTCACGCGGTCAAGAACATTCAACAACATACTGCCTGTACCGTCCATACCGCCGCAGGGCGCGTTGCCGTGCAACGGGTCACGGATGATGGCGCCGCGCCCTATTGGGAGGTTTCCGCGCTCGACCAAGACGTACCATTGCCGGCACTGCCCTATGCCGGCATTCAGGGCATGCTACGTGCCGTACGCGATCTGCTGGACCCGGATAGTTCTGGAGCACGGCTTGTGATCGGACAACCGGTGGATGGACAGTAGCACGATGCGGACCACACCCGTTTCCGTTATTACCGGGTTCCTGGGGAGCGGAAAAACGACCTTGCTGTCACAGCTGCTGCGGCATCCGGATATGGCCCGCACGGCGGTTGTGATCAACGAATTCGGTGCTGTCGGGCTTGATCACCTATTGGTCGAGTCGAGCGACGAAAATATCGTCCAACTGAACAGCGGTTGTCTGTGTTGCACCATTCGCGGCGATCTCGTCCTCACGCTTCTCGACCTCCTCAATCGGCGTGAGCGCGGCGAAGTCATGGCATTCGAGCGGATTGTTATCGAAACAACCGGTCTCGCCGACCCCGCGCCAATCTTGCAAGCGCTAATGACGGACAATGCACTGGCGTCGGCGATTAGAGTGGACGGCGTGATCACGACCGTGGACGCGGTGAATGGCTTGTCCACGCTCGACCGGCATGGCGAATCCGTCAAGCAGGCCGCCGTCGCCGACCGCATCGTGTTGACCAAAACCGACCTTGCCGACTCAACAACGACGACGCTGCGCGCGCGTCTCGCCGCCTTAAACGCCTTTGCGCCGCTGACGACCGTGGTGAAGGGAGAGATTGAACCAAGATGCTTATTCGATACAGGCCTGTACGATCCGGCAACCAAATCGGCCGATGTCCAAGCTTGGCTGCGGGAAGAGAGTGCGGTGCATGAGGGCGACCATGGCCATGACATTAATCGTCACAGCGACCGGATTCGCGCTCACACGGTGATCCGCAAACGGCCAATTCATGCCGTAGCCCTGACATTGTTTCTTGAAATTTTGGCGGAACATTGCGGCGCGGACTTGCTCCGGCTCAAGGGATTGGTCAAGCTTGTCGAAAGTCCGGACAAACCGGCTGTCATTCATGGGGTCCAGAATGTCTTCAATGCACCGGTCTGGCTCGACCATTGGCCCAACGAAGATCGCGATAGCAGGCTCGTATTCATTACGCAGGATTTACCAGGGGGTTGGTTTGAAGAACTTCTCGACGCCCTTGATGCGGAGGTTTCCGAGACACAAAACCGGCTAAACGGCATTTAGGGATTAGCAAAGGGGAGAAAATCCATGTTCGATCTAATCATCCGCGGCGACCGCGTTGTCACCCCCCACGGTATGGGGAAATGGGATATCGCGGTGAAGGGCGACAAAATCGCAGCACTTGCAGCGCCCGGCGCCTTCAGCGATGACGACGCGGTACGCGTGATCGACGCCACCGGCAAGATCGTCATGCCGGGTGGAATCGATCCCCACGTCCACTGCGCATGGCATATCCCAGCACTTGAGGAAGGCGGCGAGCCGACCTATACGGCCGCTCCCGCCCAAGTTAGCCGCGCTGCCCTGTATGGCGGAACGACGACGATCATCGACTTCGCGGCGAGCGAAACAGGCGACACAATTCCGCAAATGATCGAGCGCCGGGACAAGGAGTGGGTCGATCAGTGCTATTGCGACTATGCCTACCACATCATGTTGCGCGGCGCCGTCCCGCCTTCTGTCGTTGAGGAAATAGGCGAAGCGGTTCAGGACGGCTACGCAACGGTTAAGGTCTTCACCACCGATATCACCCCAAGCCGTAAGGGCCGCATGGTCCATTTCGGCGATATTTGGGAAATCCTCAAGGTGCTGGCCCGCGAAGGCGGCCTTG
>JAJFJC010000545.1 GCA_021774385.1 Alphaproteobacteria bacterium
ATCGCATCATCGATACTGTCGAGATTGTTAGGTTGCCAGTTGGTCGTCTTGTCCTTATCGACAATCAGCGCCCGGACGCCTTCAAAAAAATCATGCCCCGCCATGTGATGCTGGCTCATGCGAAATTCCATCACCATGCAATCATCAAAGCCCATCGCCGCGCCGTGTTGGAGTTGGCGGCAGGCGACTTTTTGGCTGGTCGGCGACTTGCTCGCCATAATCCCCAAGGTCTTTTCCGCCCAAGGCGAGCTCTCACGTTCCAGTGCGATCTGAATTTCTTCGACTGTTCCCTGCGAAAAGCAACGATCAATCACTTCCCGAAATACCGCGAGCGGCGCTGGCCCGGCATCGCTAGCGAATTGCGAAACAGCATCGTCCACGAAACTGCCCTCGCGCAGCGCGGCGAGGAAATCATCATGGCGATTATCTTCGATGTACCTATCGGCGATTCCGGCGTAGCAGCAATCCGCCGCACCGAGACGCGCGCCCGTCAATGCCAGATACATGCCAATCGCGCCCGGACAGCGCGGCAGGAAATACGACCCACCAACATCTGGAAACAACCCAATCCCGGTTTCGGGCATAGCAAACAAGGTCCGGGCCGATGCAATGCGCGTCCCCGCATGTACCGACAAACCAACCCCGCCGCCCATTGCCACACCATCGATAAGCGCGATGTAAGGCTTGGGGTAGTGGAAAACCAAATGATTAAGGCGGTATTCGGCGCGAAAAAAATCAACGGTTAGCGGGCCGCCAACTTGTTTTGCATCGTACAGCGCACGGATATCGCCCCCGGCGCAAAACGCGCGGTCTCCAGCGCCCCTGACGACAACGGCGCGTATACCGTCGTCCCGCGACCACGCCGTTAGCTGCGTCATCAGATCTTCGGCCATTTCCAACGTCAGTGCGTTCATGGCTTCGGGCCGGTTTAATGTGATATCGGCGATTCCATTGGCCACCGCAAAGAGAACATCGTTACTCATTCGCGTAACAGCCTTCGGGCAATGATTACACGCATGATTTCATTGGTTCCTTCCAAGATTTGATGTACCCGCACGTCGCGCAGGAAACGTTCGATCGGGTATTCCTTGGTATAGCCGTATCCGCCATGCAGTTGCAGCGCGTCGTTGCAGACCTGAAATCCAGCATCGGTCGCGAACCGCTTGGCCATGGCGCAATATTGCGTCGCTTCCGGATGCCCAGCGTCGAGCGCGCCGGCCGCTTTCCGCACCATGAGGCGCGCTGCTTCAAGCTCAGTCGCCATATCAGCCAGCTTGAATTGCAGGGCCTGGAAATCGGCGATTGGCCGGCCAAATTGTTTGCGGTTCAGCATGTGTGCGCGCGCGGCCTCAAGGCAGGCACGTGCGCCGCCAACGGAACAGGCCGCCACGTTCAGCCGCCCGCCATCGAGGCTTTTCATGGCGATCTTGAACCCGTCGCCTACCGCACCGATCCGATTGGCGACCGGAACCCGGCAATCCTGAAATATGACGGCGGCTGTCGGCTGGCTATTCCAGCCGAGTTTTGTTTCCTTTTTGCCAAAACTGAGACCGGGCGTGCCTTTCTCAACCACGATGCAGGAAATGCCCGCCGCGCCTTCACCGCCAGTTCGAACCATGCAAACGTAAATATCACTCGTCGACCCGCCCGAGATAAAGGCTTTCGATCCGTTCAGGACATAATAGTCGCCGTCGCGTTCGGCTCGCGTTTGCAAGGACGCCGCATCCGAACCGGCGCCGGGCTCGGTCAGGCAATAGCTGGCGAAATGCGTCATCGTCATCAATTGCGGCAACCATTTCGCGCGTTGGTCGTCATTGCCGAAACTGTCGATCATCCAGGAAGCCATATTGTGAATCGAAATATAGGCCGAGGTCGAAACGCACCCGCTCGATAATTCCTCGAAGATGATCGCCGCATCGGTTCGCGATAAATCGGAACCACCATGCGTCTCGCCGACATAAATTCCGGCAAATCCAAGCGCCGCCGCCTTACGCAACGCATCGACGGGAAACAGACACTCTTCGTCCCACTTCGCCGCATGCGGCGAGAAATCCGCGGTCGCGAATTCTCGCGCGGTTTCCTGAAACGCGCGTTGGTCTTCGTCGAGTTCGAGGTCCGCGAGTGTCATTTTCTCGTACCTCCTAAAACATATTGCCGCATATCTATCCCTCCGCGCGGTTTTACCGTCTAACGCGGCATTGTAACCATATTCGACGGCCCGTAATATCGCCGTCGGAGGACAATTACCATGATCGATTTTCCCGCCACGGGCTTTCCGACGAACCGAATGCGGCGCAATCGCCGCGAGGAATCAATTCGACGGTTGGTTGCCGAGAACCGGCTTTCGGTCGACGACTTGATTTGGCCGCTTTTCATTGTCGATGGCACCAATGTCAAGGCGCCAGTCGAGTCCATGCCCGGTGTGTTTCGCTATTCGACAGATTTGGTCGCCGGCGCGGTTTCCGAGGCGGCCGATCTTGGCATTCCCGCGGTCGCCCTGTTTCCGTACACCGACCCCGCGAAAAAAACCGAGGATGGGCGCGAAGCGACCAATCCCGAAAACCTCGTTTGCACCGCGACGCGGGCGGTCAAGGCAGCGCGCCCAGAGGTTATGGTCGTCTGTGATGCCGCGCTCGATCCCTACACATCGCACGGCCATGACGGGCTGATGCGGGGCGAGGAAATCCTTAACGACGAAACCCTGGAAGTTCTCGTCAATCAATCGCTGGTTCAAGCAGAAGCGGGCTGCGACACGATCGCCCCTTCCGACATGATGGATGGCCGCGTCGGTGCAATCCGCCAGGCGCTCGACAAAAACGGCTTCGAACGAACGCGGATCATGGCCTATTCTGCGAAATATGCGTCCGGTTTCTACGGTCCTTTCCGCGACGCCGTCGGATCGAGTGCCGCGTTGCGCGGCGACAAGCGCACCTACCAGATGGACCCGGCGAATTCGGGCGAGGCGTTGCGCGAAGTCGCTCTCGACATCCAAGAAGGCGCCGACATGGTGATGGTGAAACCGGGCATGCCCTATCTCGACATCGTCCGCCGTGTAAAAGACAGCTTCGGGGTGCCGACGCTGGTCTATCAGGTGAGTGGGGAATATTCGATGATTAAGGGTGCGGTCGACCGCGGCTGGCTCGATGACAAGGTAATCCTGGAGGCACTACTCGGCTTCAAACGCGCCGGCGCGGATGGCGTTCTGACCTACTTTGCGCTGGACGCGGCCCGGAAGCTAAGCGCTTAACGCCTCAGTGCGCCGCGAAAAAATCAGCAGCGCAGCGGTCGTGCCAGGAAACGTCATGCCCCGCATCGTGAAACCCGACATGCCCACCGGCACACGGTAGCAAAACGGTCAAGTTCAGATTGTTAGACCAATCCCGCGCTAAATAAGGCGCCGCGGGGATCCAAGGATCGTTGCGTGCATGGATCAGGAGCGTTGGCGTCCGCAGCGAATCGAGATAACGTCCCGCCGCGCATTCCGAATAATAATGCATCGCGCCCTCGAAACCGTATCGGGGTGCCAAAAAACGATCATCAAACTCAAAGACGGTCCGCACCTCTTCCAGCGTTGCGCGTTCCATCGGCTTGAGCACGGACCCTCGGCAATCAACCTTCATACGCTTAAGGAGCCAATGGTGATATAGCGCGTTGCGCGGTCGCATAACGGACAGCGACGAAGCGGCTAAATCTATTGGTGCGGACGTTGAAACCGCTGCCCGGATTGGAAATTCTCCGTCATATTCGGCGAGAAACTTGATCATCACATTCGCGCCGAGGGATACCGCCGAAAGGTACAAGCCGTTCGCGGTCAATTCCGGGGCCATCTCGACTAGCGATCCTAAGGCATCGGCCAAATCACGACTGCATCCGGCATGATAATCACCCCGGCAGCTCTCCCGCGATGGCCCCGCGCCCCGCAAATTGAGCCGCAATACTGGGAACCCCAAGGCATGATAATGTAATGCCGCGCGGACCATGTTCATCGACGTTTCGCAACCGGTCAACCCGTGGATCAAAACGACGAGAGGCTTATTGCCGGGCGCGTCCGTCAGCAACGCAGCGAGCCGGTCGCCGCTCCCGTCCCGCATCGCGAGATGCATCCGCTCTCCCGCCAAATACGGCCTGCGGCCGCGCCGCGCCGTGAAGAAGTTGCGCAGCGTTTGCAGGTCCGGCCCCCACCAGGGTGCCCGTGGACGAAACTCGGGAAATTCAGCTTGCAAGCCAGTCATCGATAATCGCTATCTGGTCTTCCGCCATCAACGCCGGCGCGTGCCCGCATCCCCTAATCTCAACGACCGTCGCCTTGGGGCCGCGCGTCGCCATTTCCGCCGCGGTCTCCGTCGACAGCAAGTCGGAACACTCTCCCCGCAGGACAAGGACCGGGCAGCGAATCGCACCCCAAACCGACCAAAGGTCGGTATCGGCCAGCGCACCGGCTGCGGTGAACGGCACCGCGATACCCGGATCATAGGCGAGCGCCAATTTTCCGTCTTCGACGCGGCCACCATGTATCGCGAGATGCCGCCATTGTTGATCGCTTAGGGGACCGAATGGCGCGTGCACCTCCCGCAAATAAAGTTCCAGCCCACCGACATCGTCAAAATGTGAAGCCTTGCCGCAATATTCCGCGATCCGTTCCAGCGCCGCTTTTGCAATGAAAGGCCCGACATCATTGAGCACGAGGCGTCGGATTGGCGAGTTCGCTTGAGCCGCCAGCACCATGCCGATGAGTCCGCCCATCGATGTTCCAATCCAGTCGACCGACCCAACATCCATACGCGCGATCAGCGCCGCCAAATCCGATACATATTGCGTAATTTGATACTGGCTGGGGTCTGATAACCAGTCGCTGCGCCCGCGGCCGACAACATCCGGGCAAACGACACGTCTCGTTTCCGCAAGTTTCGACGCAAGGTCGTCGAAGTCACGCCCGTTCCGGGTTAAACCGTGTGCGCAAACAACGTTACTCGCCGCCTCGCCATCGCCCCAGGCGACATAGGCCATGCGGTGAAATCCGCTGGTGCCAAGGCACAATACCGATCCGGACGCCATGTCGCGTGAAGATGCATTTCTCATATTGGTCCTCGGTGCACAGTGTCGGTTGCGGTACAAGCGTCCGAATACGCACATTTTTTGTTTCCCAAGGGACGCGCTATCCCTATATAGCCCGCGCGATAGCAAATTGCGCACACCGCGTCTAATCTGCCCGAAAGAGCCACCGTCATGAATGAGAAAATTGCGCGGTTTCTCGAAAATCAAAACCCGGCGACACCATGCCTTGTCGTCGACCTTGAGATCATTTGTCGCAACTACCGCGCATTGGCGGCAATCCTGCCACGCACGGATATTTATTACGCCGTCAAAGCCAATCCTGCACCGCAAATTCTCGACACGCTCGTCACTCTTGGCGCGCATTTCGACGCGGCGAGTTATACAGAAATCGAAGCCTGTCTCGCGGCTGGCGCGGACCCGGCGCGATTGTCTTACGGAAACACCATCAAGAAGCATCGCGATATTGCCAAGGCGGCCGGAAAGGGCGTCAATTTATTCAGCTTCGACAGCGAATTGGAGCTAGCGAAGTTGGCAGACGCAGCACCCGGCGCCCGGGTCATGTGCCGCATCCTGATGGAAAATGGCGACGCACGGTGGCCACTGTCCCGGAAGTTCGGCTGCACACCAGACATGGCCCGATGCCTTTTAGTAAAGGCCAAGGATATGGGGCTCCAACCCTACGGAATTTCATTTCATGTCGGGTCGCAACAGATCAATCCGCATCAATGGACCACAGCGATAGAAAAAACCGGATCTTTATTCGCTGAAATCGCAGATGCCGGCATCGCTCTCGAAGCCATCAATTTAGGTGGCGGTTTTCCCGCGAACTATCGCGAAGGGGTGCCGGATTTAGAAAATTACGGAACCGTAATCATGGCCGCCCTCGAGGCCAAATTTGGCAATTCCCCACCGCGCACAATAATCGAGCCCGGACGTGGCATCTGCGGCGACTCAGGCATCATTCAAAGCGAGGTCGTGCTGATTTCACGCAAGAGCCATGGCAATGACGAACGTTGGGTATACCTGGATATCGGCAAGTTTGGCGGGCTCCCGGAGACCACGGAAGAACGCATCCAATACCGTATTCAAACGCCTCACGATGGCGGCGAAACCGGCCCCGTCGTTATCGCGGGTCCAACCTGCGAGGAAATGGATATACTCTATGACAAAGCGGGATATTCACTCCCACTCGATCTACAAATTGGCGATAAAATAGAGTTCTTGAGCGCTGGCGCCTATACCTCGACTTACGCCTCGATTGGCTTCAATGGCTTTCCGCCCCTCGACGAATACTATATCTAACAACCATACGGGCCTGCACCCCCAATCCTGGGAAAAGGAGCTGCACGCATGAGCGTCACGATCGACGATATTCGCGCGGCCGCCGCCCTTATCGACGGGCAAGTCGTTCGCACGCCAACCGTTCTTTCCAGCCCTTTATCGGAAAAAATAGGCGCTTCAGTCTTCGTC
>JAJFJC010000546.1 GCA_021774385.1 Alphaproteobacteria bacterium
GAGCTGGATTACCTCCGAAAAGCGGGCGTCCGTACAACAGTTGTGCCCGGTATTACCGCCGCAACCGGATGCGCGGCGGCAAGCGGTATCCCGCTCACGCACCGAGACCATGCCGGCGCCGTCACCTTCGTCACCGGGCACGCCGCAACCGGAAACGATGGACCGGATTGGGCCGGACTCGCACGGCCCGGCCAAACACTGGTGTTCTACATGGCCGTCAGCACGGCGGGCGTAACGGCGGAACGTCTTATCGAAAATGGGCTCGATCCGACGACACCAGTGGCAATTATCGAAAACGGCACGCTGCCCAACCAAAGAACCGTGACCGGATCGTTGTCCGAGCTGGACGCGATGATCCGGGACAATGCGATTACCGGACCGGCACTCGCAGTTATCGGTTCGGTCGCGGCACTCGCAGACGCCGTCCCCCTCAACCGCGAAGCAATCGCGGTCTGAAAACAGAGATGCAGTGGAGAATGACATGAAAACGCAAGCCGTAACCGCGAACCTTCTTGTCGATGGCCGTGTGGCGTTTCTGACCTGGGAGGGCGATTGGTCCGAAAAGGTCGAGGACAGTCATGTCGTCACCAGCAACGAGGAGGCCGAATGGCTTCTCGATAGCGCGCAACGGGCGGTTTCGGCGCAAGTCGTCATCGATCCCTACCTCATCGAGGTCAGTGATTCCAACGGATCGGCCTGGCCGCTCAGCCGGCGCGAACAAATCCGAGCGGCGGGTCCGACAGGAACGATCGATACGGCGCCGGACGGTTTGACCGCCGGCCTGAAGCAGGTGGCCTGACGATGTATCGCTACGATGCCTATGACACACAGCTGGTTGGCGAGCGGGTCACGCAATTCCGCGACCAAGTCCGGCGCCGGCTCGATGGATCGCTAAGCGAGGACGAATTCCGCCCGCTGCGGCTTCTGAATGGCCTCTATTTGCAGCTGCACGCTTATATGCTGCGTGTCGCCATTCCCTACGGCACCCTGTCGTCGGAACAGATGCGAATGCTGGCACATATCGCGCGCCGCTACGATAAAGGGTACGGCCATTTCACGACGCGGCAAAACATTCAATTCAACTGGACGCGCCTGGAAGACGCGCCGGACATTCTGGCTGACCTGGCAAAAGTCGAAATGCACGCAATTCAAACGAGCGGCAACACGATCCGCAATACGACCGCCGATCCCTTTGCAGGCGTCGCCGCGGAAGAAATAGAGGATCCGCGTATCTATTGCGAAATCATCCGGCAATGGTCGACCCTGCATCCGGAATTTTCCTTCCTGCCGCGTAAGTTCAAGATCGCCGTTACCGGCGCGCGCGAGGACAGGGCGGCCGTGCGGGTGCATGATATTGGCCTCGCGATACGCCGCGACAATTCCGGCGAGGTTGGCTTCGAAGTGATGGTCGGTGGTGGCCAGGGCCGCACACCGATGATCGCCAAGACCATCCGCGAATTCCTGCCAAAGGACCAACTGCTGTCCTATCTGGAAGCGATTCTGCGAGTCTATAATCTGGCCGGGCGGCGGGACAATAAATACAAGGCGCGGATCAAAATTTTGGTCCACGAACTGGGAGCCGAAACGTTTCACGAGCAGGTCGAAGCCGAGTGGGCGCAGCTTCGTGATGCGGGACCAAACCTCCAGGCCGTGGAAATCGCGCGCATCGCCGCTTTCTTCGACCCGCCACGCTATGAAGAAGTCGACAGCGCCAGTTATCAGGCTAAGCTTTTCCAGGACCGCACCTTCGCGGATTGGGTTCGAACCAATGTTGCGCCCCACAAACAGGATGGCTATGCGATCGTTTCCATCTCCCTGAAGCCGGAGGGCGAGGCGCCCGGTGACGCAACCGCGGCGCAAATGGAGGCGGTAGCCGATTTCGCCGAGCGCTATAGCCTTCAGGAAATCCGCGTCACCCACGAACAGAACCTCGTCCTGCCGCATGTTCGACAACCCGACCTGTATGCCCTTTGGCAGGGCCTGCGCGACCAAGAATTGGCCACGGCTAATATCGGCTTGATCAGCGACATCATTGCCTGCCCGGGTCTCGACTATTGCGGCCTTGCGACAACGCGCTCGATCCCGGTGGCGCAGCGGATTAGCCGGCTCTTCGCCAATCTCGACCGGCAGCACGATATCGGCGAATTGCGGTTGAAAATTTCGGGATGCATCAACGCCTGCGGCCATCACCATGTCGGCCATATCGGCATCCTCGGCGTCGACCGGAAAGGTGAGGAATACTACCAGATCACGCTTGGCGGCCGCGCCGACGAAAACGCCGCCATCGGCAAAATCATCGGACCAGCCTTCTCCAGCGCCAACATCGTCGACGCGGTCGAGACGCTCGTCACTGTATATCTGGAACGCCGCCGTGATCACGAGCGTTTCGTTGATACCTATGAACGCGTTGGCCAAACCCCGTTCAAGGAGGCGCTCTATGGTTCTCGTTAAGAACGGTTCCGTGGCTCAGGATAACTGGGTTTCCGTGACAGATGACGAAATGCTGCCGCCCGGTAAACCCGCTATTATATCAAAAGCGCGCTGGCTACGAGAGCGGTGTTCCCTGAGGCGGCGAAGCGAAGCCTTAGGTTTGCACTTGACCAGCGATGACACCCTCGACGATCTCGTGAACGCCCTAGATGGCATTGCTCTCATCGTCTTGGAGTTTCCCGCCTTTACCGATGGCCGGTCCTATTCAACAGCGCGTTTGTTGCGCGAGCGTTACCATTTCTCGGGTGAACTGCGCGCCGTAGGGCAGATACTGCGAGACCAGGCGCATTTCATGCTGCGCTGCGGGTTCGATGCGTTCGAACTGGTGCCGAATGCAGATATTGCGAGTTGGGTCGAGGGACTTTTCGAAATCGCGGTTCACTACCAACCCGCGGCCGACGCCCGATCACCTGCTTCGGACCTTCGTCACCGATAGAGACCAAGCGCTCTTAATTTCGCCATTGCCTGATTAAGTTGGCTCATGCGACGCGTATCGCCATAGGCGCTATCGGGATGATGAATCGATGCCAACATTCGAAAACGCGACTTCACGAGGTCTGGTCCCAATTTTATATTCTGCGGAAAACCGAACACATACAGCGCGTCACCGCGTGTCTTCACACCTTGCGGCAGCGGTTTAAAGGAAAGAGCGCCGACAATCGATCTTAACCGATCCACCTCTTTCTCGGCATCGCCAAGTCGCATTTCGTTATTGGGCTTTCCATTGTGTTCCACTTTTAGGATCCGCTCACCGGCAGCCATGGCCAGCGCGAGATTCAATGCCTTGCGAAGCGAAGGAATGTCATGGCCCGGTGGCAAGCGCACCTGAAGGCGCGGTTTGCGCCGCCAGGGCTTACCCGCGCCCGGGCCGGATTTGAGAATTACCGTTTCCCGGTCGTCCGCGGTCGGTTCGCCCGGATCATCCATTTCCTCGATCGCGGGCGGCGGGACCATTAGCATTACCGACCGTGCAAGGTCGCCGACATTTACGTTTTGGTGCGCTGCTAAGGATTGAACGCGGTCGCGAAACGCGCTTGTGCAGGGTATGGCGTATGATTTTTTCGAAGCAGCCATGTTCGGAAAAACTCGAAGGAATAGGATGACAGACTCACCGAATCGCGCGGCACCGTCAACTTCAATCGTAGTTCAAATTGGTAAATCAGGCGTAAAAATCCGCCAACTTTATCCGCGCAAAACACCACCGGTCTGTTTTTCAACATTCGCGATGATTTTCGCCGCGACAGCATCGATCTCGGCATCGGTCATGGTGGCCTGCAACGGCTGCAACGTCACCGAAAGCGCGACCGATTTCTTTCCCTCGCCAATCGACTTACCGGTAAAGACATCGAAGACACTGATTTCGGCGACAAGCTTCTTGTCCGCATTTCGAATGGCGCCAATAATTTTTGCCGCTGGAATATCTTGGCCGACGACGAAAGCGAAGTCGCGATTAACGGCTTGGAAAGCCGAAACCTTGAGCAAGGGCCGCGCCTTGGCCGCCTTACCCTTGGGCATTGGAATTGTTTCGAGAAATATTTCGAACGCGGCCATGGGACCTTTCACGCCCAACGCGCGCAGAACCTTCGGATGGATTTCACCAAACCAGGCCAGCACATTTGGTCCCAGCCGCAGAGCACCAGAACGGCCCGGATGATACCAGCCAGGGGCATCGGCAGTCGCTTGCGCCTTATCCACCGGCGCACCACACGCGGCAAGCACCGCCAAGGCATCAGCCTTGGCGTCGAAAGCGTCACTAGCCCTTGGCGAAGCCGACCAATGGCGAGGACAGCTCATGCCGGCGCGGACACCACCGGCAACTGTTTGTTGACCTTCCGGCGCATCGTTTTGCCACGCGGCACCGACTTCAAACAAAGCCGCATCACCCGCGCCACGGTCTGCATTCCGACCCGCCGCCGCGATCAGATTTGGCAAGACCGAAGGCCGCATGACATCAAGATCGGCGCTAATTGGATTGGCCAAACGCAACGTCTCGTCAATGTCGCCGAATAGCCCCGCTTCCGCATCGCGCATGAACGACCATGTCACGGCCTCAAGCATCCCGCGGCCCGCCAACACCTTTTTCGCGAACGAAACCCGACGTTGGGGCAAGGAAATAACCGCGTTCGACAAGGGCGTTACCCGCTCCAAGGGAACGGCGGGAATATTATCGAAACCACGAACCCGCAAAACTTCCTCGACCAGGCAGGCCTCACACTCCACATCGAAACGCCAGCTTGGAATTTCCGCCTCGATCTTGTTTTCCTGCTTTTTTGTCTTGAATCCAAGACCTTCGAGAATTTGCCGTGACTCGGCGGCCGCAACGGCAACACCGCCCAACGTCTCGACGCGATTGGGGTCGAAAAGAATAGATTCGCGCGGTTCCGGTACTTCGCCCGCGAACGTTAGCGCGCTGGCCTCACCACCGCATAGGTCGAGGATAAGTTTCGCCGCCACTTCGGCGCCCCACAACGCCGATGCGGGATCGACACCACGCTCAAACCGATATCGGGCATCGGACTCGATACCAAGCTTCCGTCCCGTCGCCGCGGTGCGAACCGTATCGAACAGCGCCGATTCCAGAAATACGTCTGTCGTTTCCTCGGTACAGCCGGTGACCTCGCCCCCCATGACGCCGCCAATCGCCTGTGGTCCGTTGGCATCCCCGATAACCGTCATGGTATCGTCGAGCCTATAGCTTCGCCCGTCGAGTGCTTGTATTTCCTCGCCATCTTTGGCGAAACGCATCGTCAGCCTATTGCCCGACAGTTTGTCCATGTCGAAGACGTGCAGCGGTCGGCAAAGATCGAATGTCACGTAATTGGTGATGTCGACCAAGGCCGATATGGGACGCAATCCGATCGCCCGCAGGCGATCTTGCAGCCATTGCGGGCTGGGCCCGTTTTTGACACCCTTGAATGCACGGCCGACGACCATCGGACAGGCCTTACCCTCGTCACCGAGGTCGCGCTCCCAAACGATAGGGCTTTCGAAGCTGCCTGGGACCTCTTCATAGGGCCAGGTTTTTAAGGTCCCCAACTCGGTTGCGGAAAGATCGCGCGCAATACCATGGACACCGGCGCAATCCGCCCGGTCCGGCGTTAGCGCAATCTCGATCACCGGATCATCAAGACCCATATAGGACACATAGCTTTCACCCACTGGTGCATCGGCGGGTAGGTCGATGATTCCATCATGATCGTCGGACAGCCCCATCTCGCGTTCCGAGCAGAGCATGCCGCTGGAATCGACGCCGCGTATCTTTGCTTCCTTCAGGTCGAGGCCGGTGCCGGGAATATGTGTGCCGGATGGTGCAAAGACGCCCTTCATGCCGGCGCGGGCGTTGGGCGCACCGCACACCACTTGTGTCTGTGCGCTTCCGGTATCCACGATACAGACCCGCAGCCGGTCGGCATCGGGATGCTGTTCGCAGGCAACAACCTCACCCACGACAAAGGACTCATACCCCGCCGCGCGGTCATGCAGTGTCTCGAGTTCCAATCCTAATGATGTCAGCCGATCCGTGATCTCATTGAGCGGCGCATCGGTTTCGAGATGATCTTTCAGCCAGCCGAGCGTGAACCTCATGGGGTCAATCCCCGAAGCAAGGTCGGCACTTCCAGCGGGACAAACCCGTAATGCCGCAGCCAGCGCATATCGGCGTCGAAGAAGGTCCGCAAATCAGGGATGCCGTATTTCAGCATCGCGATGCGCTCGATCCCCATACCGAAGGCAAAGCCTTGATATTTGTCCGGATCAACACCGCATGCCGCCAGCACCTTCGGGTGGACCATGCCGCAACCGAGAATTTCAAGCCAGTCGTCGCCCGCACCGATCTTCAATTCGCCGCCTTTGCGGCTACATCCGATATCGACTTCCGCCGACGGTTCGGTAAAGGGGAAGTAGCTTGGCCGGAAGCGGACCGGAACGTCGTCGATTTCGAAGTAAGCCCGGCAGAATTCGATCAGGCAGCCCTTCAGGTGTCCCATATGCGTCGTTTCATCGACGATCAATCCTTCGACTTGATGAAACATCGGCGTGTGGGTCATGTCGGAATCGCAGCGATAGGTCCGGCCCGGCGCGATGATGCGCAGCGGCGGCGGGTTATTTTGCATCGTGCGAATTTGCACCGGTGAAGTGTGCGTCCGCAGCACCAACCGCTCGCCATCCGGCTTTTCGGGCAGGTAGAATGTATCGTGCATCTGCCGCGCCGGATGCTCGGGTGGAATATTGAGTGCGGTAAAATTATGGAAATCATCTTCGATATCCGGGCCCTCGGCAACGGAGAAGCCCATTTCGCCGAAAATCGCGATGATCTCGTCGAAGGTCTGGCTGATCGGGTGCAGGCGCCCTTCGCTCTCGGGACGAGCCGGGAGCGTGATATCAATTCGGTCGGCGGCGAGTTCCGCGTCCAATGCCGCATCGGCTAATCCGCCATGGCGTGCATCGATCGCGTCCGCGACCGCGGTTTTAACCGCATTCAACGCTTGCCCCGCCTCGCGGCGCTGTTCGGGATCGAGCCCGCCCAGCCCCTTCATCATTTCCGTAACCCGGCCTTTGCGGCCGAGCGCGGACACGCGTATAGCGTCAAGCGCATCGAGACTGTCCGCCGCCGTGACTGACGCCAGCAGTTCTTCACGCAGTTGGTCGAGATTTTCCATCACCAAGCCGGCCGGACCGTTACTTGGCGAGCGCTGCCTGGGCCTGCTCGACCAGGGACTGGAAAGCACCCGGCTCGCGAATAGCGAGATCCGACAACACTTTTCGGTCGAGGTCGATGCCGGCGATCTTCAGCCCGTTGATAAATTTCGCATAGGTGAGCCCATGCTGACGGGATGCGGCGTTAATGCGCTGGATCCATAGCCGGCGAAAATCCCGCTTTTTGGTGCGGCGGTCGCGATAGGCGTATTGCAGGTCCTTTTCGACCCGCTGAATAGCCGCGCGAAACGTATTTTTCGACCGGCCGCGCGATCCCTTGGCGGCCTTGATGACTTTGCGGTGACGGGCGTGCGTCGTGACGCCCCGTTTTACCCGTGACATATCGTGGCTCCGTTATTCTATCGGTATGGCAAATAATGCTTCTTGACGACCTTGGCATTCGCATCGGACATAATCTGTGTCCCACGGTTGGTGCGTTTCATCTTCTGCGAGCGACGGCGCAACATGTGCGAGAGGCCCGCGCTGTTGAAGCGTACCTTGCCTTTGGCGGTCAAACGGAACCGTTTCTTGGCACTAGACTTCGTCTTCATTTTGGGCATTTCGATTTCCTTGTTACCGTTTCATGCGCGCGTTGGCGCATATCTTTGTTTGAACGGCAGGGCATACCCAGGGCCACAACCGTTCTTCTTAGCGCGCGCCTTATAACGCCGCCAGAGACACGATGCAAGACCGGGTAGGCGTCTCTAGGGCATATACCGTTATGTAAAGATTTTGCAAAGGGGGTACGAATTCGTCCCGAAAACCACCAATTCATCCATAATCAGAACAGTATGCGAATAAACATAATGAATTATATCGGAGTGAGTTTCATGCTCAAACCACGGGTAAGCGCTTTTCTCGTCCTTGGATTTCTGATGTCGACAATGCTGCTTACCGGCGCAGCACCCGCGGCGGCGGCGGAAAAAGACTTGAAAGTCGCAATCTTCGCGGGCGGCTGCTTTTGGTGCGTGGAATCCGACTTCGATGCGGTTCCCGGCGTCGTCCGCACGACATCCGGCTATATCGGCGGATTTACCCCCAATCCGACCTATAAACAGGTCACGAGCAAAGACACGGGCCACTATGAAGCGGTCCAAATCCATTACGATCCGAAAAGAATTAGCTACAAAATGCTCGTCGGTATCCTTTGGCGAAGCGTGGACCCGACGGACGACGGCGGCCAGTTCTGCGACCGTGGTGACAGCTACAAGACCGCGGTCTTCGCAACCTCTCCGGAACAGAAACGGATCGCCGAGGAATCCAAGCGGGAAATTGAGGAATCAGGCACCCTGAAGGATCCAATCGTGACCGCGATATTGGAGGCGGCGCCGTTCTTCCCGGCTGAGGAATACCACCAAAATTTTTATAAAAAGAACCCTGTCCGGTATAAATTTTACCGTTACCGCTGCGGTCGCGACGCACGTGTCGAAGCGCTATGGGGTAAGGAAGCGCATCGCGGAATTGCGAAACATTAGGGTATCTTTGACAACCGCTTCACTTGGTCACGAGGACACCGTTCAAGGCCGCGCCGGCAAAAACCGTTTTCTCCCGCGTTGCCGACCGCATGTCCGCTTTCGTTAGAATGGCTCCCGAAAAATTCGCACCATCGAGATTTGCGAACCTCAAATCACATTCCGAAAGGTTTGCGCCCTTCCCCCCCGCCACCGTCGTACCCTTTTTTGTTCTAATTTCAATCGGCGAAAGTACCGCGCTGGACATATCCGCGTACATCATACTCGCGCCCGCCAGATTTGCCCCGCGAAGATCGGACTCCGCGAGAACCGCATTGCTGAGATCGGCTCCTGATAGGTCTGCGAGAGTGAGTTGCGCACCAGCCAAGCTTACGCCGCTTAAGTTGGCACCCTTGAAATTTGCTCCACTCATATTCCTGCCAGCGAAATCGAGATACCGAAGATCGGCGCCCATAAAATCAGCCCGGCATCCCTGCTTGCCATTGCTTTCAATCCAGAGAATATGGGCTTCGGCGGCTTTATCGTATTTGGCGGAATGATGTTCGCCGGGTTCTGGAACTTCTGTATCGCCAAGCGTCGCGGTCGCGAAGGAAACATCCGCGACGAATGCCTGTTCCAAATCCGCCCCTTCAAGGTTCACGTCCGTGAGGACGGCGCCTTTCAGATTTGCACGAGACAGATCGCAACCGGTCATCGTCGAGCCTGAAAAGTCCGCGCCACCTAAACTCGCGCCACTGAGATTAGCGCCTTGGAGGTTTGCACCGCGCAGTTTAACGCCGTCGAGCATGGCATCTTGGAAAACGGCGCCCACAGCCGAACACCGGTTCATTTGCGCACCTTTTAGGTTCGCATTGGACAAATTCGCGTCGTCGAGTGAGCACAGGCTGAGGTCGCTGGTCACGATCTCGTCGGCATGACCCGCACCTACTTTGATCAACGTTCCTTCCCGTAGATCCGACCCCTCCATGTTGGCGCGGGTGAGATCGGTTGAGCGCAGCCGTGAGCCCCGCAAATCGGCACTCGAAAGATTGGCGCCCGCCAGCGTCGCCGCGAAGAAGTCAGCGCCATAGAGATCCGCTTCTTCGAAATTGGTACCTTTCAAATTCGCGCGGGAAAGATTGGCGCCGGTGAACTTCGCTTTGCTGAGGTTCAATTGCGACAGCTGTGCCTTTTGCAGATCCTGTAACGAAAGGTCTGCGCGGTTGCCACCGCCTTTTTGTTCGAGCCAGATACCGTGGCTCTTCACTGCCGCGATCACATCTTTTGGCTTCATCGAAATCGGCTCCGAACCGTCTAAATATCATCCACTAAATCAATTCACCCATCAATGATAACTGCCGTCCGATATCTAACTGCGAACGGCGGCCCTACGAAGAGAACCGCTTTGCGCGTCACACACCCAAGTGTCAGGCAGAATTATTTTCCAGGGCGTAACACATATCGATGCAATGCGGCTGGGTCCGTTCTAATGCAGCTTTGGTTAACAAATTGTAAATACGACAGTCGCACCCAAATAGTCAGAAACTATTCGGAACGCTTAATATTTAATGCTTTTTAGCCGATGTCTTTGATCTAGTGCATCGTCACAAATACATTGAAATGCGCTGACTCCATTCTTCTGAACATCGTAAGACAGCCAAGTCCACCGCTTGACGCCGCGCGGCCGTCCGCGCGAGAGTGCCCCGTATACAGGGGAGGGAAATATGGACCTGAAGCTCGCCGGAAAGACGGCGCTGATTACCGGCGGTTCGAAAGGTATTGGACGCGCCGTCGCGGAACGACTGGCGGAGGAAGGCTGCACGCTTCATCTTGCCGCGCGGACGGAAACAGACCTGATTGCCGCGCGCGATGCATTGAATGAAACCTTCGGCGCGCAAATCACGATCCATGCCGCCGACCTATCCAACGGCGACCATATGCGCCAATTGGCGGCCGATACGGCGGGTATCGACATTCTCGTCAACAATGCGGGGGCGATCCCGTTCGGACCGGTCGACGCGGTTGACGAGGAAACCTGGCGGCGCGCCTGGGACTTGAAAGTGTTCGGCTACATCAATTTAATCCGCGAAGTCTATCCGGCCATGTGCGCTCGAGGATCTGGCGCGATCGTCAATGTCATTGGTACCGCCGGCGAAAGCCCTGTCCCGAACTACCTCGCCGGTTCCATGGGAAATGCTAGCATCATGGCGATGACGCGCGCGCTTGGTGGCGAAAGCGTCGATAAAGGCGTGCGCGTTAATGCCGTCAATCCTGGCCTGATCGAAACCGAACGGCTTGTGACAATTTACGCCGCGCAAGCAAAAGAAAAATTTGGCGATAGCGAACGTTGGCCGGAACTTCTGTCCAATCTTCCCTTGGGACGCGCTGGGAAACCGGACGAGGTCGCCGACCTGGTAGCGTATCTTGCCAGCCCCCGGGCATCATGGGTAAGTGGCGCCGTCGTTACGATCGATGGCGGCGTGACGCAGCGCGCTAGTCTCTAAAAAACAACAACAACGGGGAAACATGATGGCCCGCATAGGCGTCGAGTTTGAATCAAGGCCGGAAGGCCGCATCGCAACGGTAACGATCGAAAATGTTGCGAAGGCAAATTGCCTAACCAGTGAATTGGTCGCGGGGCTGGAAAGCGCCTTTCGGGATTTGGCGTCGGACCAAGATTTGCGGCTTGCCGTCCTAACGGGTGAAGGGCCGAGATCGTTTATCGCCGGCGCCAATTTACAAGAACTACGCAATTTCGACGCAAAGAGCGGCCGCGCCTATATCACGTCCTTGCAGAACGCCAATCAGGCGATCCGAGAACTTCCGGTACCCGTTATCGCGCGCATAAATGGCGCCTGCATGGGAGCTGGCCTGGAAGTAGCGGCAAGCTGTGACATCCGCATCGCCGGCGATAATGCCCGTTTCGCCATGCCCGAAGTTCTGTTCGATTTGCCCTCGGTAATCGAAGCCGCGCTTTTTCCACGTTTGATCGGGTGGGGCCGGACAAATTGGCTAATCTATCGGGGTGACGCCATCGACGCCGCGACGGCGTTGAATTGGGGTTTAGTAGAGCATGTCGCACCCGCCACGAAACTTGATGCAGCGCTCGCAGAAACCGTCAACTTGATCATGGCCAACGGACCCGTTGGAATTCGTTTGCAAAAGAAATTGATGCGCGACTGGGAACGCCTGTCGCTCGACGATGGCGTTCACGCCGGGATTCAATCACTTTCGGACGCATTCCGGGATGGCGAACCGGGTCCTCGGATGGCCAAGTTTCTCGACGGCGATTGTTAGAACCTTTTACGGGGCCGGAGTCCCGCGCACTGAACGGCGCGGAACAAAAAACAACCGTACGGTTATTTCGGCGACAGGATCATGATCATCTGCCGGCCTTCCATCAGCGGCATCTGTTCGACCTTGGCTGGCCCGTCGAGATCGACCCGGACCCGTTCCAAAACCTTGCGGCCCAGTTCCTGGTGCGCCATCTCACGTCCGCGAAAACGCAAGGTAACCTTGACCTTGTCGCCTTCGTCGAGGAATTTTTCCATCGCCCGCATTTTCACATCGTAATCGTGATTATCGATGTTCGGACGCATTTTGATTTCCTTGACGTCGATGGTCTTCTGCTTCTTGCGCGTTTCATTCGCTTTTTTCTGCGCAATATATTTGAACTTGCCATAATCCAGGATCTTGCAAACTGGCGGGTCCGCGTTGGGCGAAACCTCGACCAAGTCCAGCCCCGCCTCGTCGGCGCGGTTTAACCCTTCCGCGAGCGGAACGACCCCGATCATTTCTCCATCTTCATCGACAAGCCGAATATTAACGGATTCGATATCCCTATTCACACGCGGTCCGTGTTTGACCGGCGCGGCGTTATATGGTGGACGAGCTATAGATTCCTCCTATTGATATTAAAGCTTACGCGGATTGTAACACGGTGCGTTGACCACGATTCCAACCCAACAATCAGTGGCGTCGTCAATTTGGCGGCGCCGCTTCAGTTGCTAGTGTATTGAGCGCATCTTCAAGTGCAACAATTTCTTGCTTTTTACCACCGAGGCGCCGAAGCGCGACGGCGCGTTCTTCCGCCTCGCGCTTGCCAACAACGATGATTACCGGGACTTTTGCAAGCGAATGTTCGCGAACCTTGTAATTGATTTTTTCGTTACGCAGATCGGTTTCGACACGTAAGCCCGCATCGCGGAATGCCTTGGCGACCTCATTCGCGTAATCATCCGCGTCCGACGTAATCGTCGAGACAACAGCTTGCACGGGCGACAACCAAAGCGGCAGCCGCCCAGCGAAATGTTCGATAAGGACGCCGAGAAACCGCTCGAACGACCCTAGTATGGCGCGATGTAGCATCACCGGCCGGTGTTTTTCACCATCCTCGCCAATAAAATTCGCATCCAGGCGTTCCGGCAGCACGAAATCGACCTGCAACGTACCGCATTGCCATTCGCGGCCAATCGTATCGGTCAACACGAATTCGAGTTTAGGACCATAGAACGCGCCTTCGCCGGGGTTGAGGGTGTAGGAAAGGCCAGCAGCTTCGGTCGCCTCGACAAGCGCCTTCTCGGCACGCTCCCAAACCGCATCGTCGCCGGCGCGAACTTCCGGCCGGTCGGAAAACTTGACCGCCACCTCCTCGAACCCGAAATCGCGGTAGATCGACAACAGAAGTTCGCAGAAACGCTCCGTTTCCGAGACAATCTGGTCTTCGGTACAAAAGATATGCGCATCGTCTTGCGTAAAGGCGCGAACCCGCATGAGGCCATGCAACGCGCCGGAAGGCTCGTTGCGGTGGCAAGATCCGAATTCCGCCATGCGGATTGGGAGGTTTCGGTGACTCTTAATGCCTTGGCGGAAAATTTGCACATGGCATGGGCAATTCATCGGCTTCAGCGCAAGCACCCGGTCATGCTCATCATCGACCGTGAACATGTGTTCGCGAAATTTTTCCCAATGGCCCGACCGTTCCCACAGGCTACGGTCGACGAGTTGTGGCGTCTTTACCTCGCCATATCCTGCATTTTCCAGTCGGCGGCGCATATAGGTCTCGCATGTCCGATAAAGCGTCCAGCCTTTTGGATGCCAGAACACGCTGCCAACCGCTTCCTCTTGAATGTGAAACAAATCCATTTCGCGCCCGAGGCGGCGATGATCGCGTTTTTCCGCTTCTTCAAGCCGGTGTAGATAGGCACGAAGTTCCTTGTCCGTGCGCCAGCAGGTGCCATACATGCGTTGCAGTTGTGGGTTTTTGGGATCACCACGCCAATAGGCGCCGGCGAGCTTCATCAGTTTGAACGATTTGCCAAGCCGCCCCGTCGATGGCAGATGCGGCCCGGTGCAAAGATCGATCCAGTTCCCTTGACGATACATTGAAATATCCACATCGTCGGGAAGCCCCGCGACATGTTCCGCCTTGAAGGTCTCTCCGGCTTCCTCGAAGAATTTTACCGCGTCCTCGCGGCTCCAAATTTCACGGGTAATTGCTTCGTCCCGGTCGACGATTTCCGACATGCGTTTTTCGATCGCATCGAAATCGTCCGGCGTAAACGGCTCGACGCGATGAAAATCGTAGTAAAAACCGTCTTCGGTCGCGGGTCCAAAAGTAATCTGCGTGCCCGAAAATAGTTCTTGTACGGCTTCGGCCAGAACATGGGCGCAGTCGTGCCGTAGCAAGTTCAACCCGGCATCGCTATCCCGAGTAATAATTTCGACCTCGGAATCAGCCTCAATGGCCTGCGCCAAATCGCGCTCGATACCATCAACCTTGACGATAACCGCCGCTTTCGCGAGTCCAGGGCCAATCGAAGCCGCTACTTCGGCACCGCTGACCGCGCCGTCATAATCCCGAACGCTGCCGTCGGGAAGGGTAATCGCAACCATATTTCGTTCCGTTTCATCTTGCCGCGCCGTGCGGCGCATCGGTTTACCGCAAGCGGATAGCCGCTTCAACCTCATCTGGTTCTAGGTCCAAGAGATTGTCACGGCGCAAAATTACGACTTCCGGTCCCCTTTGGGCACAAAGGGCGGGATCGGAGTCAGCCGAATAGACAACAACAGAGGGGCACCCGGCGGCGGCGATCAAGTGCATTGGCCCATTGTCATTCCCAACCGCGCCGGCCGCCGCACGCGCCAGGCGGGCAATTTCGGACAGTGAGGTTTTGCCGGTCAAGTTGATCGTATGTGGACAGGCCTTTGCGATTTCAGCGTTTCGGCTTGCTTCATCATCGGCACCGATCAATACCGGGATATGCCCTTTCTCGGCTAAGAGTTTCGCCAATCTAGTATAGCGCGCCGTGGGCCATCTTTTTGCCGGACGCCCGGCTGAACCGCCGGGCACCAACAATATGAACCCCGATGGCAATTGGAATTTTTCAATATCGCCGTCAATCCAATCGAAGCTTGGTGCCGGCACGTCGTCAATGCCGGCGGCGGCCAACTGTTCGCGCTGCCGTTCAATCGTATGCATGAAATCACGTCGCGGATTGTCGTGCGGATGCGAACAACCCGTGGCAATTCCGCTCCATTCCGGCCTGGGTCGGGCGAATAACCGAAAATAAGTCCCCGACCGGTCGGAGGTCTGAAGGTCATAAACGCGACCAAACGCGCCACTATCGAGCCGGCGTTTCAAAGAGAGCCATTTTTGGACTTGCCACCAACGCGGCCGGTCGTCGGTCCAAATTTCGTCGAAATAGCCGCTCATTTCCGCGAATTCGACATAAGGCGCGGTCGTCAGCAGCGTAATACGCGCATTCGCATGCACCCTGCGAAGGGCGGCGCATGGCCCCATCGCCTGGACGAAATCTCCAAATGCGCTCAATTTGATGACGAGTATATTCTTGAATTCAGCGGTCACGCGGCCACGTCACCGTCGGCCCGGGTTTCCGTAAGCAATTCGCGATAGACGTCCAGCGTTGCCGAACACATCGAATGTTTGGTGAATTGGTTGCGCACGCGCTGTATGGCTTGCGCGGCCATATCTTCCCGCTGTTGAACATCTAAAGCGAGCGCGATTTTTAAGGCATTGGCCAGGGCATCTGGATCGTTGGGTGGAACCAACCATCCCGTTTCGTCGGATAAAATAAGTTCCCGGCTGGCCCCGTGGTCGGCGGCCACGATCGGCCGTCCCATGGCTTGCGCTTCGACAATCACACGGCCGAAACCTTCGGGATCGGTGGAAGCGTGCACGACGGTATCCGCCAGCATTAGTGCCGCCGGCATATCGGTGCAGTCGCCGACAAGGTGAATTACGCCTTCAAGCTTATGCTTCGCAATGAGAGCCTCCAGTTCCCGTCGATAACCGGTTCGCCCCTGATCGCTCCCGACAATAAGGCAGCGGACGTCGTCCCGCCCAAGCCTCGCCATGGCCTCGATCAGTACGATCTGCCCTTTCCATCGCGTCAATCGCCCCGGCAGCATAATAACGGGGATACCGTCGGGAAGCCGCCATTCCTTGGATAATTTGATAACCCGTTCCGCGCTTACCCGCGCCGGGTCGAACCGGTCTATATCGGTGCCACGATGAATGATCCGGATACGCTCGGCGTCGGCGCGATAGGTTTCAACCGCATGCCGCGCGATAAAGGCACTGATCGCGATGACCCGATCACCGTCGGCCATCACGGAATTATATAAACGCTTTAAGGGCAACCCTAGATTATAGGGCGCGTGAATCGTTGTGACGAAGTGGGCACCGGCCCTTCTCGCGGCACGCCGCGCGCTCCACGCCGGCGCACGGCTGCGCACATGAACGATGTCGACATTATGTTCACGAATCAGCGTGATGAGCCGATCTGTGTTCGCCCGCATAACCATTGGGTTTTTGGATTGAACGGGAAGTTCGAAATGTTCGCCGCCGGCACGAAGGAATTCCCGGACCATCGGCCCTCCCGAAGATACAACCAGGGAACGCCAGCCCGCCTCCGCCAAGGCGATCGCCATATCAACCGTTCCCCTTTCCACACCGCCCGTTACAAGGGATGGCACGACCTGCATGACGACCGGCGGCC
>JAJFJC010000547.1 GCA_021774385.1 Alphaproteobacteria bacterium
TTCGCATATTTTACCAGACCTTTTTCGGGAATTTCCTCGATCACGCCAACCGTGCGCACGCGCATCAGATCACGCAAGGCGCCAAAAGTCTTGCGTGTATTCTTGATGACCTTGTCGGGCACATTGCCAAGGCCTGTATCCTCGACGGCAAGCACCGCCAAGTGTTCGGCATTTTCCGGCTTATAGATCGACCAGGCTAGCGCCGTCACGGCTTCATCAATGCGCGCCTGATCGGCATCGGCGAAAATCGCCATTGCCCCGCGCGCCCGAGCCATCAGCCCATCCAGTATCGCATCAACATTCATAACTTCGGGCGCTCGCGCCGCTGCTACCTGGCTCATTTGAATTCTCCCGCTAATTTCCATGACATCTACGAAAATTGCCAAGGTCTCAATCAACATTTTTGGCATAAATGGAACAGTTTGTTTCATTTTGAGGAAATTTGTACGGCTGTCAATCTATGATGCTTGGCAATTCAGTCCAGCTTCGCAGGTGTTGATTACCACGAGCTGGACCAAAATGCTTAGCGAAGCGACGGCCGCCAATCGACCAGTCGACGTCCTGCCTCACATCGCGCTGTCTTGGTCATTCGCAACGCAACATCATCCCGTCGCCTGGCCGCCCAATCATTCCCTTGCCTGGCAGCGAGGCTCAGCCATACCCATGCGACCGTCAAATCAGAAGCCACACCCAAACCACGTGCGTAAAAATCACCGAGATTTAGCTGCGCGATCATATGGCCTTGCTCCGCGGCGCGGCGAAACCACCGTGCTGCAACGACAAAATTTTGACCGACACCCATTCCAGATGCATAGAGACCGGCAAGCGCTGTCTGAGAGACCGGATCGCCTCTCTCCGCAAGGGCCAGCCATTCGATGCGAGCCGTCGCATAGTCACCACCGTCATAGGCAGCAAGCCCATCCATGAAATCAGCTTGTACAGGAGAAATAAACAGGACATGTGCCTGCACAACAACTATCACGGTAAAAATCAGCAAAGATTTCCAACCTGGAATCGGCATATTCATACCTTGCAATATACTGAAATATTTCAATGATTCTCGGTTCTACCAGTGCAATGGCATCAATGTTATGTTGCACCTATAAAGATATTTTATATTGGGGACGTTTAATTGAAATCAAAATTCGCTCACAAACTATTTCATGCTTTCCCAAGCTTTGAAATTGGTGGTGCACAGGTTCGGTTTGCCCGTTTGGCGAATAAACATCGGACTCAGTTTTCTCATTTCCTGTACGCCGCGAACCAATCTTACAAGGCAACCGAACTGTTAAATGACGGTATAGATTTCAGCATTCCCGACGTGGCTTACAGTAAAGGTCACCTGGCCAACAATTTCATTCATTTTCGGCGCGCCCTAAAAGAGCTACGGCCGGACGTCCTTGTTACCTACAATTGGGGCGCCATCGAGTGGGCACTTGCAAATTTCGGACGGTCCTTGCCGCACATCCATATTGTGGATGGTTTCGGGCCGGAAGAAGCCGACCGACAATTGCCAAGACGTGTATACTTCCGGCGTTTCCTTTTCGGACGCAACACGACCGTTGTCGTGCCCTCGCACACGCTGCATGACATCGTGACTCGAATTTGGCGCATCAATCCAACGCGTGTCCAATACATCCCCAATGGCATTGACTGCGACCGTTTCACGCGTGAACGCGACCAAGCGCTGGCGGACAGCTATAATATCACCGCCGAGACGACCGTAATTGGCACGGTCGCCACGTTGCGGCCGGAAAAAAACCTACAACGGCTGCTACTCGCTTTCCGCAACATGCCGGAAAGCGACAAGTTGCGTTTGGTTATCGTCGGTGACGGGCCAGAGCGCGCAGGGTTGGAGGCTTTTGCGAAACAACAGGAAATAGCCGACCGTGTAATTTTCACGGGCTATATCGCCGACCCCGCCGGCATATTGAGCTTATTCGATATTTTTGCGCTATCTTCCGATACGGAGCAGATGCCGATCAGTATTCTGGAAGCGATGGCGTCGGGACTCCCCGTCGCCGGCGTCGATGTCGGCGACGTCCGACACATTGTTTCCGAGGGAAACAAGCCCTATATCGTCGCGCGGGACACACATGCCTTGAGTGCCGTTCTTTCCAAATTCACGGAGGACGCAGACCTTCGCCGCGCTATCGGCGGCGAAAACCGCCACCATGTCCGCAAAGTTTATGACGAGAAAACGATGGTCGACGCGTATGAACGCCTATTTTCGGGATGACGAGCCCCTAATACCCTTCGGCAATGGTCTCAAGCGCTTCAAAATCGGGTAACGCGACCTTGCCCCCCTCTTCGATCCGTATGGCTTGGCTTCGTTTCAACGATGAAAATGTTCGGCTTACGGTCTCCGTCGTGAGTCCCAAATAATCCGCTATATCGGCACGGCTCATCGGTAGCATGACAGGCGTCGCCACACCGCCTACTTCTTCTTGCCGGCGCGACAGCGCGAGTAGAAACGAAACCACCTTCTCCTTTGCCGTCTTGCGCCCCAACAAAACCATTTGATCTTGCGCCTGGACCAGTTCGTTCGAGGCAAGGCCGAGCAACCGCTTTTCAAGATGCGGCAATTCATCCAAGAGATTTTCCAGCTTACCCCGCACAAAGCGGCAGACCGTCACGTCATCCACCGCCTCGGCGCTATAGGCATAGTTTTCGTTCAAGGCGATGCCGAGAAAATCGCCACTTGTGAGGAAACCCGTTACCTGGCGACGGCCATCGGGCAATAGCTTGTAAAGACGGACGGTTCCGCCGGTAATATTGAAGAGAAAATTCGCCGATTCACCTTCATCGATAATCGGATCGTGCGGCGAAAAGCGCAAATTGTGGGCTATCGCCGCCATTTTCCGTAGATCTGTTTCGTCGAGAACGCCGCAAATCGAAAGGTCGCGGACAGAACAGGCAGCACAGGGACTCATGACTGAGCCCGGATTAGCGACCGGCGGTCGATTGAATTTCATGACAGCCATGACTTAATACCCAACAATTTCCTCTCTGCTGTTTTCAAGTGTAATACGTCAGTTTCTCAATTGCACGGCGCATTTTGCCACGTGGGAGAGTTTCAATGAAAGGTCACAATGACATAGGTCATTTTCGCATTTTACGCCCGGGAGTAGCGTACACCCTTCACGAGTTCGGATTGCCATGCCTCAGGACTACAATCTAAAGCCACTCGCTGTAAACAAGGCGGCGCTCGCCTATCCGCTTATACAAGCTGCCCGGCCTGATGTTACTCTTGATGCCTGGGTCGAATATGCGGAGAAAATCAATCATCCAGATCCCGCGCTGTCAAAGGTGGCGGGCATTGTCACCGCGCAAAGCAATCGCGGCTATATCCATGGATTATTCAGTTACTCGGTTCGAATCGTTTTAAACCAGGATTCGGTATTGGCGGTGGAGAACTTCGTTGCCTTGGATATGGGTGACCGAGCGGCGGCGATCAAATCTCTGATCGGCGGCATGGAACGGCTCGCTGTGGACCTGGAGTGTTCCGCCATCCATACGCATATACCCGATCATTGGGTGTCGGACCTTACCAAACAAACAGGCATGTTGGATTACCTTCGTGACGCGGGCCATAGCCTCGAATTCGTAAAATTTTCCAAGAATATCGGCGCCTATTGAGCTATTTTGAAGGTCTCGCGGGTGCAACCGTTAAACTCGCGGCGCCCGCAGAAACGAAATAACAGCGATTGGGCACCCCGGATTTGTCGACAGACACCGACGATAAACCAAGCTTAAAGCGAACCCTCTCGCTTCCCTTGATTACGCTCTATGGGCTCGGCACCACGATTGGCGCCGGTATTTATGTCCTTATCGGCAAGGTAGCGGGGAATGCGGGCCTCTATGCGCCTATTTCATTTTTGCTTGCCTCCCTAATTGCGGGCCTCACGGTATTCTCGTTCGCGGAGTTCGCATCACGCCTTCCCAAAAGCGCCGGCGAAGCCGTTTTCGTGCATGCGGCGTTTCCCGCTAGGTTTCTTGCCCTTACCGTCGGCTTGGCGGTTATGTTTTCCGGCCTTACATCCAGCGCCGCCATCGCGCACGGGTTTGTCGGGTATCTGCACGAATTCGCTGATTTTCCGGATTGGCTGGCAATCGTTTTACTGGTTTGCGCGCTTGGCGTCGTCGCCGCTTGGGGTATCACCGAATCGGTGACCATCGCGGTCGTGGCGACAATTATCGAAATTGGCGGTTTGTTGATCGCAATCTGGGCGGGCCACGAAAGTTTCGCCGACCTTCCCGCGCGCTTACCGGAATTGCTTCCCCCGTTCGATACGACAGCCTGGAGCGGAATTTTAGCCGGATCAATTCTCGCCTTCTATGCCTTTATCGGGTTCGAAGACATGGTCAACGTGGCGGAGGAAGTGAAGGACGTCCGGCGCAATTTACCGCGCGCCATCATCATTACTCTCATCGTTACAACGGCATTCTATATCACATTGGCCCTCGTCGCCGTCCTAAGCCTGCCGATGGATGAACTCGCCGCTAGCGAAGCGCCGATGACATTGTTAATCGAGCGGAAAGCAAGCGGCCTGTCCAACGTGATCAGCCTGATCGCCATCATCGCCATTCTTAACGGTGCCCTAATTCAGACAGTCATGGCGGCGCGGGTCCTGTATGGGCTGAGCAACCAAGGTTGGCTCCCCCGGGTCTTCGCGAATGTGAATGCCATCACGCAGACACCGCTGTTGGCGACGGCGATCGTAGCATGCTTCATTCTCATTTTCGCGCTGTGGCTGCCGCTAATCCAACTCGCCGAGATCACGTCCTTTTTGATGCTTTCCGTTTTTGCACTGGTTAATCTGGCGCTATGGCGGGTCAAGTGCCAAGGGCCGCCACCGCCTGAAACATTCCTCATTCCAAACTGGGTGCCAATCGCGGGATTTTTCACGAGCACAGGGGTTATCGTGCTCCGTTTCGTGAGTTTGCTAACACAAACACCGGCATAGCGTGTTTATTCGCGAGCCTTTCCGTGAATCGAATTCCCTGGAACGCCGCTGTCGGACGGACGGCCCAGGGTTCGATTAATCTATTTCCCGAGCAGCTTGTTCAGCGTGCCACCAACAGCATCCTTGCCTTTTTCGAGGCCGCCCTTGCCTTGCTGCATCGCATCCTTCGCGACGCCAGAAGCGCCACCCAAAATCTTATCGAGATTCAAGGTTCCGACCGCTTTCGTCGCACCATTGCTGACCGCCTTTATCACCTTGTCGGCGACTTCGCCCGGCGTGGCACCGCCGGAATCCTTGCCTATGTCTTTTAAGTGAATGGTTGGCAGCGGCGCGCCGAGCGACTTGCCGCCCAGCGCCGTGGCACTAACATTTACCTTACCGTCGCGGATGTAGAGGTTTTCGATAATAAGTTTGATCTCGCCCTCTTTCGCGTCACCGCCACCAGAACCGCCGCTGCTGGAGCCACCACTACCGGCCGCACCGGTATAGCTTTCAACATTCTTACGGATCGCATCGATATTGCTACCGTTCGCGCCGACCTCATAAGTAACCGCTGGCGCGGCAATAACGATTTCCTTGATGACGACGGTATCGCTCCCAAGCGAACTCGTATCAAGCGCGACACTGACTTGGCCCAGATTGAACGCGCTATCGCTTTTGAATCCAGCGGGGTTCCCCATCTTCAGCCCGCTTAAACTTCCTGCGCCGGAGGTTGGAGAAATCTCGACCTTATCGAGCGTAACCTCCGTCCTGGTAATCTCGGACCCGTAAGTTTCGATCGCGGCCTTGATCAACGAATCGAGATTGGACGCAAACCAGTAGACGCCTACCGCAATGACGACGATGAGTACGCCACCGCCTATGAGAAAACCTTTTTTCATCGCTAACCCTTTCAGACAATCCTAATCGCAGATGGAAAACACCGTAACTTGGGAAACGTCACCGGGAATACGCGTGCAAAATGAACCTGTCCGGCGTGCCAAATTATGCCGCACAGACTATTTGAAACAGCCGGTGGCGCAATCCGTAATATCCCTAATGAGGAGGTCCTGCCTCTTCACACCCATTGGAGCGGCGTGTATGACTGCACTCGCACCCCAATAGACGACGCCACCGAGGACTCATCCAATGTCAAATCTCGTACCACCGCATGGCGGTGGTCCGCTCAAGCCGCTCCTTCTCGCCGCAAATGACCGGCAGGAAGCTCTGGCGCGCGCGGCAACGCTACGCCAGGTTCCGTTGTCGAGCCGCGAGCTCTCCGACCTGTTTATGTTCGGCATGGGTGCGTATACACCGCTTGACGGATTCATGGGAGAAGCCGATTGGCGTGGCGCCTGTGTCGACATGAAGCTATCAAACGGCTTGTTTTGGCCCATTCCAATCACCCTGTCATGCGCGCGCAATGCCGCCGACAGCATCGCGTTGGACGATGAGGTCGCGCTGACCGACGAAGAAGGCACGATCGTCGGCATTCTTCGCGTCACCGAAAAATATGAAATCGACCGCACACTCGAATGCGAACACATCTACCGGACGACGGACGGGAAACATCCCGGCGTGCAGAAGGTTATGGAGCAGGGCGACATTAATCTCGCCGGTCCGATCACAGTTCTGTCGGAAGGGCATTATCCGGAAACATATAAAGGCTTGTATTTCAGACCGGCGGAGACACGGGCAATGTTTGAAAAACGCGGCTGGTCCAAAGTCGCGGCATTCCAAACCCGAAATCCGATGCACCGGAGCCACGAACACCTGGCGAAGATCGCGATTGAGATTGGCGACGGCGTCCTAATCCACCAGGTATTGGGCGCATTGAAGCCCGGTGATATCCCCGCGGATGTACGCGTTAAAGCGATCGATACGTTGGTCGAAAACTATTTCGTCGAAGGTACCGCGGTTCAAGCCGGCTATCCGATTGAAATGCGTTACGCCGGGCCGCGCGAAGCGTTGCTACATGCCCTATTTCGCCAGAATTTCGGTTGCTCGCATCTGGTGGTGGGGCGCGATCATGCCGGTGTCGGTGATTATTATGGTCCGTTCGATGCCCATCATATTTTCGATACACTCGACGACGACAGCCTGGTCATTCAGCCGCTCAAGATCGACATCACCTTTTATTGCCAAAAATGCGACGGTATGGCGACCGGTAAGACCTGCCCGCATGGCGAGGAAGACCGTCTGAACATATCAGGCACGCGTTTGCGCGAAATGTTCGCCAATCACGAAACCGTGCCCGCGGCGTTCAGCCGCCCAGAGGTCGTCAAGGTGCTGCAAGCCTATTACGACAGCCTCGGCTAACGTCACAAGGCCACGGCAAAACCATATTCGGATAGCAGGCGTGGAAGAACAACGCGGTGTACTCGGTCCAATTGCCTAGGTCTTCCGATCCGCCACACTCGTTTTCAAGTACGCCTTGTGGCGGATTTGACAGTCCCGGGACCCTATACTACTAACATCGACAGATTTCGTATTTAACATCCGGCTTCGCGCGCAGGGCACACACGGGGTTCAGATTAGAACGCCCAGTGACAAGCGTGTAGGGTCTTTTGGGGCAACAATACGATCCGTCCTTGCGTTGATATTAATTGGCTAACATTGGGGCAGTTTAATGTTCACCAGCAATCCCTTCGCCGAGCTTTCGGCGTCCATATCACCCACCATCATGCAGACCTATGTCGTCATCATGATAATTTTGGTGGCGGGTGGTACGCTGTACGACGTCATCCATAAACAAAGCGCCAAATACTTTTTTGACAATTGGCGGAAAGCGAAAACGAAAGGGACACGGCAAGTCGGCAGCGGGGAAGTGGTATCCCTGGCCGTCCAAACCGCGGCAGTGGACGTTTTGACTTCCGCGGAATTCTGTAATGCGAACCGCAGAATTGCGCACCTGCTGACCATGTACGGGTTCCTAGCCTATGTGATTACGACCGTCATCATGGTGTTCGGTTACGCCTCGCCAGATGCCGCGACACCCGCCATTCTGCCAACCTTATGGACCATCGGGGGCCTGATGGTGTGCGGTGGCGGTTATTGGTTCTGGTTTTTCATCCGCGTTGATGTTGCCGCGGAAGGCAACTCGCCGTTTCGAATCGTGCGTGCAGACCTGTTCATCATTTCACTACTCGCAAGCGTGACGCTGGGCCTGATCTGGGCTTTCCTTCAGGCAACCGGTGCCGGAGGAACAAGCATTTTCTTGGGCCTATATCTCCTCGCGACAACGATGCTCTTCGTCTCCATCCCCTGGTCGAAATTTTCGCATATGTTCTTCAAGCCGGCGGCGGCCCTCCAAAAACGAGTGGCGGAAGCAGATGGTTCGAGAAGCAATTTACCGGCACCCGCTGACAAGCCTGAAGTTTTCGGTAGCGCCCGCCGCCTGCCGCGACACTATTAATCAACCGTTTCGACGGTTCATCAGTCCATCACTGATCTTCGATACAGGAGATAACCTAATATCATGCCGACATTTGTTTATATGACACGTTGCGACGGCTGCGGACATTGCGTCGATATCTGCCCATCCGACATTATGCACATCGATAAGACCTATCGCCGTGCCTATAACATCGAGCCCAATATGTGCTGGGAATGTTACTCCTGTGTGAAAGCCTGTCCACAAAACGCGATTGACTGCCGTGGCTATGCCGACTTCGCGCCCTTGGGACACAGCGTCCGGGTGCTTCGCGAGGAAGAGAAGGGCACAGTCTCCTGGAAGATTAAGTTCCGGGATGGTCGCGAGAAAAATTTCGAGTCCCCTATCCGGACGACTCCTTGGGGATCAATCAAGTCACCGCAGGACTACGGTGTGCCGACGGCAGCGGATCTTAAATCGCAAGACCTCGCGCACGAGCCGGACGCGCTCAACATCGAAGGGGGATTACCCGTGCTGGACCCGAATAAACTTAAGCAAGGAGTGGTCTGATGGGTTTGTTCGGAGGTAGAAAAACCATTCGCGTCGATTCGGACGTGCTCGTCGTCGGCGGCGGCATGGCCGGTTGCGGTGCGGCGTATGAATCCCGTTTTTGGGGACGTGACAAGAAAATCGTCGTTGTCGAGAAGGCGAATATCGAACGCAGCGGCGCCGTCGCGCAGGGCCTGTATGCGATCAACTGCTACATGGGCATGCAGTGGAACGAGAATCAGCCAGAAGATTTTGTCAAATATGCCAGCAATGACCTGATGGGCCTCGTGCGCGAGGATCTTGCCTACGATATCGGAAGGCATGTCGATTCGACCGTGCATAAGTTCGAGGAATGGGGTCTCCCCATTATGAAGAACGAGGAAGGCCGTTATCTTCGCGAGGGCAAATGGCAGATCATGATCCATGGCGAGAGCTATAAGCCGATCGTCGCGGAAGCCGCCCGCAAGGCCGCCACCGAGGTCTACAACCGGATCATGGTGACCCACCTTCTGATGGACAAGAGAGACCCCAAACGCGTTGCCGGTGCCGCTGGCTTTAACGTCCGCACGGGCGATTACTATGTGTTCAAGGCGAAATCGGTGATCGTCGCCGCCGGCGGCGCCTCGCACATCTTCAAACCGCGTTCCGTCGGCGAAGGCATGGGCCGGACCTGGTACGCGCCCTGGAGTAGCGCTTCAGCTTATGGTCTGCCGATTCAGATCGGCGCCAAGATGACACAAATGGAAAACCGGATCGTTCTCACCCGTTTCAAGGATGGGTATGGCCCGGTCGGCGCCTATTTCCTGCATCTCAAGACGTACACCCAAAACGCCTATGGCGAAGAGTACGAATCCAAATGGTATGAAAATACCAAGGAGCTGGTTGGCGATTATATCGACCGCCATCCCGTCCCGACCTGTTTGCGCAACCACGCATTTCTTAAGGAAGTCGCCAATGGCGGCGGCCCGATTCGCATGGTGACCACGGAGGCCTTCCAGGACCCGCATAAGGAACAGGTCGGTTGGGAGAATTTCCTCGGCATGACGATCGGTCAAGCCGTTGTGTGGGCCTCGCAGAACATCGACCCGAAGGAAACCAATCCCGAGCTGACCACGTCCGAGCCCTACGTCATGGGATCGCACGCCACCTGTTCGGGTGCCTGGGCAAGCGGACCGGAAGATTACGCACCTTCAGAATACAAGTGGGGCTACAACCGGATGATGACGGTCAATGGCCTATTTGGCGCTGGCGATGCCAGTGGCGGCACCCCGCATAAGTTTTCGTCGGGATCCTTCACGGAAGGCCGGATCGCGGGCAAGGCGGCGATCAATTACATGGACGACATGGACGATACGCAACTCGACGAGGCGGAAATCCAACGCTTGGAAGAAGAGATATTCCAACCGATGGAAAACTACAGCGTCGGCCGCAACGAGATCGTCGCCGGTACGGTGTCACCGAGCTACATCCTGCCAATCCATGCGTTGCAACGCCTCGAGAAGCTCATGGACGAATACTGTGGCGGCATTTCCGCGAACTATATGACGAACGAACCGACGCTCAATCGCGGTCTCGAATTGATGGAGATGTTAAAGGAAGATTCCGATCATGTCGGCGCCGAGGACCTTCATCAGTTGCAGCGGACATGGGAGTTCAAGCACCGGCGGTTGGCGTCCGAAAGCGTCATGCAACACACTCTTTTCCGGAAAGAGACGCGGTGGCCGGGGTACTACTACCGGG
>JAJFJC010000548.1 GCA_021774385.1 Alphaproteobacteria bacterium
CTGACCGACTGGGATCCAATCCCGAGCGGCCCACGCGTTCACCGTCAACTTCTCGTCGCGCGCGCCAGAATACAGGGGTTTCTGGTGCTGGATTATAAACCGCGATATCCGGAAGCGCTTTCCGCTCTAGCCGAATGGGTGCGGGCCGGTAAGCTTAGCTACAACGAACATATTCTTGAAGGCGCCGATGCCGCGCGCGGCGCCATAGAAATGCTCTATGAAGGCCGCAATACAGGTAAGCTTCTGGTGCGCGTCGACTAGTCTTCGGCTTCCGTCTCGCACCGGCATTTACAAGCGGACGGTTGATCCAGATCAAGGCACCCGTATCGCAAATCGTTATTCTGGCAAGATCAAATACATTTAGGAGGATAGGAAATGTACTCGTTGCATTTTGTCGTCCGGCGCGTTGCGATTTCAATGATCGCCGCTTTGCTAACGCTTCCCTTGGCGAGCCATTCATTCGCAATGACGTCGGTTGAAGCCGGCTTCGATCTTTTTCAGACCCAGCCGGGAACAAGCCTGAACACTGACATACTTGCCCCCCCTCTCCCTGTATCTCTGGGAACCATCGGTTTCGAAGGGGTACCGTTGGAGACTTTCGACTTTGGCGGGACCATTGGTGTTCAATCGGTTGGTAATACGGACACAATCGTCGAACGCAAAACACCGGCGACCGTGGCGACAACACCGGATGCGGCGACGATCGAAATCGAAATCGTTGCGCTGCAGCTTAGATCTGTCGCGCCCGTCGATCTGACACCGCTTGGGCCAACGTCCGGATTGCCGCCACAGGCGGACCTTTTCGTTACCTTGCAATCGCGCCGTTCCGCGGCCGACACGACCCAGAATCCAACACCGCCGCCGCCGACGGACAGCACAGGGGAAATGACCATCGAATTCGTGGATGCCGATGGTGGTACCTTCAGTTCTCTTTTCGAATTATTCTTCGATATCCGGCTTGGTGCATTGGACGGTCTTATTCTTCACTCCGCCCATAAGGAATTCCAAACCAGCGGAGTCGAGTGGGACCGGTTGCCGGAACCCGGCGACGTGCTTATCGATGGCATCAATCATTTCCTCGCGGGGCTGAACGATTCATCAGGAGATTTTTTCCCCCAACCGTTGACCGAGTTTAACCCGGTGAATGACACGGACACGATTCACAAAGTACGGACCGCGACGATTCCTGAACCGGCGACGTCGGCACTCTTTCTAGCGGGCCTTGTCGGGATCGGCGCTATTCGCCGGCGTGGCATTAAAGCCGTAGACTGAACCTTTTAGGGCGCGCTCACACCCGCGCCGGCCGCGAACCGGTCGGTGCGGTAATCGCGCACGGTAACCGGCGGATATTTCACCGCTTCGCCCGGCCGCCCGATACATTCAACCGCCGCGTCATAATTCGGTATGACGAAGAAACCGATCGACAGGCGGCGGCTGCGGGCACGGGCTTCGGCCGGAGGGATGGCGACGCGATGCGGCGTGGAGCGCCAGCGGTCATTGGTCCAGCGCATCATCAAATCACCGATATTGACGACGAAGGTATTAGGGATTGCCGGGGCCGCGATCCAATCGCCGTTACGGGTCCGGACTTCAAGACCGCCAGGAACGGCTTCGTTGCGCAGAATCGTCGTCAGGCCAAGATCTGTATGCACACCGCAGCGTAGCTGATCCGGCAAGAATTCCGCTTCCGGCGCGGGGTAGTGTAACAGGCGGAGCTGACAGGAGTGCCGCTCAAGCCGCTCAACAAAGAAGTCCTCTGGCATATCGAGTGCGATCGCAAAGGCGTGCCCCAGCATTCGCGCAAGTCGCAGCATGCCCGTGTAGTAGGCCGCCATCGCCGGCCGTAGGCTAACGGGCTGCGCCGGCCACAGGTTCGGCGCGAAATCCGGATAGGCCAACTCGCCGGTGTAGTATGGCTCGTCCGGCACCTCGTCCGGCCCGATGGCGAAAACTTCCTTGTAGTCGGCCGGCGTCACTTGCCCGTGCATCTTGGCGAGTGTCTCCTCGCCATAAGGAATGTAGCCGCGGTTCTGATCGTTGCGGGGCCGCCGTACGATCAGCTTTTCATCGAGTGGCAGGTCAAAAAATTCGAGCGCCGCCTTATGCAAGGTCACACCGTCCTGTTCAGGAATGCCGTGACCGGAAACAACCAAGAAGCCAAGCGTTTCGCACGCTTCGGCGATAGCATCAGCCACTAATTTTCTATCGGACATCTTACCGTTGCGGAAGCTCGCCAGATCGATGATCGGGATTTCTTGCTGCATAACAGCGCCTCTTTCTAAAGTAGGCACCCGCCAGGAATGAACACCGGATCGCTCCTTAGACCCGTATTGATATGGGCGATGGGGCGAATTCCGGCGAGGAGCGTCTCGGCCTTGTCGCGGGCCGTGGCGGCGGCGGGCACATCACCGGCGCCATCGAGGGCGCGGGCCATTAACTTCCAAGTCATTGGGCTGGTTTCCTTGACCGCCGTGCGCTCCGCCAGCAAAGCATGGGCGAGTTTAAAACGGCCGGCGCGTAGCGCCGCCTCAATGAGAGTCAGTGCAATCACGTCACGCTGCGCATAACTGCCGCCGAAGACGTTGCTGCGGTAGCGGATTGGCAGCAGTAGGTCGACGGTCGTGCCGTAATCCTCGCGGCTAAAGGCGAGTAACGCGCGGCAGATGGGGATGCCGACATCCTTGGTCATTTGAGCATTGGTACCGCCCCGCTCGGTCACGTAACTCGCGGTCGCCGCCAAAAGCTTTGCCGCCGCCATGTCGCGGCCCGCCCCAGCAAAGGTCATCATCGCGTGCATGTCGTTAAAGGCATAATAGGTATCCTCGGCGCTCGGCTCCCAGCGGTCGGCGAGTTCAGCCCAGCGATCGCTGACATCGACGCCGAGCAAATTTAAACGCCACAGCATCGAGGCCGCGTCTAGTTCCTCCAGCGAGATCCCGTCAGTGCTGTGACGAATGCCGTTCTCGTAAATTTCGAACACCCGGTCGTACTGTCCGAGATCCAAGTGATACATCGCCGTGTGCCACCAAAGATGGATCGCGAAACCACAATCGACAGCCCAATCGTCCTGGCGCGAGGTCATCCATTCAATACCGTCTTCCTGGCGGCCCATCATTTCCATGACATGAGCAACGCCATGGATGGCATAGACGTCCTTGGGATTGAGCTCCACCGCCTTGCGGCACATCTCCTCGCCGCGCCCGAAGTCGCCCGCTTCCTCAAGCGAGAACCCGTACATGCCGAGCACGAAGCCGTAACCCGGCGTGTCGGCGTCCCAAGCCCGCATGGCGCGCGCGAAGCGGTCGCGCATCTGTGGCGCCTCGCCGAGGAAAAAATCCGTCATATGCGCGGCAAACAGGGCAATCAGATCGCGCGGGTATTCGAGTAAAACAGCCTCCCAGCAATTGACTGCCTTCTCCAAATCACCTTCCAGCCAAGCACGGATCGCCGCGATGTGGCCACGTTCACGGTCGTTGGCCGCCCCGGTCAGCGCTTCGGCCATCTCCACATCACGGGCGGCGAGCGGCACGCTCGAACGCTCCGTCGTCAACAGTCTCATCTCGGCGCGCAGGCAATAGCCAAGAACGAAACCGGGTTCGTCCGCCAGTGCGGCATCAAGTACCGCGACCGGGTCGCCGCGCATGATGATCGCCAATTCCAGCGCCTCTTCGAGCCTGTCGAGCGCAGTCTGGCTATCACTGGAGGTCGGTACACACCGGATATCGTTTAGCCCCACGGTCAATCCCTCCGCACCTAATTTAACAGCTTTCATAGTGTGCCATGGCCACGGTCTCAGGGGAACCGTCACAAAGAGCCAATTGCCTGAAGGGGGCCTCACGGTCCACAATCCATTCGATCGATTGCCGAGAACCATATAAAGGGGTCGAGCCATGCCCAAGACACCCGATTATTTCCAGAACAAAACAATCGTGATCACCGGTGCCGGCAGCGGTATCGGCCGTGCCACGGCGCTGATTTTCGCACGTGAAGGCGCCAACGTGCTGTGCGCGGACATTAACGGTGCGGCGGCCGAGGAAACCGTTAATCAGGTCAACGCCATGGGGGCGCAGGCTCTGGCCACGACGACTGATGTCAGTGACCGGGCCGCCGTGGAGGACATGGTTGGCGCGGCGGTTAGCGCCTACGGCCGCATTGATTTCCTGTTCAATTCGGCGGGTGCGGCTTTCAAGCGTGCTAAGTTTCTGGAGATCGACGACGACCTTTGGAAGAAGACATTCGACTTGAACGTCAATGGCGTCCTGTACGGCATGCAGGCGGCATTACCGCATATGCTCGACGCGGGTGGTGGCGTGATCGTCAATATGGCGAGTATGTCACACAAACGCGGCGGGCCGGGCGCCTCGATTCACTATGCTTCGGCGAAAGGCGCGGTGCTGACCATGACCCTTGGCGTCGCGCGGGAATTCGCGGAACGGGGTATCCGCTGCCTATCCATTTCGCCTGGCCCGATCGACACCGCCTTCCAAGGAACGGCAAGCACCTCGCCGGAGTTGATGCAGCAGTTCCGCAACGATGTACCCATGAAACGTTTCGGCGAGCCGGAAGAAATTGGCGAGTTGGTGCTGTTCATGTGTTCGGATGCCTGTGGCTTCATGACCGCCGATACGGTTTATGTAAACGGCGGTGGTGGCTGGCGTTAGACTGCTCTTATCCCCTCACCTGCCTCTCCGCGAGGAGAGGGTATTGTTTAAACACGGGCCGAGCGCCCGCTCCCAGGGGAGAGGGTTGGAGTGAGGGGAAATTCGAACACTACCGGTAACAATTTGGCCAATGACATGCACCAAGGAGGAGCACCATGCAGAAACGACGAATTACCCATCCGGAAGTCGGCGAACCACCACAGGATACCTGGTCGAACTGTCTGGTCATCGACCGCCACGTCTACATCGCCGGCATGACCGCGCGCGGCCAGGACTTCGACGGCGCGATCGACGGCAACGACGCCTACGCCCAAGCGGTTGCGATTTTCACCAAGATTAAGAATTTGATGGAGGCCGCGGGCGGCGAAATGGATGACCTCGTCAAGGTGCTTATCTACCTGACCGACATCAACGACCGTGACGCGGTGTGGAAGGCACGGCGGGAGTTCTTTACCGGTGACTATCCCGTCTCGACCCTGATCGAGATCAGCAAGCTGGTGCGCCCGGAGCTCTGCGTGGAAATCGAAGCCGTCGGCATGCTTGGCGCCGGCCGTGGTATCCAGAACGGTTCGCCCTAAGATCAGAGTATCCTGCGCATGAAGACTTGAACCGCGCCATGCAACAGGGCGCGGTTGGTCTCCTCGTAACCGTACCAGGCGTAAAAGGCGATGTTTTCCGTGAAATGCTCGTTGGTGTAGAGCCGCACCTCCGACAGGCCCTGTCGCATGGCCTCATCATCGCTCAATCGCAGGAGTTGCCGGCCGATCCCCTGCCCCTGCGCCTCGGGCATGACGGAAATGTTCTCAATCAAGAGATGATCGGTGTGGCGCACCAGTACCAGGGCTCCGACTAACCTGCCCGGTTCCTCGGCTACCCAGACCTGATGCTCAGCGATCGAACAGCCGTATTCAACCGTCATCGGTTTCGGTTCGCGGCCGAGGCGCGGTACATATTTAGCGTAGGCCACGCGGACACAAACGGAAATCGCCGCCGCGTCCGCGGCTACAGCGCGCCGCAATGTTACGGCGGATTTACCCAACTTAAATGCCTACTTGTACGATTCCCAATCGTATAGCGGCGTTTCCTTATCGGCGAAACGGCGCACGGCTTCCTTGTGGAATTCGGTATCGCGGCAGATCGATTGGCCGGAAGCTTCCATCTCCAGCAAGGTGCGATGATCCTGGTTGTAGGACTGATTGAGCACGTTCTTGGCGACGCCAATGGCGGTCGTGGAGGCATTGCGGAACCGGCTGGCGAAGGCGCGTGCTTCCGCCATCGCATCGTCCTGGCTGACGATGTCGTAGATCATGCCCATATCTTTGGCTTCCTCCGCATAGACGCGGCGGCCTGTGAAGACGAGTTCCTTGGCTCTCATTTGCCCAACCAAACGCGGCAGGATGTAGAAACCGCTCCAGTCCGGCACCAACCCGATGCGGGCGAAGGCCTGCATGAAGAACGCGCGCGGCGTCGCCAGCACGAAATCGCCGGCCAATGCCAAATTGCATCCCGCACCCGCCGCGGCGCCATCGACCAAGGTGATGACCGGCAATTCGATATGGAACAGATTGTAGATCGTGCTGTGGCTGCCACGCATGCGGCTGCGCGAGTCGTTGGCCTCGACGCCGCCGGACTGCTGGCTATTATTCATGTTCTTGACATCGCCGCCGGCACAGAAGGCCCCGCCCGCGCCGGTAATCAGCACCGCCTTCACATCGTCGCCGGCGCGGTCGCGCGCATCGTTCAGCGCTTCGTCAAGCTGCTCGCGCATTTCCGTACTGAGCGCGTTCTTCGCCTCCGGCCGGTTCAAGGTGATGGTCGCGATTTCGTCGCTGACCTCATAGATGACGTGTTGTTTTCCCATCGGGGTCTTCCTTCCCACTGCGTTATTCCTTCGCGTCCTCGCGCGGCTCGACAGCATTTTGTCATGTTGGACGCGGCGTAGGAAGTGGACCAAATACAGCCACTCTAAGCCGTGCGGTTTTTCTCGTTTCTTCGCACTGTATAGCTGCCGAACCGATACATCGAAATCGCGAATATTACGGGTAGGAAACTGAAAGGGATAACCTCCCAACGCGACATCTGGTCAAAAACCAAAGGGAACAGACCGAACATGCACAAAGCGGAAAGAAGCAACAAGGCGCTCAACAACTTCCAGGCCATGGCGGACCGCATATACCGTGTCAAGCCGACCGAAAGGTCATCATAACCATGGGACTCCTCGGCAAATACCTTATTGAAAGAGAGGATGCCAAACGTACCCAGCAAC
>JAJFJC010000549.1 GCA_021774385.1 Alphaproteobacteria bacterium
GCACCGTCGCCCCGCTAGCGCTTGGCGTTCCCATCGCGAGTTACGCCGGCAAGTTCGATCCGGACCGCCTGATGCGGGCGATTCAGGATTACGGCATCACGAATATTTCGGCCGCCGCGACGCATTACCGGATGATGAAGAATTCCGGTGCGGCGGCGAAATACAAATTTGCCGTGGAAAAACTCTCCTTCACCGGTGAACCGATCGACTCGGACACTGCCGCTTGGACCGAGAAGACCTTCGACGCAGCGGTGTGCAGTATCTACGGGACCACGGAGATCGGCGTTATCCTGACAGATTATCCCGGCGCCGCGGACCATACGGTCAAGCCCGGATCCTTGGGCCGTCCGGTACCGGGCGTTGAATTGGCGATCCATGATCGGGAAGGAAACACCTGTCCCGTTGGTGTGACTGGCGAAATCGTCATGCGCCGCCGCGATGGCTGGTTTCCAACGAAAGATCTCGGACGCATCGATGAAGACGGCTACTTCTATCACGGTGGCCGTGCCGACGACGTCATCATCTCCGCCGGCTATACGATGAGCGCGGTCGAGATAGAGGATGTGCTACTAAAACATCAGGACGTCGATGAAGCGGCCGTCATCGGCGTTGCCGACAGCGAGCGCGGTCAGGTGGTCAAGGCCTTTATTATGTCGGAGCGGGAAGCCAGCGAAACTTTCGCTGAGGAGCTGCAGGAATTTACCGCCAGCCGCCTGAGCCGGCACGAATATCCGCGCCGTGTCGATTTTGTCGAGGCGCTGCCGAAAACGCCGGCCGGCAAGGTGAACCGAAAGATACTGCGCGACGCGGAGTCGGCGCTGAACCAAAAGGACGCATCATGAGCGAAGATATCGACCGCCAGTTTGCACAGATTACCGAACGCGGGCTCGATCAGCTTCGCACGCGCATCGGCGTACGAATTGAAAACTCGCTCGAACCCTGGTGCCACGAAGCGACGCGCGACAACATTCGCCATTACGCGCACGGCATCGGTGACGACAATCCGCTGTGGTGCGATCCCGACTATGCGGCGACGACGCGGTTTGGCGGCCTTGTCGCGCCACCGTCGTTTTTGTTTGCGTGTGATCGGATCGTTTCGGGATATGTCGGCGGCCTGCCCGGTGTTCATGCGATGTGGGCCGGGGCGGACTGGAATTGGCATAAGCCGGTAAACCGCAACGATGAGATCACCACGGAAGCCTGGCTCAAGGATCTCATCCTGCACGACACGCGTTTCTCCGGGCGGGCGGTGCAGCAGATCTACCATGTCGATTTCTTCAACCAGGACGGCGACAAGGTTGCGGGCGCGGATAGCTGGTGTTTCCGGACGGACCGCGACCAGGCGCGCGAGTCGGGCACAAAATATGATGAGCTGAAGGAAAAAGCGGTTCATCAGTACGACGATAACGAACTCGCGGAAATTTATGCCAAGTATGCCGACGAAGAGGTACGTGGCGCGGCACCTCGATATGCCGAAGACGTTTCGGTCGGTGATAAATTGCCGGCCATGGTCAAGGGCCCGATGACGGTGACCGGTTTCATCGCCTTCGCGCAGGGCTGGGGCGGACTGTATATCCGCGCCAACAAATTGGCATGGCGGCAGCACCATCGCCACCCCGGGCTTGGTATCAAGAACAAGTTCGGTATTCCCGATTGTCCGGAGCGGGTGCATTGGGAGAACGACTTCGCGACCATGGTTGGTGCGCCGGCGGCCTATGACTACGGTCCGGAGCGGTGCTCCTGGATGACGCATCACTTAACGAACTGGATGGGCGATGCAGGGTTCCTGCGTGAGTCTAAAACGCAAATCCGCCGTCACAATCCGGAAGGCGATACGCTGTTCATTGATGGTGAGGTGACTGGTAAGTCAGAGAAGGATGGCGTTCATCTGATCGAAATTAAACATCAAGCGCTGAATCAAGATGGTGAGTTATCGATCCATGGGTCCGGCGTCGTCGAGCTACCGTCCCGCGCTTAATCTGTTCAGCGGCTTACGACATGTAGGTTCGTGGTCGGGTCTATGGCGGCGATTGGCGCGGTGGTGTTTTGGGTCGCGCGTGCGCGAGGCCAGCAATCGACCCCCTTACGTTTCAAGGAGCGGCAATGCGCGCGCGCTTCCCGCTTCGTCGCGAAGTCCCCGACAATTAATCGGAAAAGCGGTTTGCCCCCTTTTTCGTGACGTTCGACCTTTGGCTTCGAGGTGGCCAACAAGGGACCGCCTTTTCGTTTGATCCAACTCCAGACTTTTTTAATGCGCGTCGGTGATCGGTACGCGGCCAATTGAACGCCGTATCTTTCATGTGAACCGGCGGTGGTGCCATTTGGTTGCTTCATGGCCATCGATGTGGGTTTACCCATCGGCCCCGCGGCGGTCCGCAACGGGCTACCCGAGCCCTGTTCGAAGGCAATCAACTCACGTTTGACGGAATCGAGCAGCGTATCGGAAGTTTGCAGAACGATTCGTCCCAATGCCGGCGCATAATAATTATAACGAATGGCGTTGTCGTAATGGCATTTCACCTTGAACGAATCGAAGGTCCCCGCGGCAACTTTGATCACGCCGAAATTTTCCACGGTGCAAGAACGGTTTTGCGTTGTCGTTCCCTGAAGCCAGTTTGCCTTCGTCGACCGATAGGCGACAGTTTTCCCTACCGTCAGCGGGAACATGCTGCCCGTACTTTCGATTGCCGCCTTGATTATCGTTGGATTGCCGTTTGCGTTCGTGACGATGCGGGCGGGTACCAATGATCGTTCGTCGCCGATCCACCGGCGTCCTAAATTGTCGCGCCACCATACGCCTTCGGCATCGACATTCTCCACGGTTTCCGCAACGAGGGTTTCCCCAACTCGATACCGAAATATGTCGCCGACTCGGTAGGTTGGCGTGTCGGCGTTACCGATGGGTGGCTTGGCTTCGAACTCGGGGTCGGCGAAAACAAGGTCGATCGAATCGGACGTTGAACAGCCAGACGCCACGGCTACCGCGCCGATGGCCAAAAACCGCGACAGGGAACGCATCATGACAACCCTACTTTTGTAAGCGATATCCGAAGCCTTATCCAAGATATGGGTGTAGGCTATCTTCAACACACAACATATCGATATAAACTCCAAGGTTCAATCGCTGAATTTTTTTGATTGCATTGCCGTGGGCCTTTGCTGGCGGCGAATTTGTTTATGAATTCGGACTGGTCTTGGATGGCGATTCGTGAGAAAGCATTCGCGTTCAAAAATCGCGAGAGACTGAAATTTGACGCGAAACCTCGATCACACCTTGTCCGTCGCACCCATGATGGAATGGACCGACCGGCATGAGCGTTATTTTTTGCGCCTGCTGAGCCGCCGGACCTTGCTGTATACGGAGATGATAACGACGGGCGCGTTGCTGCACGGTGATGCCGCGCGCTACCTGCAATTTCACACAGCCGAGCATCCGGTTGCACTGCAGTTGGGCGGCGCGGACCCGGCGGCCTTGGCGGAATGCGCCAAGATGGGCGATTCATGGGGCTATGATGAAATCAACCTGAATGTCGGATGCCCCAGCGACCGGGTTCAGGCGGCGCGGTTTGGCGCCTGCCTCATGGCGGAACCGGCGCTGGTCCGTGATGCGGTCGCCGCGATGCGGAACGTTTCAACGAAACCGGTAACCGTGAAATCGCGGATCGGCGTGGATGATCGGGATTCCTACGACGATTTGCATGACTTCATCGCGTGCGTCGCGGAGGGCGGCTGCAAAACGTTTATCATTCATGCGCGCAAGGCCCTGCTTTCGGGCCTCAGTCCCAAGCAGAATCGTGAAATTCCGCCACTCAAATACGATTATGTGTACCGGATAAAACAGGCCTTCCCGGATTTGACCATCATACTGAATGGCGGTGTGCCGTCTCTCGAAGAGGCACGGTCTTATCTAGGCCGCGTCGACGGTGTAATGATTGGGCGGGCGGCCTACAAGGACCCTTGGCTCCTTGCCGAAGCGGATAGCATGATCTTCGGTGCGACGGATCTCTTGCGCTCTAGAACGGAGGCGGTGCGGTTATTTATGCCTTATATGGCCGCGCGCTTGGCCGAAGGCGTGCCGCTGCACGCCATGACCCGTCATATTCTTGGATTGTTCAACGGCCTTCGTGGGGCCCGGCTGTGGCGCCGATTCTTAAGTGAGAATGCCTACCGCACCGGCGCGGATATCGGCGTCGTCGAGTCCGCGCTTGG
>JAJFJC010000550.1 GCA_021774385.1 Alphaproteobacteria bacterium
CGTCGCGCCGGTAGCCATCGACTTGCTCGACCGTTAGCCTTTTTAACATGCGGCCTGCTCCCAATTTCGGTTTGCAGGCCACAATCATGCCGGATCGGCCGGTAGATTCCTATGATCATTCACAATCGGCGACAAAAACCGTGAGCGCGTTTATTTTCCGCGCCGCATTTCTACCTGCTGCTTCGCATTTGAAAGCGCGGATTCGGTCATGAACTCGACAAGTTCCTGACGGCTTTCGATGGCCAGCTTCAGGTTTTTCTCACTGGCGAAGGTGAGCCACATATAGGCGGTGGCCATGTCGGCGTCGCGTTCCTTGGGATCGGTAACTTCGCCGATGACATGCTTGGTGACGACCAGCATGGCCAAATTGTATTGCGCGATCGGAACACCGGCTTCCGCCGCGATGGTATAGAGCCGGGCGGCTTCCTTGTTGTCCTGCGCGACACCGGCGCCGGTTTCGTAAAGCATGGCGATATTGTTCTGGGCCGCGGCCTTGCCCTTTTCGGCAATCGCGGAAAAGACGACGAGCGCGTCGGAAAAGGACGTTTCACCAAAAGATTCGCAGCCCGCCGCCAACGCGCCTTCGCAGACCAGGAACTGCTTGATCAGGATCGCCTCGACCGCCGTCGGCGCTGCGCGTGCCACGCCCGCAATTGCGATTAAGGCCAAAGCCGTGGTTATGATGACTCTCATCGCTGTTCTCCGCGAAAAAAACGCAGCCTATACTGACCGCACCGGCGGCGCATCGCCGAATAACGTAGTCGTGACCAATAAAGGGGGAGGGAACGCTATGATCGTCGTGGTGTTCGAAGTGACGCCGAAGGACGGCAAGGCGCAAGACTATTTCGATCTCGCCGCCGCCTTGCGGCCGGAACTGGAGCAGGTCGACGGGTTCATCTCCGTCGAACGATTCGAGAGCCTGACAACGGCGGGCAGGTATGTTTCGCTGTCCTATTGGCGCGACGCGGAGGCAGTGGCGGCCTGGCATGGCACGGCAAATCACACGGCGGCGCAGGATCGCGGCAAATCGGAAATATTCGCCGATTTCCACATTACCGTCGCGGAGTCCATCCGGTCCTATACGATGGCTGACCGGGTCGGTGGTTAGCGCTTCAGCCGTCGCCGCAAACGTAATCCATTAGGCGCCGCATGAAGTCCTCGCCCTTGGCGATTTGTTCCAAGGATATGAATTCGTCCGGTTTGTGCGCCTGGGCGATGTGACCGGGGCCGCATACCACCGTTGGGATGCCGGCGCGTTCCATGAACAGACCGGCTTCGGTGCCGAAGGCGACCTTGCCGTGATCGTTGCGGCCGGTTAGCCGTTTAACCAGTGCGACGATATCCTCGTCCGGGTCGATATTGAGGCTGAGATTGGTGCCGATATCCTCAAAGGTGAAGCCGGTGCCGGGGTCGATGGCTTGCATTGCCGGTTCTAGCTCTTCGCGCGCGAAGGTTTCGATTTCAGCGACGCGGGCATTGGGGTCGTCGTCCGGTAGGTGGCGGATTTCGAAGTCGAAGACGCAACTGTTCGGCACGATGTTCAGCGCCACGCCACCCTGAATGACGCCAACCTGAATAGTCGAATGAGTCAGATCGAACTTGTCGTCGAACGGACCTTCCTTCTCGATACGACGCGCCATCGATTTGATATAAGCGATCAACTCGGCGGCGTATTCGATGGCGTTGACCGCCTGCGGGGCGAGGCTCGAATGTGCCTCCAACCCGCGCACATGGACCCGCATCTTGCGCTTGCCCTTGTGCGCGACGATGACGTCCATGCCAGTCGGTTCGCCGACGATACACATGGCGGGGCGCACCGGCATGTCGCGGATGATTTCCACCAGCCGCCGGGCGCCGAGATGTCCCACTTCCTCGTCATAAGAAAATGCCAAATGAATCGGTATCTCTAATCCACGCTCTAACATCTCCGGCGCGTGGGCCAGCGCGATGGCGATGAACCCCTTCATGTCCGCCGTACCGCGTCCATAAAGCCGTTCATCGGCTTCTCGGACTATGAAAGGATCGCTGGTCCAGTTCTGACCATCGACCGGGACGACATCGGTGTGCCCGCTGAGCAGGACCCCTGATTTTTCCTGAGAGCCCAGCGTCGCGTATAGATTGGCTTTGCGTTTGTCGTCGTCGTAGACCCGCAAACATTCGACGCCGAGCTTGCCGAGATAATCTTCCACATAGTCGATCAGTTCGAGGTTCGACTCACGGCTTGTTGTGTCGAAGGCGATGAGATCGCGGATTAGGTCGAGACTTTTCAATTTGTCACCCCTTTTTCGCTCAGCGCCACGACGCGATCCACGCCATAGCCAAGTTCCTGCAAGATTTCCATCGTGTGCTGGCCGACGGTGGGCGCCATGCCGAGTGGTGTGTCCTGCACCAGCGGTTCGAGTCCCGGCACGTTCGGGACCGGCACGCGGCCGATGCCGGGTTGCTCGAGCCAGCTGATCAATCCGGTCGCCTTAACTTGCGGGTGGTCGAGGAACTCAAGGTGGTCATTGACCTTCTCATGCATGGTGCCGTTGGCGGTAAGGCGCTCGCTCAGCCAGGCTGCGTCGTGCTTGGCGAATGCCGCGTTGACGATTGGCGCCAGCTCTTCGACATTTTCGAGGCGTAATTCGCTTGTTTTGTACATTGGATCGTCGGCGAGTTCGTCTAGACCCAGCATCTTACAGAAGGGCGGCCACTCCGATTCCTTGAACATCAGAAGGTTCATCCAGCCATCGGCGGTCGCGAACATGCCGGCGGGATAGCGTCCCGGTTTGATTTCACCCTGCTCTTTAACGTTGGAGATCATGCGCACGGCCTGCAGGCAGGCGGTCCCCTGCATCAGATTGACGTCGATATAGCGCCCGCCCTCGGTGTCGCGCCGCGCGTATAGAGCCGGTGCGAGGGCCTGGAACCCATACAGCGCGGTCGCCATGTCGCAGACGATGACGTTGATCCGGTGCGGGATACCGTCATTCCCCTTGTTTACCGACATTAGGCCCGTGAAGGCCTGAAGCACGGGATCCATCGCAGGGCGTTCCGCCATGGGACCGGTCTGGCCAAACCCGGAAACGGCAAGGTAGAGAATGCCAGGATTGCGTTTCGACACGGTCTCGTAATCGAAGCCAAGGCGTTTGATGACGCCCGGACGAAAACCTTCAATAAAGACGTCAGCCTCGTCGAGCAGCGTGTTCATAATTTCGACGCCCTCGGGCGCTTTCACGTCCAAGGCGATGCTGCGTTTGCCGAGATTGGCGGGGACGGAAAACGCCGAGTGGTCTTCATAGCGCGTGCTGATATAGCGCGACCAGTCGCCGGTGAGAGGCTCTACCTTGACGACATCGGCACCGTATTGGGCCAACAGCATTCCCACATAGGGGCCGGCAACACCTTGACTCAAATCGACCACTTTCAGCCCCTTGTACGGCGCCTCATAACTCATTGCTCGTTCCCTTTCGTGAGAGAGTTGATTAGCGGCTCTCAATAGTCATACTCGGTGATATGAAAGCCACAATCCGACCGCGCATTTAAGGCGGCTTTTACCGAGGGAGCAACCATGAACCTGGAATTTTCTGGTGAGCACTTGGCATTCCAGCAGAATGTCCGAAAATTCCTCGAAGAGAATTTGCCATCCGATATCCGCGATAAGATGAAGGGCGGATTGCGGATGGAGCGGGACGACCATGTTCGGTGGCAGAATATACTCGCCAAACAAGGTTGGATGGCCCCCGCTTGGCCCGATGAATATGGCGGTTGCGGCTGGTCGACGGTTGAGCGTTATATCTTCGACGAGGAATGTGGCCGCGCCGGCGCACCGCGTGTCATCGCCTTCGGCACCAAGATGGTTGGTCCGGTAATTTACACATTCGGGTCGGACGAGCAGAAAGCGAAATACCTACCGCGCATTCTGAACAACGCGGATTGGTGGTGTCAGGGATATTCCGAGCCGGGGTCGGGTTCGGACTTGGCGTCGCTGCAAACCAAGGCCGTACGTGAAGGCGATCACTACATCGTCAATGGCACCAAAACCTGGACGACCTTGGCGCAGTGGGCAGACATGATGTTCTGTCTCGTGCGGACCAGTTCGGAGGGCAAGAAGCAGGAAGGAATTTCGTTTCTGCTGATTGACATGACGCAGCCCGGCGTTGAGGTGAAACCAATTATCACCATCGATGGCGGTCACGAAGTCAACATGGTCCATCTGACGGATGTGAAGGTGCCGGTGGCGGACCGCGTTGGCGAGGAGAACAAGGGCTGGACTTATGCGAAATATCTGCTGCAGCATGAGCGCGGTGGAACAGCAGGGATCAGCAATTCCAAGGCAAAAATAGAGCGCTTGAAGGAACTCGCGGGCGGCATCAAGGCCGGTGGCGAAACCCTGATGGACGATATTGATTTCAAGCGCGATGTCGCGAAGGTTGAAATCGAGCTGCAGGCTTTGGAATATACGGATTTGCGCTACTTGATGACGGCGGCGAGCGGGGCGCCGATTGGTGCCGAGGTGAGCATGCTGAAACTGCGCGGTACGGAAATTCAGCAACGCATCTCTGAACTGCTTATGCAGGCGATGGGCTACTACGCCAATCCCTATATGCCGGAGGCGATGGAATATGGCTGGAACGAGGAACCGGTGGGCTTCGCGGAAGCGCCACCGCTGGCGCCGGCCTATTTCAACATTCGCAAGACGTCGATCTATGGCGGCACAAATGAAATCCAAAAGAATATCATCGCTAAGATGGTTCTTGGCCTCTAACTGAAACAGAAACTCGAACGCGGCGGAAACAAATGGACTTTTCACTCAGCGAAGAACAGCAACTACTCAAAGACAGTGTCGATCGTTTTATCCGTGAGGAATATGACTTGGACAAGCGGCGCGAACTCGCCGCATCCGGTGACGGATACAGTGAGGATAATTGGAACAAAATGGCCGAATTGGGCTGGCTCGGCGCCTCTTTGCCGGAAGAATATGGCGGCTATGGCGGCGGTCCGGTCGAAACAATGGTGGTCATGGAAGCGTTCGGACGGGGGCTGGTGGTTGAGCCATATTTCGCGACAGTCGTGCTTGGCGCGAACTTCTTGCTGCACGGCGGCAGCGAAGCGCAAAAACTGGAACTCCTTCCCAAACTCGCCGAAGGCAAGCTCAAAATGGCTTTCGCCTACGCCGAAAGGCAGTCACGCTACGATCTGCATGATGTCGAGTGTAAGGCGGAGAAGAGCGGCGACGGCTATGTCCTGAATGGCGAAAAGGGTGTGGTCTTCCATGCCGCCGCCGCGGATAAGATCGTAGTCACGGCGCGAACCAGCGGCGGTACGCGGGACGAGAAGGGCATTACGGTGTTCCTCGTCGATAGCGGGGCGAATGGGCTGTCACGGCGCGATTATCCGACCGTCGACGGGCTGCGTGCGTC
>JAJFJC010000056.1 GCA_021774385.1 Alphaproteobacteria bacterium
GATCAACTCCGATCGTGATAGCTTCCTTCATAGACGGCTCCTATTTCCCCGTGGTTCACTAAAACCACAATCTTGGCACCTAGATGCCTCGGGTGGGAGCCGTCCACTGCATCAGAAGCAGACTCTAGCCGATCAAACAACACGCTAAAATCTGAACTTCGGACAGAAAGATTGCCCCAGCATTGTGGGTGACTGGGGCAAGGGTGCCACAGGGGAACCGTGGCTCAGATGCTCAACACCCTCAAGTGAGAGTAATTATCATTGTTTTTATTGGTTGATGTCGGAACCAAGCTGAGCAGATACCATTATCAGATATCCCCCACATCAATGGCGTAGCCGCCCGAGCGCACGGTCCGGATGATGTCGGGCTCGGCGCCTTGGTTGAGGGCTTTGCGTAACCGGCGGATATGGACGTCGACGGTGCGTTCCTCGACATAGACGTCCCGCCCCCATACCACGTTGAGCAGATATTCCCGGTTAAAGACGTGACAGGGCTTTTCGATCAAGACCTGCAACAGCCGGTACTCGATCGGGCTCAAATGGATCGACCGGCCATCCCGGACCACCTTGCGGGTGCCGCGGTCGAGCGAGACCCCCTCATAACTCAGCTGATCGGCCTCTGTGGCCAGCCGGGTGCGGCGCATGACGGCCCGGACACGCGCGATCAATTCACTGGGCGAAAACGGTTTGACGACATAGTCGTCGGCGCCGGTCTCGAAACCGCGCAACCGGTCGGCCTCTTCGCCGCGTGCGGTCAACATGATAATCGGAATGTCTTTTGTATTTTGCGTGGCGCGGATACGGCGGCAGACCTCGATGCCGGAGACCTCCGGGAGCATCCAATCGAGGATGATGATATCGGGGGTTTCTTCATCGACCAGCAACAGCGCTTCCTCCCCGTCGGTGGCGACGGCGATCCGAAATCCCTCGCTCTCCAAATTGTATTTGAGCAGTTCAGCGAGGGGCGTTTCGTCCTCGACTATGAGTACAAAAGGCTCCAAGGGTGGCGGGCGCCTGTCGTTCATGTCTTAGGCTCAACCATGGTATAGACGGATTCGTCGCTCTTTGGCCGATCATCCTCGGGCAGGCTGCCGTGAACCATGAAATGGATTTGTTCGGCGATGTTTGTGACGTGATCGCCCGCGCGCTCCAAATTCTTTGCGATGAAAAGCAAATGGGTGCAGGAGCTGATTTTGTGCGGATCTTCCATCATGTAGGTCAAAAGCTCGCGGAACAGGCTCGAATAAATCTGATCGACCTCTATATCCCGCAGGCGCACATCGTCGGCCTTGTCCGCGTCGCGCCCGGCATAGGCGTCAAGCACGGTGTTGATCATGCCGCCCACAATCCCCGCCATGCGGCCGATGGTATTGACGGAACCGCCAACCGCCGGCGTGTTTCCCAGGGTTAAGGTTCGTTTGGCGATATTTTTCGCGTAATCGCCGATGCGTTCGATATTGCTCGAAATCTTAAGGCCGGTGATGATCACGCGGAGATCATTGGCCATCGGTTGACGCAGCGCGATTAGATTGACCGTAAAGGTATCGATTTCGGTTTCCAGCGCGTCGATACGCTTGTCGTTTTCGACGATTTTCTTGGCGCCTTCGGTGTCGAAATGGATCAGAGCGTCAATCGCGTCGGCAAGCTGCGCCTCGGCGAGGCCGCCCATCTCGGCAATCATATTCTCGAGGCGGTCGAGGTCTTGGTCGTAGCCGCTGACGATATGTTCCGTAGTCATTTGGTCCTCCAGTGGCGATCCACCATCAACGGTTCAGCCGATCCTGCCGGTTATATAGGATTGGGTGCGTTCATCCTTGGGTTTGGTGAATATCTGGGCCGTATCGCCGAACTCGACGAGATCGCCCAATAGGAAAAATGCCGTTCGCTGCGATACCCTAGCCGCTTGTTGCATTGAATGGGTGACGATCACAATGGTGTAGTTTTGTTTGAGCTCATTGATGAGCTCCTCGACCCTAGCCGTGGCGATGGGGTCAAGGGACGAGCAGGGCTCGTCCATAAGAATGACCTCGGGCGTGACGGCGATCGCGCGGGCAATGCAGAGCCGCTGTTGCTGGCCGCCGGACAAACCGGTCCCCGGCTCGTGGAGACGGTCCTTTACCTCGTCCCAGAGGCCGGCCCGTTCCAGGCTGCGCTGAACGATTTCTTCCTGGGTTTGCCGGTCCGGCGCCATGCCATGAATTTTAGGGCCATAAACCACATTGTCGAATATCGATTTCGGAAATGGGTTGGGCTTCTGGAAAACCATGCCAACCCGTGCCCGAAGCTCTACCGGGTCAATCTCCTGGCCATAGATATCGGTGTCATCCAGCAAGATGGAACCCTCAACCCGGCAGCTATCGATGGTGTCGTTCATCCGGTTGAGGCAGCGCAGAAATGTCGATTTGCCACAACCCGACGGCCCGATCAACGCGGTTACCTCGTTTTGCCGAATGTCGAGGGATATGGCGTTGAGGGCTTGCTTTACGCCGTAGAACACGTCGACATCCGTCGCAGTGAATTTGACCGGTGACATCGCGTCATTCACGGCCTGTTCCACTTCCGGAGGGCGGATCAATACCGCCGCGGTTTCAGTCATTCTACCAACGCCTTTCAAATTTTTTCCTGACCAGAATTGCGGCCAGGTTCATCGTGATGAGGAATGCGAGGAGGACCATCGTCGCCGCCGAGGTGCGCTCGACAAAGGCACGTTCTGGCGCATCGGCCCACAAAAATATCTGAACGGGTAGGACGGTCGCCGCGTCATTGATTCCGCCCGGCGGGTCGGCGACGAAGGCCACCATGCCGATCATCAGCAGTGGCGCGGTTTCACCCAATGCCCGAGCCATGCCGATGATTGTGCCGGTCATCATGCCGGGCATCGCCAAGGGCAGCACGTGATGGGATATCACCTGTATCTGGCTTGCGCCGACGCCCAGCGCGGCTTCCCGGATTGAGGGCGGGACCGCCATAATGGCGGAGCGTCCGGCGATGATGATCGTCGGCAGGGTCATCAGGGCGAGAACAACACCACCGACCAGGGGTGCCGACCGGGGAAGTTCCAGAAAATTCAGCAAAACCGCCAATCCCAGAAGACCGAAGACAATCGACGGCACGGCGGCCAGATTGTTGATGTTGACCTCAATGAAATCGGTCCACCGGTTCTTTGGTGCGATCTCTTCCAGATATATCGCCGACATGACGCCGATCGGGAATACCAAAGCCAGGGTCACCAAAAGCGTTAATGCCGATCCGATCATCGCGCCCAGCACGCCGGCTTGTTCGGGCTCCCGGCTGTCGGCGTTTGAAAAAAACGTCGTATTAAAGGGGCGCGAGACGCGGTCTTCCGCCACCAGCTTGTCGTACCAGGCGAGTTGCTTGTCGTTGACCCGGCGATCTCCTTGCGTGGCGTTGCGATCAATAAAGCCTTTTGTGAGCATGTCGATGTCGGCAGATGTTTTCAAAAGCACGGTTTGCTTGGTGCCGAGCAGGGCCTGGTTTTTCAGTACCTGATTGCGCAGATCGAACTCAATGCCGGTGCTAAAGATTTTGTACAATTGGCGGCGGTCGCGGCGTCCCTTGAC
>JAJFJC010000551.1 GCA_021774385.1 Alphaproteobacteria bacterium
GAGGCGTCATTGTAGGGGCCAATTTTTAGTGTCCGCACCCGGGGCTCGAGACGTTTCACCAATTCGTCGGCAGTATCTTCGCCAACCGGCACCGCAACCGACACCGCCATGCAGCGCTCGCCGGCAGAGCCATACCCCGACCCGAGCAGCGCATCGACTGTCTGGTCCATATCCGCGTCCGGCATGACGATCAGGTGATTCTTGGCGCCACAGAAGGCCTGGACCCGTTTATTCAACGCTGTCCCCGATTGATAGACATGCTCACCAACCAAGGTCGAACCAACGAAGCTGATCGCCGGCACGTCCGGATGTTGAATTAATGCATTTACGGCATCTTTATCGCCGTTTACGACGTTCCAGATTCCGTCCGGCAGCCCCGCTTCTTTCCACATTTCCGCCAGAAACAGTGGCGCGGAAGGGTCGCGCTCGGATGGTTTGTTGATGAACGCATTGCCACAGGCAATCGCCATGACGCCCATCCAGCACGGAATCATAACCGGGAAATTAAACGGCGTGATGCCGCCGACAACGCCAACCGCCTCACGCATCGAAAAGGTATCGATGCCGCCACCAACATTTGTCGACAATTCGCCCTTCAAAAGATGCGGAATGCCACAGGCGAATTCGGTCACGTCGATCCCGCGCTGAATCGAACCCTTGGCATCCTCGATCGTCTTGCCATGTTCGCGGCCAACGAGATCGGCCAGCTTGTCCATGTTCTGAATGACCAACTCACGGAATTTGAAAATGACCGCGGCGCGGCGTGGCGACGCCGTTGCATCCCAGGCGGGTTGCGCCGCCAACGCGGACTGTACCGCCTTATCGACGTCGGCAGCGGACGCGTAAGGGCAATTGCCGCTTACTTCGCCGGTCGCCGGATTGAAAACATCGCCAAAACGGCCGCTGTCTCCCGCGACGCGTTCGCCATTGATGAAATGATAAAGCGTTTCAGCCATTGTTTGTTCCTAGTATTTACTGATGACGTCATGAATGGTGCCGATCATGCGCTCGATATCGGCGCGCTCGGATACGAATGGCGGCGCGATCAGGATGGAATCACCCGTTACCTTGGTGAATACGCCTGCCGCGTAGAGATCCTTCACCGCCTTGCCGCCCCGCAGACCCGGCGTGCCATCTTCCGGCACCATATCGACGGCCGCGAGCATGCCGATACCGCGAATATCAGTCACGATTCCAACGTCGCGGAGCGCGAACACTTGATCGAGGAAAAACTCTTCCATTTCGGCGGCGCGGTTGAACAGGTCTTCCCGTTCGTAAAGCGCGATGGCGGCAATGCCGGCAGCACAAGCCGCCGGATGCGCCGAGTAGGTATAGCCGTGGTAGAACTCGATCCCCTTCTCCGCCGCCGCTTCGGTGATCGTTTTATAAACCTTATCGCTCGCCGCGACCGCCCCCATCGGGATCGCGCCATTGGTCAGTGCCTTCGCCATCGTCATGATATCCGGCTCGACGCCGAAACGATGCCCCGCGAAGTTGGTCCCCATGCGGCCGAATCCGGTGATCACCTCATCGAATATCAATAGAATGCCATTTTCGTCGCAAATTTCGCGCAAGCGCTCCAGATATCCCTTCGGCGGCACATAGCAACCAATCGACCCCGCGACAGGCTCGACGATACAGGCGGCAATCGTGTCGCCACCATGAATATCGCAAAAGCGCTGCAGATCGTTCGCCAGTTCCACCCCATGTTCCGGCTGACCGCGGCTGAACCGGTTCTCCTCAAGCCAAGTATGGCGTAAATGCACGACCCCAGGGACGCCAAGACCATACATTTCGCGGTTGCGAACCATGCCGCCCACGGAAAAACCGGCGAAATTCACGCCGTGATAGCCGCGTTCGCGCCCGACAAACCGCATGCGCTGACCTTCGCCCCGCGCGCGGTGATACAGCAAAGCGATCTTGAGTGCCGTCTCAACCGCTTCCGAGCCGGAATTCGCGAAAAACACATAATCGAGGGTCCCCGGCGTTAACCGCGAAACTTGTCGGGCTAGCTCGAATGCCGCCGGATGACCGTGCTGAAAAGACGGCATATAGGACAATTCGAGCATCTGCTCATGAACCGCTTCGGCTATTTCGGGCCGGCTTTGGCCTGCTGGCGAACAGAACAATCCCGATACGGCGTCGATGATTTGATGGCCCTCATGGCTTGTGTAGTAGAGCCCCTTGCCTTCGACCACGAGCCTCGGATCACGTTTGAAATCCTTGTTCGCCGTGAAGGGTAGCCAGAGGTTTTCCAAATCATTTGTTGGATAGCGCATCGTCAATCTCCATATTCACCCGCTCTCGAGAGGTGAGATAGCCTCCGATGAAACATCTTCCATAGCAGATATCACAACGGATTCGCGAATCATAACCGCATGGCTAGATTTCTTCACCTTCGAACCAGTTCCGGCCCTCACGGTCTTCGATTTCGATAACCCATAAGTCGGGGTCGCGCTCAGCCTGGCGCGAAATGTAGGCATCCGCCTCGGATTCCGGCGTAAGCACACCATCCAAGGCCGCCATCCAGCCAAGCTGCCCCTCCAAATTTCGGGCTTGAGTTAAAACCCGGCATCCGTTCCCGAGAGTATTGATTTTCAGCAACACCATGCCGCGCTCATTGTCGCCACGGCGTACGACGAATGCCGGCACCGCTTCGACAGCGCAGCGCCGCAAATGCGCGTGCACCCAATATTCAGTCTTAATTCGCGCGTTCATCGAGAATAGAGCCTACACCATGCGCGCGAAATTTGAACATCTTCACTTTCAAGATTAGTTCCAGCCATATTAGGTAGTCACTAAGAGATACAATGTGCCAAGCACCGCGCTTTCGAACGCTTACGCGGCATGGTGATTCCACCTCGAACGCCTCCATCTATGTCCAATGATAGTAATACCGATGGTTGGTAGGTTCGAGTCGATACCTGTGCCATGAATTGCAATAGCGAACGCTGAAAAATACCAAGTTGAATAATTATGTTCGCAACAATGAGGAGGCGAGGATGGCGGATTCCCCCAAGCGCAGACGCAAGGTCACGTCCCGGACACTAAACAAAAAAATGGCCGACGGCGAACAGATCGTTCAGATGGCGATCTATGACTACCGCAGTGCTGTCCTCGCCGACAGGCTCGACATCGATATTCTTTGCGTATCAGACACAGGCGGAATGATCCTTTTCGGGCATAAAAGTACTGTAACCGTGACCTTCGACGAAGTCATGATGATGGCCAAGGCAATTGATCGCGGCAGCGAATTTGGGATGCGCATGGTCGATATGCCATATTGGAGCTTCCATATATCGCCCGAACAGGCCGTTGAAAACGCTGGGCGTTTCGTGGCGGAAGCGAATGCCGAGGTAATGAAGTGTGAAGGCAATCAACACCATGCGCGCAATATCGAAGCGATTGTCCGGGCGGGAATTCCGGTACAAGGACATGTCGGCATCACGCCGATGCGCATTCCTCAACTCGGCGGTTTTTTCGCGCAGGGCAAGGATAGCGACGGCGCGAAACGTCTTGTCGATGACGCGCTTGCTTTCGTCGATGCCGGCTGTTTCTCGATTCTCTGCGAAGTAACGAGCGAAGAGGTATGCCAATATCTCACCGAAACATTACCCGTTCCCGTTGTCAGCCTCGGCGCGGGCAATAAAGCGGATGGCGTCCATATCATCACCTCCGACCTGTTCCACCTCTATGAAGAACACACGCCGCGCCATTCGAAGGTCTACACCGATCTAATTCCAATCATGGAAGATGTATTCATCCGCTATCGGGATGAGGTTCGAAGCCATGTCTATCCCGGCCCGGAGCACACGGTCTACATGTCCGACGATGATTTGGAGAGCTTTGCCAAGGATATGGATTGGACATCAAAACTCGAAGAGATCGAAAAGAAAAAATCATCAGCATAACGCCAAGCAACAACGCGACCTCGCTATACTTCGGAATACGCGCTTATGGCGGCGCGAGACAACCGCGCCTCGCGGCACATGCCGACGATGGCCACAAAACAAGGAGGATGAAATGGCGACCTTGCTTTTCGATAGTTGGGGTACATTGGTCGACAATTACACGATTTCCGACGTGCTCGAGCCGTACCTGTTCGAGTCTCACAACGCGCAAAAACTCTCCGAGGATTGGCGCTTCATGCAGAAGTGGTCGATGTTCTACCTGACCCTTTGCGAACGCTTTATACCGCAACCGGATTTAACAGAATCGTGCCTTCGCTGGGCATTGGATACACACCATATCGAGCTGCCGGAAGCCGCTATCCTCGATATCATGTCGCAATATCACAAACTGCGCGCCTATCCCGACGTGCCCGGTGCCCTGAAGGATTTGAAGGAACAGGGTCACGTTTTGAAGATTGTTGCGAATCCGACCAAGAAAATGCTGGAGGACCACACCGAGTATGCGGGCATCCGGCAGTATCTTGACGAGATCATTAGCAGCGGCGAGGAAGCGCTCGCCTTCAAACCCTCACCCAAGGTCTTCAAACTCGGCATGGAACGCGCCGGCTGCCCCAAGGAAGACATCATTTGGGTAACCGGCCATTTCTGGGAAATCGTCGGCGCCGACACGCAAGGACTGACAACGGCGTGGACCAACCGGCAGCGTATGAAGCCATTACCAATAGGCGTCACACCGACCTATACGCTGCCGAACTTGCAGGCGTTGGCGGATATTTTGCGCGAGAAGCAACAGGACGTCGCCGACTAGGATTTGCGATGACGGCCTTCGCCTTCCTCGCGATATTGATCATCCTCATCCTGCTGGGGATGCCGATCGGATTCGCGATGGTCCTACTGCCCACGGGCTATATCGCGTTCACCGACGTCATCCCCATGAACGCCGTGCCTTATCAAATGTATAAGGCGCTGGAAAAGTTTCCGCTGGTCGCCGTCCCCATGTTCCTTTTGGCGGGAGAACTGATGAACATGGGCGCGGTCACCGAGCGGCTGCTCGAACTCAGCCGTGAAGCGGTCGGGCGTCTTCGGGGCGGGCTGTCCCATATCACGATCATGATGTCGATGTTGTTTGCCAGTTTGAACGGCTCGGCCGTGGCATCGACCGCGACGATCGGCGGCGTGATGATCCCAGCCATGAAGAAGGCAGGATATTCGCCGTCCTTCTCCGCCGCGACGACGGCGGTTTCCTCGACCATCGGCGGTATTATCCCGCCGAGTATTGCCATCGTGTTGTTCGCCAGCGTTACAAACAAATCCGTTGGGAAATTGTTCTCCGCCGGCATCCTTCCCGGAATTCTCGTCGGCCTGATGTTCATGGCGGTTGCCTACGTTATTAGCCGCCGCAGGAATTATGAACGATACGAAGTCCCCTTTACATTCACCGCGCTGTTACGGGCAGGCGGTCGATCACTGCTCGCGCTCTCGCTCCCCATAATCCTGTATTTCGGTATCGTCGGTGGCGTCTTTACCGCGACGGAAGCCGGCGCGGTCGTTTGCTTCCTTGCCTTCGTGCTCGGCAAATTCGTCTACAAAGCCCTGTCTTGGCAGGATTGCCGGGAAGCGCTACGGCGCACCGTAAAACTTACTGCCGCGATCTTTATCATTATTGCCGCGGCGGGCCCCTTCTCCTGGTTATTGACACGACTTGGTGCATTGCAGGGGTTGGAAAACTGGCTCGTCGGCTTCAAGGATCATCAAGGCTTGTTCCTGTTGGCGTTTCTGGGCGTCATTCTGATCGCCGGTATGCTGGCGGATATAGTCGCCAACCTCATTATTTTGGGGCCGACGCTTCTTGCCGCCGCCGAAAAGGCGGGAATTTCCGACACCCAGGCCGCCATGGTCATTTGCGTAGGGTTTCTTCTCGGCACGGTAACTCCGCCGGTTGGAATTTGTTATTTTGCCGCCGCGCGCATCGCCGAGGAACGGCTTGAACGGGTCGCAATGGACCTTCTTCCCTTCATCGGTGCGGAAGTACTGCTACTCGTTCTGATCCTCACGATCGAGCCGCTCACGGGCTTGATTCCTCGCCTGGCGGGGTTCTAAAGCCATGAAATCCCTCCTCCATACTATCGATCACGGTTTGGAACGTCTCTCCGACCATCTGACAAGCTTGCTGTTGCTGACGATTGCGGTCGTGGTCCTGTATTCGGTTCTGATGCGGTACGTCTTTCTGCAGCCGCCTTTCTGGACGGACGTCATCTCGATGTTCGCCAATATGGGAATGATCCTGATAGGGCTGAGTATTACCGTTCGCAGCCGGGAACTGATTGCGATGCAGGCGCTGTACGAAAGTATTTCTCCACGCTTCGCTCTCATTCTCGATGCATTCTGGAACTTTGTTATTTTAATATTTTCAATGATTTATACATGGTTTGGCCTTGAAGCCGCACTCAACATTCCAGGTTTCTACTGGGAGCTCGGTGGGCTAGAGCAAAAATATCCGGCAATGATCATGCCGATTTCAGGCGTTCTACTAATCATCGCCAGTACCGGTGTTCTGGTGCAGGACCTAAAGCGGTACCGCGCGCTGGATTTGGGAGCAAGCGACGGACCATAACCGCGCAACTCCGAAAATGTTTGTTTCAAACAACAACAAACCAGTTAGGGAGGAAATACGAGATGGAACCGAAATATCGAAAGAGCAATTGGGCCCTCGCGGCCACGCTCATGGGCTTCATATTTTCCAGCACAGCCACCAGCGCCGCTGAAATATCGCTAAAGGTGGGAACGAGCTGGAACGACAAATTTCCGATGAAGGAAATGTTGAAGGATGTCTTGAAGCCAATGATGGAAAAACATTCCAATGGTCGCCTGACCCTGGACATACATATGGCGAAAAGTCTTTGTTCGGAGAAAACTTGCGTCGAACAAGTAAAGCTCGGACAGACCGATATGGGGACCGCCTCCGTTGCCAATTACGGTGGCTTCAGCAAAACCTTCGAAGTCCTTACCTTACCCTACATTTTCAAGAGCGATGCGGCCGCGAAGAAAGTGCTCGACGGCTTCCTTTTCGATGAATTGAACAAGACGGCGCTTTCCAAAGACAAACTCAAGGTCATCGCCATTGTGCCGCTACTCGGGTTCCGCAACCTCGAAACCAATGTCGGCGTCATTAAAACCCCCAAAGATTTGAAAGGCGTGAAAATTCGCGTTACGAAATCACCACTGGATGGCGCGCTATTACGATCTTGGGGCGCCGTCGCAACGCCGGTCGCTTGGGCAGAGACATATGATGCGGTGCAGCAAAAAGTGGTGCGCGGCCTTTACATCCAAAAACCGGTCCACGCGATGATGAAGTTTTTTGAGGTATCGCCCTATGTCACGCTAACCGGTGGCGCTTGGACGCCGATGATCATCTTCATGGATTTGAAGCGATTCGAGAAACTGCCTGGTTGGGCACAAAGTGCCGTTGACGCCGCCGCCGCCGACCTCCGCGCCAAGGCGTTTGATATCGACGCGCGTTATGCCGGTAAAATGGGTGCGAAAAACGCCGCCAAGGTCAATTACTACCAACCAAACGAGGCCGAGATGGCGAAATGGCGTGCCGCCGCGGCGAAATCCTGGGTCGTCGGGAGAAAGATGGACTTGTACGACACGGGTCTCGCGCAACGCATCCTGGAAGCACAGGGCGGGTTAGACGGCATGATCGCCGCCCTAAAGAAAGAAGGCGCGCTCTAAGCAACATGTTTCGGGAATTACCGTGCCCGCGGGTGCGCGGCGCGGTATTCCCTTAGCAATTGCGCATCTTCTACCTCGGTATAGCGCTGCGTGGTCGATAGGGAGGCATGTCCCAACAATTCCTGTATCGCCCTTAGATCACCTCCTCCGGCGAGAAGGTGAGTCGCGAATGAGTGGCGCAAGGCGTGCGGCGTGGCATTGTCGGGTAGGCCTAGCCAGCCCCGTACTACCCG
>JAJFJC010000552.1 GCA_021774385.1 Alphaproteobacteria bacterium
GGCCGAGCATTCGATATGCCAGCCGGGCCGGCCCCTGCCCCACGGGCTGTCCCAGCCGGGCAGATCCTCCGCGCTCGGTTTCCACAACACGAAATCCGCCGGGTCCTGCTTGTAGGGCGCCACCTCGACCCGCGCCCCGGCGATCAGCGCCTCGCGGCTGTGCCGGGAAAGCTGCCCGTAATCGGACATCGACTGCACATTGAACAGGACATGGCCCTCCGCCAAATAGGCATTGCCAGAAGCGATCAAGCGCTCCATCAGGGCGATCATTTCGGGAATATGATCCGTCGCGCGCGGCTCCACGTCGGGCTCCAGGACGCCGAGCGCCGCCGCGTCGTCATGGAACCGGTCGGCGGTCTGTTCGGTCAGGGTGCGGATGTCGACGCCGAGTTCCCTCGCCCGGTCGTTGATCTTGTCCTCCACGTCGGTGATGTTGCGCGCGTAGGTGACCTTCGGGTAGAGCCGCTTCAGCAGCCGGTACAGCACATCGAAAATAACCAGCGGCCGCGCATTGCCGATATGGATGTTGTCATAGACCGTCGGGCCGCAGACATACATGCGCACATGCGCCGGATCGATCGGCGTAAAGTCTTGTTTCTCGCGCGCTATCGTATTGTGAACCTTGAGCGTCATGCCGCTTACGGAATTGCGTCCGCCTCTCTCAACCGGTCGATTTCCGCGTCGTCATAGCCCGCATCGCGCAGGACCTCAACCGTATGTTCGCCGAGCTTCGGTGCCGGCTTGACGGCGACCTTCTCCGCGCCTTGCATCCAGACTGGGCTGTCGACGGTCAGGGAGGCCCCGACATTGGGGTCCTCGACCTTGCGTAGCGCGCCGCTTGCCAGCATTTGCGGGTCCTGCGGGACGTCGCCGATGCTCTGCACCTCGCCATAGGTGATCCCCATATCGTTCAGCAATTCACGCCACGCCTCGCGGTCCTTGCTCGCGAATAGTTTATCCAGTTCGCCGATCAAGGCCTTGGTGTTCTCCGCCCGCGCTTCCGCCGTCGCGAAACGGGGATCCGTGCCCAGTCCCGGCATGCCGGCACGTTCGGTAAATTCCGGCCAGCGCGGCAGGGAATTCATAAATGTAACGATCAGCCAGTAATCGTCCGATGTACGGTAGAGGTTGATTAGCGCGTCCTCCGCGTCCTCGCGCGCGGGTCGCGGCCGTACCGGATTGCCGCACAGCACCGCCTGCAGCCAGCAGCCATTCGACCACACACCGTTCGCCATCAGCGAGGTCGAAACCATCGAGCCCTTCCCGGTCCGCTCGCGCTGATAGAGCCCCATCATGATGGCGCCGAACAGGGTCGCGGCCGTGGGGTGATCGCCCATGCCCGGCAGCGAGCGCGCGGGCGCGGCGTCCGGCGATGGTTTAACAAGGTCCATCAATCCCGTGCGGGCCCAAAGCGCGGTGCTGTCGAAGCCGGAGCGATGTGCCTCCGGTCCCGTCTCGCCATAGGCCGAAAGCGACCCGTAGATGAGACGCTCGTTTAAGGGTTGCAGGTCCTCGTAACGGATGCCCAAGCGCTCACGGGGATATTGTGGCGCGTTGGTGACGAAGACGTCGGCATCCTTGATCAGCCGGTACAGGACGTCGCGCCCGGCGTCGCTTTTAAGGTTCAGGACCAGGCCCTTCTTATTGCGATTGTCCAAAATCCAGGAGTGGGCTAGGCCGCCGACCGGATAGCGGCTGCCGCCGAGCGCACTGCGGAAGGGATCGCCCGTGGGCGGTTCGACTTTGATTACCTCGGCGCCAAAATCCGCCATGATCGTCGTCGCCGCCGGCCCGGCGATGAAGCTCGCCGCGTCGATAACCTTCAGGCCCCTTAAAATTCCCTCTTCCCCACTCATCTACCTATCACTCCCAAAAGAACGAAATCCCGCCATCGTAGCGAGCAGCGGCGGTTCATGCGAGAACCTGATTATCTTGAATTTTAAATGGCGTGGGGTTTTTACCTGCGCGATGGCGCTTAATCATTTCCTCATAGGCTGCTTCCAACTCGCCGACATGACTTCGGGGATCGGCTAAATGGGCACTCACCCTTATTCGAAGTTCGCCTCGAAGCGCTTTCAGGCGCGCGGTATCGTTCGCCAACGATATGGCGGCGGCCACATATTCCTCATCCGTGCGGGCGATCAAATCGCCCAATTCGAGTTTACCGAGCAATTTGGCACCCTGCCGTCCCATGAAGCTATCGCCAAGCCTCGTCACGACGGGCACGCCCATCCACAGCGCTTCGTGGCTGGTGGTGCCGCCATTGCAGGGATACGGATCGAGCGCGATATCGACCTGGCCATATCGAGCAAGGTGCGTCTGTAGATCGTCATCGCCGGACAGAAACGCCAACCGATCCATACCAATATCGGCCGCCGCAAAAAGATCGCTGAAATATCGCCGCGCACCGGGATCGGAAAACCGGTTGACGCTCTTCATGATCAGCTTCGATTTCGGTAGCGCTGTCAGAATTCGGCTCCACAAGGCGATGACGGCGGGTGTCACCTTGCCAAGGTTATTGAAGCTGGCGAATGTCACGGCACCGGTTTCAAGACAGGGCGGCGAAACGGGGTCGGGCGTCGCCGACGGTGCCTGGTAGATGTTCCCGTTGCTCAGGCGAACGAGATTCTCCGTATAGTCCGCGTCGCACCCGTCCGGGTCCGTCGCCGTTTCGCTGATCAGATAGTCGACGGTTGGGAGCCCCGTCGTGGACACGAGGTTCAGGTAGCACACCTGTATGGGGGCGGGCTTAAAGGCCAATATCGTGCGCGTTTCGGCGCGGTAGGATGTGCAAATGACCAAAATATCGATCCTTTCCGCATGGATCGCTGCGGCGGCGGTCTTGTCGTCCATCGCCGATAGGTCACGCCAAGCATCGGCATGCCGGGCCAATGCCGCCGTTGTTTCGTCTTGTACGGTATTTCTTGCGAAACAGCTCACGTGGAACCGCGATTTGTCGTGATGCGCCAATACCGGGGTCATGAACCGTGCCGTGACACGTTCATAGAACTCGTCGGACAAATAACCGATGCGAATTTTCTCGCCAATGCCCGAAACACGACGATCTGGATAAGCAGTCACCGATTTAGCGAGCTTCACACCCCAATCACGGTTTAACTCGGCAACGCGGGCCGCGTCGTAACGCGGGTCGAACACGGCGTGGAACAAATATTTCGATAGCGCCGTTTGATTGTAGGGTGACAAGGCTAACGATTCCTCAAAGCAATCCATTGCCTCTTCCGTCTTGCCTTGTTCGATCAGCGCTTCGGCAAGGAAGGACCAGGCTTCGAAATAGTTTGGTTGTAACGATACCGCTCTTCGAAATTGGGCTTCGGCCGGGGAATACTCACCTTGCAAGCCGTGGCAGGCTCCCAGCCCGGCGTGAGCGGCCGCCGAATCCGGATAGTGTTCCAATATGACATCGTACAATTTAGCGGCCGCCGCGGGATTGCCCGCGCGCCGCACGATGCGTGCGCTGATCAGCATTCCATCCAGATTACCGGGTTCTTCAACCAAAGCTTCGCGTGCGGCTGCCATCGCGTCTTCAAGACGGCCGGCGGAGAGATGTGCCCGTGCCCGTTCGAGATGTTCGGCGGCGGACACCGGATCCTCAGAGAATACGGCGGAACGTGTTGGTGATCGGATAACGCCTGTCGCGGCCGAAGGCACGGCTTGTCAGTTTCACGCCGGGCGGTGCCTGCCGGCGCTTATATTCCGCAAGGTCGAGCATATTCCAGACCCGCTGCACGGTTTCCGGCGTGTGTCCGCGGGCGCAAATTTCCTCGACGCCTAGTTCTTTTTCGATCAGGCACTCCAGTATGTCGTCCAACTCGTCATATTCCGGCAGCGAATCCTGATCCGTTTGATCGGGGCGTAGCTCCGCCGTTGGTGGTTTGGTAATGACCCGTTCCGGCATGACACGTCCGTCCGGCCCAAGCGCACCTACAGGGAAATTTTGGTTACGCCACTTCGACAGAGCGAAAACCGCTGTCTTATAGGCATCCTTCAACACGGAAAATCCACCGCACATATCGCCATACAACGTCGCGTATCCCACCGACATTTCCGACTTGTTACCCGTCGTCAGCAACATATGACCAAGCTTGTTCGATATCGCCATGAGCGTCAGGCCACGGCTGCGCGCCTGGATATTTTCCTCCGTGATATCGGCGGGCCGGTCTTCGAAAATTGGCGCAAGCATCGCCTGGAAGGAGTCGATCGCGGGTTCGATTCGGATATCGTCCAGTTGCACGCCAAGCAGGCGCGCGCATTCCGCGGCGTCCTCCAAACTATCCTGACTGGTGTAGGGGGACGGCATCATGACGCAACGTACGCGGTCCGCGCCGAGCGCATCGACCGCAACCGCCGCGGTCAGCGCCGAATCGATGCCCCCGGAAAGCCCCAACACAACGCCGGGAAATCCATTCTTGTTCACATAACCGGCGAGTCCCAGAACCATCGCCTCATATACCGCGCTTAGACCTTCGGGATGCGGAGCACGCGGCGCGACGGCACAGACCCAACGGCCCTCTTCCCGAGACCATTCGGTCAGCATTACGTCTTCGACAAAGGCCGGTTGCCGGGCCGCCAAACTGCTGTCCGCGTTCAAGACAAAAGATCCGCCATCGAAGACAAGCTCATCCTGACCGCCGACCTGATTGACATAGACAAGCGGCAATGCCGTTTCCGTCACGCGCTGGACGGCATGCTGCAACCGAACGTCGTCTTTATCCGACTCGAAGGGTGACCCGTTAACGACGATAAGGATTTCCGCGCCACTCTCTTCAAGACATTCGGCGACTTCGGGCGACCAGATATCCTCGCAAACCGGTACGCCGAGACGTACATCGCGAAAATTTACCGGTCCCGGCATCGGCCCCGGTGCGAAGACCCGTTTTTCATCGAACACGCCGTAGTTCGGTAGATCATACTTGAACCGAACCGAAGCGACCGCGCCATCATCGATCAGCAGCACGGCATTGTGCAACCGTTCCTGATCGCGCCACGGCGCACCAACCAGCATGGCGGGCCCGCCATCCGCCGTCGCGGCCGCCAAACGCTCCACCGCGAGCACGATCTTGTCCTGAAAAAAGGGCTTCAGCACGAGGTCTTCCGGCGGATACCCGCATAGAACGAGTTCCGAATAGACAACCAGGTCCGCGCCGGTAGCCTTTTCGCGCGCCGCCAAAATGCGGTCGGCATTACCCTCAATATCACCGACCGTGGGATCGATTTGCGCCAAGGCGATGATTAATCTGTCCGTCATACTCCGCAAACTCCTGGGCGGACTGGTCATTCCAACACCTGCGGACTATCCTTACCGCCACCGAAAAATCAAGTGTCACACCGTGTTATTGAATAGGGACTCTCGGTCATGCCGGATGAAAGAAAGCACGGAAACGCCTCCGGTCCGGAAATATTTCGAACCGCCATGGCGGAAGTAATCGATATATTTTCCGAACAACTCCTGAATAGCGCGCATGAAAAGGGCGGCGGCTTAACCGCACCCGATATTCGCGAAGCTGTCGAAAACTTCAAGACCGTACAAAATTCGTTCCTCGACAATTTGTTTCTTGATTCCTGGAAAAAATGTTTGGAGGCGGCGGAATCGGCGCATTGGTCGACCGCACGCAAGTTTCATTTCGAACGCGTGATGGTGAAGTGTTTTTCGGCACTCCTACCGCGTGAAAGCGAAACTATTGAATCGGGACGGCATTTGTCGCGGCGTATCATCCCAGGCTTCATTCACGGCCTCCAACAGATGATGGGGCCGGAGGTCTATGCCGCGTATGGCGACCGTACAAGCTCGCTGGTCGATGCTTTGCGGGCCGTGCACGGTGAGGGTTTCAGCTGGAACGAGGTATACGGCGATCCATCCTGTCAGAGTATCGTCGAAGAGGTTCTGGTCGATATCGCGCACTATTTTGACGATATGGCAAAACGGCGAAATTGGATGATCGATGTCGTCGACGCGCATATGCCGGCAACCACGAATATACCGGAAAAGACATGGAATTTCGGTGATGGCGCCTTTCATACCCTGATGAACGCCATCTACGGTGATTTACGCACAAAATGCCTGCATGAAGAGGGATTGGAAGCGGTTCAGGCCGTACATGGACCAGAAAAAACGGATGCGCTTATCGTACTGTTGGCGGGGCTCAAAAGCGACCACGCGGATTTAACGCAGGCAGGAAGGCTTTAGGCACAATGGAATTACCGCAACATGACCGTTACGACTATTCCCCAATCATCGAACGGCCGGACTACAATTGGCCGGATGGGAAGCGTTTGGCGTTTTTCTTCGCGGTAAATGTCGAACATTTCGCCTTCGGCGAAGGTCGCGGACACACGCCGACGAGCGAGGCGCCGCATCCTGATCAGCGAAACTATGCTTGGCGTGATTACGGATTGCGGGTCGGCATTTGGCGGATATTCGACATGCTGGACGAGCTCGGTTTGCCCGCCTGTCACCTCCTCAACACCACGGTCTTCGATTACGCGCCACAAATCATCGACAAGATTCGCGCGCGCGGTGATGACTTTGTTGGTCACGGCCGGACCAATTCTGAGGCACAGGGGACTTACGACGAACCTGGCGAAGCTGCACTCATCAACGAAGCAACCGACGCCATCACGACGAAAACCGGGCGACGGCCGGAAGGCTGGATGGGCCCCTGGATATCGGAAAGCCTGCTGACGCCGGATCTTTTGAAAGAAGCGGGTTACAGCTACATCATGGATTGGCCTTGCGACGATCAACCGTTTTGGATGCGCACCCGGTCGGGGCCAATTCTGTCCGTCCCCTACCCGATTGAAATCAACGATTCGCCGGCGATGCTCAACCGTCGTCATACACCACAAGAATTCGCGACCATGGCGATCGATCAATTCGAACAGATGTTGAAAGATTCGGAGAAGCAGCCCTTGGTGTGTGGTCTGTCGACGCATACCTTCGTTATCGGTCAGCCCTTTCGCCTGCCCTATCTGCGGCAAGCGTTGGAACATATCGTCAATCATCCCGACGCGGACAAGGTTTGGTTCGCCCGTCCCGGGGAAATCGCACAATACGCCGCGAACCTCGCACCCGGCATTGTTCCCGGAGATGCGCCCGGCGCCTCATGAGCGAGGCGGACGGCGATATAGAAATCGGCATCGATATCGGCGGCACGTTTACCGATATCGTCTTTCGGCGGCATGGCCAAGCCGACAGGATATTGAAACTTCCGACAACGAAGTCCGACCCCGGCGCGGCGGTGCTGGACGCAATTGACCGTCTCTCATCCGACTTCCCGACAAGCCGGATTACCCGCTTCGTTCACGGCACGACGGTCGCCACCAATGCCGTGCTTGAGCGCAAGGGCGCGAAAGTCGGCGTCCTTACCACCGAGGGGTTTCGCGACATTTTGGAGATTGGCCGGCAAATTCGGCACTCCCTGTACAATGTGATTTTAACACCGGAAACACCGGTATTTCTCGCGCCTGGCGCGCGCCGGCGCGAAGTCGTGGAGCGTATTACCGGCACCGGTGAAGTACTGACGCCGCTCGACGAGGATTCACTATGCCGCGCCGTCGATGCGCTTGTAGTGGACGGTGTCGAGGCGGTCGCCATCTGTTTTCTTTTTTCGTTTCTCGAACCGAAGCACGAACAGCGTGCGCGGGATTTAATCACGGCGCGCCATCCCGGATTGGCGGTTTCGATTTCCTGTGAAGTCGATCCGGCCTTTAGGGAGTATGAGCGCACGCTCGTGACAGCGTTCGATGCCTATATCAAGCCAATCGTCGACGGATATTTGGACCGTTTGGAAACAAACCTAAAAACAGCGAAAGTTCCCGCCCCCCTACAAGTCATGCAATCCCGCGGCGGTGCGGCCGGCGCCACCGTGGTGCGGCGGCGGCCGGTGCGCATGTTCCTCTCGGGACCGGCGGCCGGCGTGATCGGTGGCCGCATGGCCGGGGAGACCGTTGGAGAGAGGAACCTCATTACCGTCGACATCGGTGGCACCACGTCCGACATCGCCTTGATACAGGACGGGGCGCCGATCATTCGTGCCGACGGTGTTATCGACGGATACACGGTTCGCGTACCCATGGTCGATGTCAATCCGGTCGGTGCGGGCGGCGGCAGTATTGCCTGGATCGACAATGCAGGCGGCCTGCGCGTAGGACCGCGCTCGGCGGGTTCCGAGCCGGGCCCGGCCTGTTATGGGCGTGGCGGCGCGGATGCGACGGTAACCGACGCCTCGGTGGTTTTAGGCTATATCGACCCGGACTATTTCGCCGGCGGCACGTTGGCGCTCGACACGGATGTCGCGCGCAGCGTTGTGCAAACCCGCGTCGCGGGACCTTTGAACTTGGATCTGGAAGCAGCGGCACTCGGCATTCATCGTGTCGTCAACGCACAAATGGCCGAGGGTATTCGTCTGGTGAGCATTCAGCGGGGCCTCGACCCTCGTGATTTTACGCTGGTGGCGCTCGGCGGTGCGGGCCCTCTGCACGCCGCCGCCCTGGCAAACGAACTCGGTATCCAACGCATCGTCGTACCACTTCACCCTGGTGTGCTTTCCGCCGCCGGACTTCTCGCGGCTCCCGTCGAACACGAAGTTTCGACAAGCTTCGCGCGGCCACTGGAAGGTCTCGATGTCGCCGATGTTCGAACCGTCCTGCATCAGCTCGATGAGAGCGTCGGCGCGATGATGAAAGAAGACGGTTATGAAGCCGAAGCGGTCAAGTCGTTCCATTCAGCGGATGCCTGTTTTATCGGCCAATCCTATCACCTGGAAGTGCCGCTGGACCTCGCAGCGGAGGATCCTCTGGCGCAACTGTTTCAGAACTTTCTCACACTTCATGATCGGATCTATGGCTATAGTGCCGACTCGCCGGCCCGTATCGTCAATTTGCGCTCGGTGCAGCGCGCCGGCGGGGAATCTTCTACCTCGTTGGTGCCCGTGACGGTTCAAGCGGGTGAAACCAAGGGACATCGTGACATTCTGTTAGAGGGCGGCTCGGTGAAGGCCGCGGTTTACGACCGTGCTGCCCTGCCGGCCAATTTTCAGTTCGAGGGACCGGCAATCGTGGAGCAGTCCGATGCAACGACATTGATTCCGTCGGACTGGGAAGCGGTAACGGACAAAAGCGGGACTCTGTTACTGACACGTAAGGGGGTGGCGTAGAGCCATGAGCGATAAATTGGACCCCGTCACCATCGAAGTCGTGCGTAACAAGCTCGACGGTATCGCAAGCGAGATGCAGTCGACATTGCTGCGCAGCTCTTTCTCGCCCATCGTCAAGGAGGGCCTCGATGCTTCCGCGAGCCTCTTCACGATTGCTGGAGAGACTTTATCCCAAGCCTTGGCGGTTCCCATTCATCTGGCGACCTTGATACCGGTCGTGCGTGCCTTGCTTGACGCCTACCCGTTGGAGACTGTTAAGGAAGGCGACATCTATATCCTCAACGACCCTTATCTCGGCGGCACGCATTTGCCCGATATCGCGCTGATGATGCCTGTCTTCCATGACGGCAAGCCCATCGCACTCAGCGCGGCCATGACGCACCACCAAGATGTCGGTGGTATGACGCCGGGTTCGGTTCCGACCAATGCCACGGAAATATTCCAGGAAGGTATCCGTATTCCGCCTTTGAAATTGCGCGATGGCGAGATTTTGAACGATACGTTTTTCCGAATGATGCGGCAGAATGTTCGCATGCCGGATTCCTTCGAAGGCGATCTGAACGCGCAAATCGCCGCCTGTACGGTCGGCGCACGCCGCTTGGCGGCGTTGGCTGAAGTGCAAGGCAATGAACGGTTGTCCATCATCTTTGAAGAATTGCTCGACCGCTCCGAACGCATGACCCGGTCGGCCTTGTCGGAAATTCCCAACGGCACCTATCGTTACACCGAGTATATGGACAATGATGGCATCGACATGGAAATGCCGATCCGTATCCAAGTCGCGCTCACCATCGATGAGTACGGGTTTCATTGCGACTTCACCGGCACCAGCCCGCAAGTACGCGGTCCCTTCAATTGCGTTCAATCCGGCACGGCGGCGGCGGCCTGCTTCGCTTTGCGCGCGGTTACCGATCCCAGTATTCCAACCAATGGCGGCTGTTTCCGGCCGCTGCGATTGACCCTGCCCGAAGGCAGCATCGTCAATCCCGTCGAACCGGCACCCGTCAATGCGCGAACCGCGACGATCAAACGCATTACGTCCTGCATCCTGGGGGCGCTGAAGGAAGTGCTCCCCGATAAGGTACCGGCCGACTCCGGTAATGAACTGTTGATCCTGATGTTCGGCGGCCAACGTGGCAATGGTGCCAACTACGTCGTCGGCGACTTGGTTGCCAGTGGCAGCGGTGCGGGAAGCCATAGCGACGGCGTGGACATGATCGAAACCGATGCGACGAACTGCATGAACCTACCCGTGGAAGCGCTCGAAATGGACGTCCCCATTCGCGTCAACCGGTTCGGCTTGCGCACGAATTCCGGTGGCGCGGGCGCGCATCGCGGCGGACTTGGGTGCGTCCGCGAATACGAAATCCTGCGCGGCGATGTCACCGTTACTTATCGCGGCGAACGTCACGCCTATCCCGCGTCGGGATCGCATGGCGGCGATGCGGGAGCGCCGGCGTCGGCGAAGGTAGATCGCGCCGACGGCAGTACCGAAACGATCCCTTCCAAACACGTCTTTTCCTTGTCGCCGGGAGATCGTCTAACGATCGAAACGGCCGGCGGTGGCGGTTATGGGGATCCAGGCGCGCGTAACCCGAACCAAGCGGCTAAAGACCGCCGAGACGGGAAGGTTAGTTTCGATCCCTGAGCAGGAACTCGCGGCCAACCTTGACGCGGGCTTCGCCATCATAGGCGACGATATCCGCCGTTGCGTAGGTTTCGCTCCAGCGATCGGGTAAATAGCTTCCGGTTCCGACAACATCGATCGGCGCGGACGCGATGGCCATCGCCTTGCATTTTGCCGGCCCGAAACCACTCGATGCAACGATCCGGGCTTGTTCGAAACCGGCTTCGTCGAGCGCTTCGCGAAAGCGCCAAATTGCCGCGGCAGAAACGCCCGCGCCGATCAGGTGCCGCAATTCCTCTTCCGTACGATAGCCGCGTATGGCATCGGGGACATTGCGGTCCAGAACCGCATAGGCGGAGGCCGTATCGAGGCCTTCCATATAGCGGCTGCCGGGCGTATCGAGCCTGAAGGAAATCCGGCCATCGGTAACCATGTCGGGATATCGTTCACAGACAGCAAGCGAATCCGAGATTTCCCGGCCAAAATAATCCGCTAGGACGGTTAGGTTTTCGCCGGGAAAGGTCTCAACAAACATTTCCGCGGCCCGCAAAGTCGAACCGGCATAACCGATCAAGGCATGCGGCATCGTCCCAAGGCCTTTTTCCTGTCCGAAATAATGCGCCGTGGCATCGGTTGCGTTGCCGATAAAGCCAACGGCATCGACCTTTCGTTGCGCGCGGGCCGACCCGACCGACGCCGCATAGGCCATCATGTCGGCCATTTCCGTGCCCGCGCAATGCCGTGCGTCCATTGCCAAAAATGACGCGTTGGGCAAATCCATACACATGATGCAGGCGTTATAAGCGGCGACGGATGCCGGCCCGATCATTTGCAAAAATAACGTTTCCAGGTCGACCAAATTCAAGAAGGATCCGCTGATATACATGATCGGTTCGCCCGCGCCGACCCATTTTCCTTCCTCCAGACAAAGCTCGACATCGAATTCGACACCGCGCTCACGGCCTTTTTCCGCCAGCCAATCCAACGCCAGCCTCGGCGCCGACACGACCGGTCTTCGCATGAAAATGGCATATGTAACCGGAACGTCGCCAAAGCGGGCAACCGTTTCCTTGGTTCGGTTGAAATATGCGTCGGTCCAATCGCGGACCGCATCGGGCGTACGAGCCATCGCACGTCCTTCCTTTCTACACTAGGTTTCGATCGCTAGGACGCCTCGGCGATTTTTTTGCCGTTACCGATACGCCGCGACTTCAAAAATTCCGCAATCATGAAGGATAGCTCAAGTGCTTGACTAGCATTTAGTCTGGGGTCGCAATGCGTATGATAACGCTCCGAAAGCGCCTCGTCGCTGATTGCCTGCGCGCCGCCAATGCATTCCGTGACATCCTGTCCCGTCATCTCGATATGAATGCCGCCCGCATAGGTGCCTTCCGCTTCGTGCACTTCGAAGAACTGACGGACTTCGGTCAAAATACTGTCGAAGGGTCTGGTCTTATAACCCGTCTGTGCCTTGATCGTATTGCCGTGCATCGGGTCGCAGGACCAGACGACGGTCTTGCCTTCCCGCTCGATGGCGCGGATCAGCGCTGGCAAATGTTCGTGCACATTGCCGGCCCCCATGCGCGAAATCAGAGTCA
>JAJFJC010000553.1 GCA_021774385.1 Alphaproteobacteria bacterium
GACGCGGCAACGGCGGAAATTTCCCGCGCACAGGCCTGGCAATGGCTGAAACATGGCGCGGCGTTCGACGACGGCAGGGTAATCGACACCGAAATGGTGGAACGGCTCATGGCCGAGGAGTTGCAAAAAGTGCGGGCACTGGTTGGTGACGAGCGTTATGAAACTGGCCACTACGACGAGGCCGCCGCGCTGTTCCTCGACATGGTCACGACCGAGGCGTTTGAAGATTTCTTGACCTTGCCCGCCTATGAGCGCGTGACCGAACTGGTGTGATGAACCGGAAGTTCGCGGTTTTCAGGCTAACCGATTAGAAGGTTAACTGCGCCATCGCAGTTCCTGCGCCTTAACCGGGTTTTCGAAGGGGCGATCTTCGGATAGCGCCTTCGTCCAGGCGTCTTTCAGGCGATAATACCATTTTGCCTGCATGTCGGCGTCATTGATGAGCATCAATTTCGGATTATGCTTCAAACCGTCCTGTTGCATCGTGACGACGTCCCGGTCTTGCGCAAGGAACGTACGCGCTAGCGGGCGTAGCAAGGGTTTGAGCGGTGTTAACCAAGGCTGTGTCCAGTAAATCTGATGATTTAACTCGGTTTCCGTTTCGCTGACCGGGGTGACGGCGGTCAACCCGCACAGGACATGCTTGCCGGCACGGATATGCTCGATCCGGATGCTTGGTAATTGGAACGAAATTTCCGTTGTCATCGACCCGCCCAGCAGCTTGTAGGCGGCGGAATTCGAAGACGGTGGATGCCGAACCATCTTAAAACCGCGTTCGGTTGGCGCGAAATCCTTGGCTTTTTCGTGTATCGATCTGCGTGACCGCCACCACCAAGCGCGATGGACGAACGGACCATGCGCCGGGTCCATAAGGCCAACGATGGCATGATCGACATGACAGGGAAACGTCATCGTAAAGGCGGTATTGGGCCGCCGGGCGCCGATGTCTGGAATTTCCGGAGGATCGATCATACCCTCCGACTCTTCGCCGAAATAAATCCAGATATTGCCCTGTACTTCGCGGCACGGATAATTCGGAACCCGCACGCGCTCGACATTGAACTTCTGCCCTTCGACCAATGATGGTATCGCGGTGCAGCAGCCTTCCCGGTTGAAACGCCATCCATGGTAACAGCACTCCACTTCGCGACCGTCGAAGTTTCCGACCGATAGGGGAATACCGCGATGCGGGCAGATATCCTGAATAGCGAAAGGGTTGCCCTCGGTATCCCGCGCCAGGAGCACCGGTTTGCCCAGCAGGGTTTTCGCGACCATCGAGCCGCGTTTCAATTGGTCGCCGCGATGCGCGAAATACCATAGATTTTCGAGAAACATAAAATCCCCGCACGATCGGCGATAGGGTATCTTACCGCCTTCAACCACGACCTTGTTTATCACGATGACGGTGAGGACACATGTCTGTAATTGTCGCAGTCTCTTGGGGCGAATTGTTCGATAAGATCTCGATTCTGGAGATCAAGCGGGAGCGGCTCATGGCCCCCGCACAGCGTGCCAATGTCGAGCATGAATTCGACCGGCTGTGCGAGGTGCGGGATCGGCACATGCCCGCCGACATCGATATCAAGGGAGACATCAAAGCGCTTCGTAGCGTGAATGAAACGCTGTGGGAGATTGAAGACGATATCCGGGACTGTGAACGCAACAAGGATTTCGGAGCGGGTTTTATCGAACTGGCTCGAGCCGTTTATATTAACAATGATCGCCGGTCGGCGATCAAACGCCGGATAAATGAAGCGTTGGGGTCCGATATCGTTGAAGAAAAGTCCTACGCGGACTACCGGTAATTCGAATGTTCGAATTGCAAACCGTCAAGCGATGGTAATGCCGCCATCGACCACGAACGTGCCCCCGGTTGCGAACCCGGATTCATCGGATGCCAGGAATGCAATCCAAGGCGCGATATCATCCGCTGTTCCTAAACGTCCCAACGGTGTTGCGCCGATCATTGCTTCTTCCCGGCCACCGGGGTCTGGATGGTCTTCCCAATCAGGCGTTTGCTCCAGCGCTCCGGGGCAGACCGCGTTGCAGCGGATGCCATATTTGGCATAGTGGACGGCAATGTGCCGGCTCATGCCCAGCAGACCGCTCTTGCTCGTCATATAGGAAACGTTCGGCGTTCGACCGTTGAGCGCCGTGATGGAACTGACAATAATGACCGAACCGCCGCGATTTTGTTCGATCATTTGTGCCAAACCATATTTGCAGGTCCTGAAAACACCGCGCAAATTGACATCCTGTGTACGGTCCCATTCGGATTCGTCCATTTCGAACAGATTGACGTCGGTGTTGTGACGTTGAACGCCGGCATTCGCGACGACGATATCCAGACCGCCGAAAGTATCCGTCGCGGCCGCGACCGCCGCTTGAACCGCTTTTCCGCTTGTCACATCCGTCGGAATGGCCATCGCCCTCATGCCCGCCGACGAAATTTCGTCGGCGATGGCCTGTACGCCGGAAGCCGGAATACCGGCTAGGACGACAGCCGCGCCTTGCTTCGCCATATAGCGTCCCGCCGCCGCGCCGATACCGCTGCCCCCGCCGGTGATTAGGGCGATTTTTCCGCTCAATTGCATGGGATTCTCCATATCCTTGTTTGGGATCCCTATTCGGGCAAGTCGCGGGCGGAAGGAATGACGTGAACCGACATCGGTTCCGAGCGGCCTCGAATTTCGACACGCTCCAACGCAAATTCCGATAAGTTCAGACCGGAATGTCGAACCGTTGTTTCGGAAACCACGAGTTCCGCGCCAAATTCCTTGGTCTGCGTTTCCAGCCGGCTCGCGGTGTTGACCGAGTCGCCCACCGCCGTGACCGAGACCACGTCGCCGAATCCCATAGAGCCGACAATCGCCGGGCCGCAATGAATGCCAATGCCGATTCGAAGCGGCTCATCCAAATCGTTGGCAAGGGCGCGGTTGAGCTGTGCGATCTGCATTCCCATTTGTCTGGCGGCAGCCAGGGCATCGCGGCTTCCCGCTTCGGGACCGTCTTCTATGCCGAATAATGCCATCACACCATCGCCAATGAATTTATCGAGATGGCCATTGCATGCGGTGACCGCCGAGCCCATCGCATCAAAATACCGGTTGAGGAGAAACACGACGTCATAAGGCAACTTCTTCTCGGAAAGCTTTGTAAAGGCGCGAATATCGGCGAAGAGAATGGCGATTTCGCGTTCCTGACCCTGAAGATACTCGGGCGTTGGGAACCCGTCTTCGGGTTTTGCCGTTGTTGGTAGTAGCCTGATAACCTCGACTTCGCCGCTATTCGGGCGCGTTTGACAGGCGAGGCGAACCTGTATGCCGGCATTCACGCGGGCGAGTACTTTTTGCTCGGCGTCGGATGCGGCTGGTAGATTCTCGAACCCTCGCGTGACTCTGACGCGGCAGGTGGAACATCGCCCTCTGCCACCGCAGACGCTGGCGTGGGGAACGTTGCTGGCGCGGCTCGCCTCGAGTATCGAGCGGCCCGGCGGAAATTGAATGGTATTACCGTCATCGTAGGTTAGTCGCACGATTCCACGCCACCGCTCGATCCCGGAGCGGACATAACGTAGCGCGAATGCGCTGATCAGCATGGCAACGAAGCCAGCCGTGAAGTAATTCTTGATCAAAACAAGCTGTTGATAGCTTTCCGCGTTTGGCCATTTTGCGTGGAACTGAAAACTGGCGAACCAGGCGGGATCGGACGCCAATTCGACAACGGCCTTTGAGCCCTGTGAGAACCCGGTCAAGGAAAGAGCAGGTATAAGCAGGGCAAATGCGAAGAAGAACGGTTGCCACCTCCGATACCAAGGCTTGAGGTGCAGCCAGTGATAAATGCCAAGACAGCCGTGGGTCCAGGCGGCGAGGAAAACCACGACTTGCCGGACACCGTTCCAGGGGTCGACATGCCAAAGGGCCGCCAGGACGTAGGTATAGTCGACATTGGCTCCGAACAGCTGATACGCGCCACGGGTACCGAGGACATGGCCGACCAGCATCAAGGGCACGGAAAGGCCGAGAATGAGTTGCAGGCCTTCATTGAACGAGACCGTGAGTTTGCGCCGCTCGTAAATCGCGTAAAAAGCCAAGCATGCGTGAATAAGCAATGAACCATACAAAATGGAGGTGCCAACCGGCGTATACCACGGGGCGTGAAGAACATTGCGGGTTGCGTCCATCGCCGAAAGCGACCACAACCCCGCCATATGATTGGCGAAATGAAGCGTGATATAACTGAATAGAATCAGCCCCGTGACGAGGCGTAATGATCGGACCACCCTTGAAACTCCGCAGGCCTCGGCGTCAGAACGCGCCACCACGAACCTAACACGTATCCAGTGTTGTTGCAGTGGATGAAATAGCGTGCGATATCCCTTACAAATTTCGCTTTAAGCCTTAAATCGGGAAAAAAGAACAGTGGCCGTGCGCCGCGGGCAAGAATTGGAGAGGTTGGGACCATACGCCGATGAGTATGATTGAAATCGAAAACCTAACGCGACGCTTCGGCTCGTTCGTTGCCGTGAACCATATCGGATTCACGGTCGAACGTGGCGAAGTCCTCGGCTTCCTCGGCCCGAACGGTGCGGGGAAGTCGACGACGATGAAAATGATAACGGGGTTCCTTGCGCCAAGTTCTGGAACGGTTCGGGTAGAGGGCTTTGATGTGCAGCGCGACCCAATCGAAGTGAAGGCGCGTATTGGTTATTTGCCGGAAGGTGCGCCATTGTGGCCGGACATGTCGCCCGGACGGTTTCTTGAATTCATTGCCGGTGTACGCGGTTTGTCTGGCGCGGACGCGACGGCGCGGATCAAGGATGCCGTTGCGAAGACGCAAATAGGGTCGGTCCTGGCACAGCCTATCGAGACTCTCTCCAAAGGGTTCAAGCGACGGGTTGGGCTGGCGCAAGCGTTGCTGCACGATCCCGATGTCTTGATTTTGGACGAACCGACCGATGGCTTGGACCCGAACCAGAAACATGAGGTTCGCCAACTCATCGCGGACATGTCCGGAGAGAAAGCTATCGTCATTTCCACCCATATCCTTGAAGAGGTCGAAGCGGTTTGTACCCGGGCGATTATCATCGCGAAGGGCAAGATTGTCGCCGACGCGACGCCAGGCGAACTGCTTGCCCAGTCCGACCAACATAATGCCGTGTCGCTTCAGATTTCCGGTGATATGGATATCGCTCGCGGCTTGCTGCAAGCGCTGCCCGTCGTTGCGTCGGTTGAAATTAGTCACCGGAACCGGCTGTTCATCCGGCCGAAGGGTGGGGCACAGATCTTGAACGATGTCGGTGTCGCGATGCGCGCGCACGACATCCAGATCGATGAAATTCATCTCGCCCGGGGTCATCTCGACCAAGTTTTCCGCACCATCACGACGGTACAATAAATGACCAATACGCTTTTCGTTGTACGGCGCGAACTCGCGGATTATTTCGCGACGCCGGTCGCCTATGTCTTCATCGTCATTTTTCTCACCTTGCTCGGTTCGCTGGCATTCTTCATGGGCAATTTCTTCTCGCGCGGTCAGGCGGATTTGGCGGCATTCTTTCAATTTCACCCCTGGGTTTACATGCTCCTGATCCCCGCGATTTCGATGCGGATGTGGGCCGAGGAGCGTAAATCGGGCACGATCGAGCTTTTGATGACCTTGCCGTTGTCGTTAACCCAAGTGGTAATCGGCAAATATTTAGCGTCGGTGATCTTCGCGGCCATCAGTCTTGCGTTGACATTCCCGTTCTGGATTACCGTTAATTTTCTCGGTAGTCCGGACAACGGTATCATTCTGGCGGGCTATGTCGGGAGCCTGTTCATGGCCGCTGGTTTTTTGGCTGTCGGCTCGTTTGTTTCGGCGCTGACGAAGAACCAGGTAATCGCCTTCGTGACGACGACCGCGGCATGCTTCGTATTGATTGCCAGCGGGGCGCCCATCGTGCTGGGTTTTTTCTCCGGCTGGGCGCCGAAAATTATGATCGATTTTATCGCGTCGCTTAGCTTCCTGACCCACTTCGCCGATATTGCGAAAGGTGTGCTGGATTTTAGGGATATCGTTTACTTCCTCTCCCTGATCGCGGTTTTTCTGTTTGCGAATACCGTGGCGGTTAACCGCCTTAAAGCCGAATAGAGGAGGTACGACATGATCAGGCAACTCCTCAATCGCAAGGGCGGCTGGGTGATCGGTATCGCGGTCGCCCTGGCCATGTTCATCGCTGTCAATGCAGGCCTCTCCACTGTCACGGGGCTGCGGTTGGATCTGACCGAGGACCGGCTTTACACGCTGTCGGAAGGTACGAAGCGCATACTCGACCGGGTTGAAAAACCGGTCGTCCTGGAATTCTATATTTCGCAACGTTTGGTGAAGGAAGTCGCGATCTATGGCAATTATGCCGGTCGCGTCCGTGACGTGGTGAACGAATTCGCTGCCGCCTCCAATGGCAAAGTGACAGTGGCCGAGTTCGATCCCGAACCGTTTTCCGAAACCGAGGATGCCGCCGTCGCGGTCGGCGTAAACGGTGTGCCGATCGATTCAGGCGGTGAAAAGGTCTATTTCGGACTGGTTGCCCGTGTCGGTGATCGGGCGGGCGTTATTGGTTTTTTCCAGCCGCAACGCGAATCCTTCCTGGAATACGATTTGGCGCAGATGCTCGAAGGGCTTATCAATCCGAAGAAACCGGTTATCGGCGTCGTCACCAGCCTGCCGATGTTCGGCCCCTTTCGACCGCAGCCGGGACAGCCGAAACGTTGGTTTATCGTCGATGCGTTGGAAGAACGGTTCGAGGTTCGCAACATCTTCGATGTTCCGAACGATCTGACCGATGACATCGATGTGTTGTTCCTCGTTCATCCGACCTTGAGCGAGGAAGACCGTTACGCCATTGATCAATATCTGATGCGCAATGGCCGTGCTCTGGTCTTGACCGACCCCAATAGCGAACTGGCCCAAGGCGCCTTGGCGGCGGGGCAGCCGTTGGCGCCGCCTTCCTCCACACTGAACGCGTTGACGGAGAAATGGGGCGTCAAGACGGTCGACAAAACCGTGGCCGGCGATATGAATCTGGCCCGAATCGTCAATGCCGGAACCGAAGGCGATATGAAGCCCGCGCCCTATTTGCTGTGGTTGACGATCAAGGATGGCGCCATCGATAAAAACGATACGGTGACCCGTGACATCAACGCCGTCAATATCGCCAGCGGCGGCATCATCGAGGTTGCCGAAAGTGCTTCGGTGAAGGTTGAGCCGCTATTGAAGACAACAACGCAAAGCCAGGGCTTCGATGCGGGGCTGATCAATGTCCGTACACCGAACATTCTCGGTTTCGTCGAAAAATTTAAGCCGGCGGGCAAGGAACTCATACTCAGTGCGCGTATCACCGGTGTGATTGATTCCGCGTTTCCCGACGGCAGACCCAAACCCAAGGAACCTGAAAAGAAACCGGAAGACAAAGACGCAAAGCCGGAGGATGCCAAGGCGGTGGACGAGGAGTCTAAGAAAAAACAACGGCCGCATCTCGCCAAATCACAAGCGCCAATCAATGTAATCTTGGTGGCGGATTCCGACATGCTCCAAGAACATTTCTGGGTCCGTGTTCAAGACTTTTTCGGCAAACGGGTGGCACTTCCATTCGCGAATAATGGTGACTTCATCGTCAATGCCTTGGAAAGCCTTGCCGGGTCCGGCGACTTGATCACGTTGCGGAGCCGGGGAACCGCGCAACGTCCTTTCTCCCGGGTGGAAGGCATGCGAATCGAAGCCGACCGCAAGTTCCGGGCTCGCGAGCAATCCCTGGTCAAGCGGCTGCAAGACGTTCAGGCTAAGTTCGAGGCCGCGCAAAACAAGGCTGGTGGCAAATCCAAGGAAGGAGAAGCCGTCCTGACCGCGGATCAGCAGAAAGAGCTTGATGACGAAATGGCCATTCTGCGCACCGACCTCATCACCATACGCAAGGAACTCCGCGCCGTTCAGCTCGACCTTCGCAAGGATATCGAGTCCCTCGACACCACGCTTCGCTTCCTCAATATCGGTCTGGTTCCCCTGTTGGTTGGATTGTTCGCCATCGGACTTGGCATCGTTCGCGTTCAGCGACGCAAGGCGGCGGTGCAAACATAGGGCGGGCGAATAAACGTGCGTAAATGCGGCGTGTACCTGCTTGCGTGGGTAGCACCGTGACTCTTCGCGACCGAATAGGTACATTTCGCGCCGGTTTGCTTTGGGACAGAACTTGGATGGTTGTGCGCCACTTAACGTTAATTTTTTGGTTTGTTGCCTTTGTCTTCGCCGTCGGCATCGCGCCGAATGGGATGGCGGCGGACGCGCCGGCGGCGGTGGCCGCGACGTCGCCGGAAAATCTTGAAAAACTTGTCGAGACGCTTGAAGACGAGGATCGCCGTGCCGCCTTGGTGGGTGACCTGCGGGCGTTGATCGCGGCACAGCAGGGTTCAGCCGAGGTGGCGGAACCACCGGGGCTGGGCACTCGAATTCTGGAGGAATTGACGCGCCGCGTGGGCGCGGTCAGCGAACAGCTTGTGGTAGCCGCCGCCGTGGTGTTCGACTTGCCGGCTGTATTCCAAACGGTGCGCGAGGGGCTATCCGATCCCGCGACACGCATCTTGTGGTTCGATGTTTTGGGGAAACTGGTGCTGGTGGTGGCCGCCGGCATCATCGCGGAGATACTGGCGCGCATTGCCTTGCGCCGGCCGCGCGGCGCCGTCGAGTCTCGGGCGGATGACGATTTCTGGCTTACCGTGGTCCTGCTGCTGGCGCGGACGGTGTTGGACCTGGTGCCAATTGCGGTTTTTGCCGCCGCCGCTTATGGCGGACTAACCTTGTTCGGGCCGGATCAAACCGGACGCCTCGCCGCGATTACCCTGATAAATGCCAGCGTTCTGGCGCGCGGTGTGACGGCGATCGCGCGCATGTTGCTGGCGCCCCGTGTCACCGATTTGCGCTTGTTCCCCATTGGTGACGAAACCGCGAATTACCTGTTTGTCTGGATTAAGCGGCTCGCGAACCTGACCATTTATGGCTCGTTCGTGTTACAGGCCTCGCGTTTGCTGGGCCTGCATCCGGCCGCGAACAATGCCTTGTTGAAGGCGCTTGGCCTCGCGGTTGGTCTACTGTTGGTCATGTTGGTTCTGCAGAACCGGGAATCTGTCGCGAAATGGGTGCGCGGTGACGCGGAAGGTTTTTTGCCCGTGTTACGCCGCCGTGTCGCCGATGTGTGGCATATCCTGATCATCGTTTATTTCGGCGCCAGCTATATGGTCTGGGCGCTGGAGATCAGTGGCGGATTCGAGTTCGTGTTGCGTGCCACGTTGCTGACCGTGACGATTATCGTCATTGGCCGGTTGATTGAATTGTCCTTGCGTAAGGTCGTTTCGCGCGCTTTCGCGCTGGGGCGTGATCTCAATGCGCGTTTGCCGGGTCTGGAGGAACGGGCAAACCGGTATCTGCCGGTTGTGCAATCCGCGGCGCGGGGCGTGTTGTATCTGCTCATCGTCTTCGCCGTCCTACAGGCTTGGGGCTTGGACGTCTTTTCCTGGATTGCCTCCGAGGGCGGCCGTTTCGTCATTGGCCGCCTGATCATGATTGTCTTGATCGTTTGCTTGGCGCTTATCGCATGGGAAGTCGTTAGCGCTTTGATCGAGCGTTATTTGGCGGCAACGGATGCGTCGGGTAATGCCGTAACCCGCAGCCAGCGCGCGCGGACATTGCTGCCACTGTTGCGCAATGTGCTCAGTGTGGTCTTGGCGATTGTGGTTACGATGACGGTGCTGTCGGAGTTGGGCCTGAACATCGCGCCGCTGCTTGCTGGCGCCGGTGTTGTCGGACTGGCCGTCGGATTTGGAGCACAGACTCTCGTAAAGGACGTGATCACCGGCATTTTCATCCTTGTCGAGGACTCAATTTCCGCTGGTGACGTTGTCGATGTGGCCGGTCATTCCGGCGTCGTCGAGGCTGTTACGATTCGCACGCTACGTCTTCGCGATGTCAGTGGCACGATCCATACCGTACCGTTCAGCGAGGTCAGCTCGATCAAGAACCTGACTCGCGACTATTCCTATGCCTTCATGGAAATCGGTGTCGCCTACCGCGAGGACATCGATTCCGTTATCGCGGTGATCGAAGAACTGGGCGCGGAAATTCGCGCCGACCCGGCTTTCGCCGACCGTATTTTGGAAGATATCCAGGTCCAGGGGCTCGACCGGTTTGACGATTCCGCTGTTATCATCCGGGCGCGGATCAAGACCAAGCCGCTGCAGCAATGGGGCGTCCGCCGGGCTTTCAATCTGCTAATGAAACGGCGTTTCGACGAATTGGGCATCGAAATACCGTTTCCGCATCAGACGATCTATTTCGGCGAAGATCGCGAAGGCAAGGCCCCGCCGGCGCCAGTCCGTGTTATCGGGGAAGCGGAGCTCGCAGCGACGAACGAGGCGCGGACGCAAATGGCGCATCGTATGCCGACCGGCCGCCGCGCCGTTGGCGAGGACCAGATGGACGACGATAACGAATAGGCGATGGGTTAGCTGCTTTTCCGGCTCAGCACGAACAGCGCCTGTTCGGCGAGCAGGCTTGCCAAGGCACTGGTCGCGGCCATCCGCATCGGGGTGCCGTCGCCATTCAGCGCGACCGCCTGTTCGATTTCGTAGCGTTCCTCGTGGCAGGTCGCGATGAAATCGCGGATCGTGCAATGGTGAATATTCGGCGTATCGTACCAGCTGTAGGGCAAGGCCCCGGTGACGGGCATGCGGCCGCGCAGCAAGATTTGTGTCCGCACGCGCCAATGGGCGAAATTTGGAAACGATACAACGGCGCGCCGGCTGATCCGCACGAGATTGTCCAACACCTCGCGCGGCCGTCTGGTCGCCTGCAAGGTTTGGCTGAGCACGACCCAATCGAAGCCGTCGGTGGGGTAATCCTTCAAGTCCGTATCGGCATCGCCCTGGATGACGGCGAGGCCGTTGCGAACGCATTCGTTCACGCCGGCCATGGACAGCTCCATGCCACGACCGTCTACTTGCTTCTCTTGTTCCAGATAGGCCAGTAATCCTCCTTCGCCGCAGCCGACATCCAGCATTCGGCAGTCAGGGTCGACCATGTCGGCGATCAGGCGTAGGTCGACGCGGATACTGGGAGTGTTCATTCGATGCCTCGATGGACCGCGCAGCCTTTGACGAAACCGGTTAAGACTTCGAAGAATTCAGGTTCGTCTAGCAGAAAGGCGTCATGCCCCTTGTCGGAGTCGATTTCGACAAAACTGACGCTCGCCGCCGCCGCGTTCAGGGCGTGCACGACGTCGCGGTTTTCCGATGTCGGAAACAGCCAGTCGCTTGAAAAGGAGACAATGCAGAAGCGGGTCTTCGTGCCGGTGAAGGCTTTCGACAGATTGCCGCCATGTTCCGCCGCCAGATCGAAATAGTCCATCGCGCGGGTGATATAGAGGTAAGCGTTGGCATCGAACCGGTCGACGAAAGTGCTGCCTTGGTGCCGCAGGTAGCTTTCGACCTGGAATTCGGCATCGAATCCGTAGGTTAGCTGGACACGGTCCTGAAGACGCCGGCCGAACTTCCGGTGCAGCGCTGCCTCCGACAAATAGGTGATATGCGCCGCCATGCGCGCGACGGATAGGCCGCGGCTTGGGATCACGTCATGACTGAAATAATCGCCACCATGCCAATCCGGATCCGCCATGATCGCCTGTCTGCCGACTTCATGGAAGGCGATGTTCTGCGCCGAATGCCGCGCGGCGCCGGCAATGGGCGCGGCGGCGAAGACGGCATCAGGGTAGCGTGCGGCCCATTCCAAGACCTGCATCGCCCCCATGGAGCCGCCGGTCACCAGGAAAAGCTGTTCGATGCCGAGATGATCGATCAGCCGTTTTTGCGCCCGTACCATGTCGCCGATCGTGATGACCGGAAAGGAAAGCCCATAGGGTTTGCCAGTTTTGGGATCGATATCCTTCGGGCCGGTGGTGCCCAGGCATCCACCTAAAACATTGGAACAGATGACAAAAAAACGATTTGTGTCGATCGGCTTGCCGGGCCCGACAAGCATGGTCCACCAACCTTCCTTGCCAGTGACCGGATGGACCGCATCAGCGACGTACTGATCGCCAGTCAGCGCGTGAGTGATGAGGATTGCGTTCGATTTTTCGGCGTTTAGCGTTCCATAGGTTTGGTAGGCGATTGTGAACGGACCGAGCGATTCGCCGGAGTCCAAGGGCAGCTTTTCCGCCTCTCCGAGGACGACACGTTTCCCGGGATCGTCAATCGCGATGTTTTCGGGCACGCCCGTGGCCATCGGCAAACTCGTGGGTTAGGAAAATAATGGGGAGCATAAGTAGGTTTCGGGATTCCTTAGTGTCAAGTTTTCTTTGATTTTTTGGGTGTGCCCCTCTAGTAGTAGCCGGCCTAATCGTGACCGAAAACCAGTGCCAGCATGACCGATATCGTAAAGTCCCTTGAGGAAGTCCGCCGGGAAATCGATGAGATCGATACCGCGCTGCATGAATTGATCATGCGGCGTACCCGCGTCGTCGAACAGGTGGCCGCGGCGAAAGGTAAGACGAATACGGCGAATTTTATTCCGGGCCGGGAGGTGATCGTCCTGCGCCGCTTGCTGGCGCGGCATGAGGGCGCATTTCCGCCGAAGGCGCTCGTGCGGATGTGGCGCGAAATGATGTCGACCTTCGCGGCCATGCAAGGCCCGTTTCATGTCGCCGCTTATGCTGAAGGAAATGAACAGGGTTGCTGGGATTTGGCGCGTGACTACTTCGGAAGCCACGATGCGATGACGCCGGTGGCAACGCCGCGGGAGGTCGTCGCCAGAGTGTCGAGCGGAGAGGCGGCGATCGGTGTCGTACCGGTGCCATCGGCAGGGGATAGCGACGCCTGGTGGCGCATGTTGTGCGGCGCGGTCGCGCCGCGAGTGGTGGTCCGGTTGCCGTTTGTTGACGGTAGCAACGCTCGAGACAATGGTATTGGCGCTTTTGCTATAACATGCATGGCGCCTACGCCGACGGGGGAGGACCGCACCTTGCTCGTCATCGAGCCCACGTCGGAGTTGAGTCGAACTGGGCTCCGCGAATCGGTATCGCGTGTGGATTTGAAAGTTCTGTCGGTCGTCTCCGATACGAATGAGGTCCCGGCACATTTGGTTGAAGTCGAGGGTTTCGTCACCGCGGAAGACAATGCCTTAAAACAGTTGGCCGCCGGTGAGGAAATGTCCGCTGTCTCCGTGATTGGCGCCTATGGCGTGCCCGCCGCGACTGTTTCGGACACACTGTCATGACGGCGCCGTCGCCCCGGCCGGGCATTCTCGACGTCCAGGCCTATGTCGGTGGTGAGCATGAAGTCCCCGGCGTCGACCGCGTTATCGTCTTGTCGGCGAACGAAACACCGCTTGGTCCGAGCCCGGCGGCGGTCAAGGCATATGAAGCCCTTGCATCCTCGCTGCATCGTTATCCGGATGGCGCTTCCGCTGCATTAAGGGACGCGATCGCTGAACGCTTTGGGTGTGACGCGAAGCGTGTCGTTTGCGGCAATGGATCCGACGAACTCATTTCCCTGCTGGTTCGATCCTACGCGGGGCCGGGCGACGAGGTTCTGTTTAGCCGGCATGGTTTCATGATGTATCCGATATCGGCCATGACAGTCGGCGCAACGCCCGTGGCGGCGCCGGAAGCGAATTATACCGTCGATGTCGACGCGATGCTGGCACATGTCACGCCACGGACCCGGATGGTCTTTGTCGCCAATCCGAACAATCCTACGGGAAGCTATATCTCCGCCGATGAAATCCGCCGCCTGCATGCCGGATTGCCAGCCGATGTGTTGTTGGTCATCGATGCCGCCTATGCCGAATATGTGACGCGTAACGATTACACCGCCGGCAGCGATCTGGTCGAGGAATTCGGCAATGTCGTCATGACGCGGACCTTCTCGAAGATATTCGGTCTGGCGGCGCTGCGCCTCGGCTGGGCCTATTGTCCAGAGGCGGTGGCGGATGTGTTGAACCGCGTTCGGGGCCCCTTCAATGTGACCGCCGCGGCACAAGCCGCCGGTGTTGCAGCGCTGGCTGACGTCGCCCATATCGACCAGGCATTGGCGCACAATGAAACCTGGCTACCCTGGTTGGCGGCAAAATTAAATGCGCTTGGTTTAACCGTGCACCCGTCGGTCGGTAATTTCATATTGGTCCGCTTCGCAACCAAACAGGCGGCCGATGATGGTTATAGCGCGCTGATGGCGGCCGGTGTCATAGGACGTCAAATGGGCGGCTATGGTTTGCCGGAATGTATTCGGATCACGGTTGGTCTCGAAGATGAAAACCGCATTCTTGTCGAGGCGCTGGAACGCCATTTGGAAGGCTCATGAGTGAACCCGTAATGTTCGACCGGATTGCCCTGATTGGTTTGGGGTTGATTGGTTCATCGCTTGCTTGGGCGCTGAAGCGTGATGGGCTGGTCGGGCACGTCGCCGGCACCGCGCGGAGCGCCGCGACGCGTGACAAGGCCCTGGAGCTGGGTTTTGTCGATTCAGTACACGGGACGGCACTGGAGGCTGTTGCCGACGCGGACATCATTGTCATCTGCGCGCCCGTTGGCGCCTATGCCAAAATCGCCGAAGACATGGCGCCTGGTTTGAAAAAGGGCGCCATCGTCACTGATGTCGGTTCGGTAAAAATGGCCGTGATCCGCGATGTAGGCCCACATTTGCCGGAAGGCGTGCATCTCGTACCGGGCCATCCGGTCGCGGGGACGGAGAATTCCGGCCCGGAAGCCGGGTTTCCCGAACTCTTCGAGGGCCGATATTGCATTGTGACACCGGCGCCGGGCGCGAACGATGCGGCAATCAAGACGGTTGTGGATATGTGGACCCGTGTCGGCAGCAATGTGGAGTTGATGGACGCCGATCATCATGACCGGGTCCTGGCGATTACGTCCCATTTGCCGCACCTCATCGCTTATTCGATCGTCGGCACGGCCAGCGATTTGGAGGATCATTTGCAGCGTGAATCAGTGCAAAACGGGGATATGATCAGGACCAGCGAAGTCATCAAATTTTCCGCCGGCGGCTTCCGAGACTTCACCCGGATCGCGGCTTCCGACCCGGTCATGTGGCGTGACGTGTTCCTCAATAACAAGGAAGCCGTGCTGGAAGTGCTCGGCCGGTTTACCGAAGACCTGACGGCGCTGCAACGAGCGATCCGGTGGGGCGAAGGCGATATTCTAGAATCCCTGTTCGAGCGGACCAGGGCTATCCGCCGTGGCGTCATCGAAATGAAGCAGGCGGGAAGCTTCAGCGCGGTGGAGCCGGGGCAGGAAGCCGAATCGGAGCCAGATCGAGAATCTTGACCGGCCCGGCATAAAGATGCCCGTCTTGCGCGGTAACGGGAATGGTCAGAACCGGCTCGCCCCCTTCAGGCGGGCTTTTGGCGAGCAAGGACAGCCCAATTTTTGCTAGTGTTACGGTTTTTCGCTCAAGGACAGACCGGGCCACGAGCGCCTCCAGCACGTGATTATAACCACGAACATCGGCTGTAAAGGCGCCGAGTGGCCTCGATTGCGCGTCAAGTGCCGCGGTGCCCTTCGCACGGAGATCGGCTGGCCCCCAAACCATATGAAACCAGTCGATATCCAGCGTGCCCCCATTGCGCCGCCAGACGTCGAGGGCATCTTTAATCGCGCCGCGCGGTAGGGGGCCTTTAAGCTGGATGTCGGCGCGGAACTTTGAAATTTCGCGGCCGAGCGAATCCGCAACCAATTCGGATAGGACGATTTCAGCGGCTGAGGCCGAAAGCGAAAGATTTTTGTCCGTGTGTTTTGCCGGGGTGGTTTCCGGTACCTTGGCTTGAACCCAAATTTCGGCAACGCGGGCTTCCAGTTTTCCGTCTGAATTCGACAATTCGAGGTCTCGGAGCAGCAGGTCAGCGTCGGCAAGTCGACCGTTGCTGGAAAGGCGCGCAACGATGGCGGCTTCCTTTGATGCCAAGGCAATTGGCGGGCGGCCGCCCGTCAGTGAGATTAACTGTTTGCCCTTGAAGTCGGCACGAATGCGTCGAAAGTTCCACGGCCTGAATTCGATCGAGAGCCGCTCGCCCTGCCAGGAAAACTCTCCGCGCCGTAGCCGGGGTTGGTTGAGGTCGGCATGGATGAGCAGGGGAAATCCGCCAAATTCGATGGCATCGAAAGCAATGTCATAACCTTCATCGCGGCGTTGGGTCACCCAATCGTTGATCATTTCGGCGGCGGTCGCGCGGGCATAAAACCAGTACCCCGTATAGGCCGTGGCGGCGATCACCAATAGAAGTGGCATGACGATAGCTTTGCGGTAGGTCATGGGATGTTTCGTTCGTTTCTCTAGCTATCGGGGCCGCGCGGAAAATTGCTGTTCCACGGCCGTTGAAATCTGTTAGGTCTCCGTTCCGCACGATTTTGCGGGCGGTTATAGAGATATAGATCCGTATGGTTACTATATGTTGTATCTAGCCGAGAGGGTAAGGGGTTTTCGATCTTTGATGGATGAACAAAAACAGGGCGGTTTTCGTCATTTCGGCGAAGCATCGGATCGTATCGCGGCACAGCGCAATCTTTTGCATGCCATGGGTGATGGCGAAGATGCGTGGGTGTTCGGATATGGCTCGTTGCTGTGGAATCCAGGATTTGACTTTATCGAGAAGCGGCCGGCATTGCTCTATGGCTACCATCGCGCATTCTGTATCTACTCGGATTACTATCGCGGCACGGCGGCGCAACGTGGACTGGTGCTTGGACTTGATCGCGGTGGTTGCTGTCATGGAATCGCCTTTCGTCTACCAGCGGATCAGGCACATGACATCCTGGATTATTTATGGGACCGAGAAATGCTGACATGGGATCATGAGACGATCTCCACGGTCTACGATTTGCGGGTTTTCTCCATCACGACGGCGCCTGGGCCCGTACGATGCCGAACCTTCGTCGCAAATCGAAATCATGAAGAATATGCGGGACGTTTACCGCAGGATGAGGTCGTGCGCATGATCCGGCGCGGCGTTGGAATTACGGGATCGAACCGCAAGTATCTGGAAAATACGGTGACTCATCTCGATGAATTAGGGATAGGGGATGGGCCGTTGCATCGCCTCTTGCGGCTTGTCGAAACGAGCGGTGATTAGCCGCAACGAGAATATTCGCAGGCGGTACAAAGGTCACACCCTTCTTGGTGCAACAGGGACAGCGCGCCGCATTTAGGACATTGCCGTGCGTTGCCAGCAGTGCCATCCGTTGGGATGTTCGTCCGTGGTGCGCTCTTTGGAAGGAAACCGATTTCGATCATATGTCGTTCTATGACCTCGCCGATGGCGGCCAGCAAGGAAGGGACATACTTGCCATCCACCCATTGGCCGCCGCGCGGGTCGAACACCGCTTTCAATTCCTCGACCACGAAAGAGACGTCGCCGCCGCGCCGGAACACGGCGCTAATCATTCGCGTGAGGGCCACCGTCCAAGCATAATGTTCCATGTTTTTCGAGTTGATAAAAACTTCAAACGGTCTTCGCGGACCGTCGCCGTCAATATCGTTGATGGTGATGTAAATGGCATGGTCACTTTCGGGCCAGCGCAGTTTGTAGGTTTTGCCGAGTAGTGACTCGGGTCTGTCCAACGGTTTCGTCATATAGACGATGCCCGCATCGCCGGACTCACCGGGTGCGGGATCGTTTGCGGCATTGTCCGGTTCATCTTCGGCGAGGCTCAGTACCGATCCCGTAATGTTGTTCGGTCTGTAGGTCGTGCAGCCCTTGCAGCCGGTTTCATAGGCTTCGAGATACAGGTCGGAAAAAGAGTCGAAGGCTGTGTCGGCGGGTACGTTGATGGTTTTCGAAATCGAGCTGTCGACGAACTTTTGCGCCGCTGCTTGCATAACGATGTGTTCCCCCGGCTGCAAACTTTGGGCATCCACGAAATAATCGGGTAAGGGCGCCGTATCTCCAAATTGCCGGCGATAGAGTCCGTAGGCGTAATCCACCACGGTTTCCTCGCGATGCGTTCCGTTCGGCATCAAGACCTGTCGGGTATAGGAATGGCTGAAGACGGGCTCGATACCCGATGAAACGTTATCGGCGAGCAAGGAAATCGTTCCGGTTGGCGCAATGGACGTGATCAAGGCATTGCGAATGCCGTCCCGGCCGATAGCGTCTCGAATCTCCGGCTTGAGCGAGCGTATGGTTTGCCCGTCCAAATAGGGGGGGGCATCGAAGAGAGGGAAGGCGCCTTTTTCCTTCGCTAAGGAAACGGACGCGCGGTAGGCGCTGCTTCGTATCGCGGATAGCCATTGTTCGGTAAGGCGCACCGCCTTGGCGCTGCCATACCGGGTGCAACACATGATCAAGGCGTCGGCGAGCCCCGTGATGCCAAGCCCGATCCGTCGCTTTGATTGTGCTTCTTGGCGTTGTTGTTCAAGTGGAAAATTGGAAATATCGATGACATTGTCGAGCATGCGAACCGCGATGGGGACGACCTCTTCGAGCCGCGCTAAATTGAGTTGCGCCGATTGTTCGAATGGCTGATCGATTAGCCGGGCGAGATTGACCGATCCCAAATCACAGGCACCATAAGGCGGTAGGGGTTGCTCGCCGCATGGGTTTGTCGCCGAAATTGACTCGCAATAATGCAGGTTGTTTTGCTCGTTGATCCGATCGATGAAGACGACCCCCGGCTCGGCATAGTCATATGTCGCGCGCATGATCCGGCGCCAGAGGTCGCGCGCGCGGACGGTTCCATATGTCTTGTCCTCGAAGTTGAGCGCCCAATCCGCATCTTCCTTCACCGCGCGGATGAAGGCGTCGGTTACCAACACGGACAAATTGAACATCCGAAGACGGTCGGAATTCCGTTTCGCGTCGATAAATGATTCGATATCAGGGTGATCGCAGCGCATCGTCGCCATCATCGCGCCGCGCCGGTGACCCGCGCTCATGATCGTGCGGCACATGGCATCCCAAACGTCCATGAAACTAAGCGGTCCCGACGCATCCGCGCCCATGCCGCGCACCGGGGCGCCTTTCGGTCTAAGCGTGGAAAAATTGTAACCGATGCCGCCGCCATGTTGCATTGTCACCGCAGCTTCCTTGAGGGATTCAAATATGCCACTCATATCGTCGGGAATGTTGCCCATGACAAAACAGTTGAACAGAGTAACGCGACGGTTGGAACCCGCACCGGCCAGTATTCGCCCCGCCGGTAGGAAGTGAAAATCGGCCATGACCTTGTAAAAATGGTCCGCCCATTCTTGGGGTTTGTTTTCAGGTTTAGCTAGCGCATTGGCGACACGATGCATTGTGTCTTGCATTGTTTTGTCCACAGGGTCGCCATTCGGCGCTTTAAGCCGGTATTTCATGTCCCAAATTCTCTGGGCAAAGGCGTTGCCTGTTTCCAAGATTCTTGCTCCGCTTGTGGGTGCAAAATTCAACTCATAGCGCGTTTTTTAAAATAACTGTTTTTTATTAATAGGTTACAATCTTCGAATGAACAAAGTAATTTTCGACCGAATTTTAGTGAATGGTCCTGCGCGATAATTCAACCGAAATCAATGCAAAATCCGTAACGAATTGTTTAAAAGGGTATTTTTATCATATGGCCGGCGGGTGGCGTTATTTCCACAAGTTTTTCCACAGGCACTCAAATTCGGTTTTCCGTTTCCGCGGATGGCATTTGTTCAAGGCGCTTGGTCGCTGTTTCTATTTGATTTTCCAGTTCCTTGAGGAAGGCGCGCCGGTTCAGCCCCGGCGCAATGGGCGGCAGAAATTCGATTGTTATGACGCCTGGGGACTTTTGAAATGTCCGCCGTGGCCAAAATAGACCGGAATTCAGGGCAACGGGGATGACGGGGAAACCGGTACCCTTGTACAAGGCAGCCACGCCCGGCAAGTAGGGGAGGCTTTCACCAATTGGCGTCCGCGTCCCTTGGGGAAAGACGACAATCGACCGCCCTTGCTCTAGAAGCCGGGTGGCATCGGTAACCATGCCCTTGAGGGCGCGCGCACCGCCTGATCGGTCGATACCAACCGATCCAACGCGCCAAACATACCAACCCCAAAGCGGTATCCGGTGAAGCTCGCGCTTTAGAACGTAGGCACAGTCGTGAACTATTAAATTGAAGATAAAAACATCCCATGCGGATTGGTGTTTAGAGGCGTATATGGCGGCGCCTTCCGGCCGATTCTCGAGACCATGCAATTGGAAATGAATCCCAAGAATGTGGCGTGTCGCGAATAGCGTTAACTTTACCCAGAACAATGCAAAAGCGAGGAAAACCGTGCGCGGAAGTACGATCAACGGGAGATAGAGCACGGCCATTGTCGTGGTTACGCCATAAAAGAGGACAGCGAAAATAATCGATCGAATCATGGTGTTGGTGCACTCGGGAGTAGGCCGGCGGATTGCCACAGGGATCGCGCGCCTGCGAGGAGAAACTTATTATATTCGCTGGCCAGTAGTGCCGCTGTACCCGGCCATATCCACCACGCCTCAAGCTTAACATGCGAGGGGAAGACGGGGTGCGGTATGATTTCCGCGTGTGGCATGGCGTTGCGAAATTCCAATAGGCTGCGTGGCATATGGTAGTTTGCGGTGACCAATCTCATCGATGTGTATCTTTCGCTTTTCATCCACGCCGCCGTTTCGCTTGCGTTGCCGCGTGTGTTGTCCGCGGCATAGCCGAGTACGATACAGCAATCCAGCGCTTTGGGGGATTGTCGGGAGATCCGCAGCAATTCCGCGACATCGACACCGCGATGAACGCCGGAAACGAAAAGTTTTTGGCCCCGTTCCGCCGACAGCAGGGAAAGGCCGGCTTCCAGGCGAAGACTGCCGCCCGTCAGCACGATTATGGCTTGTGTTTTTATCTGGGTTGATTCCGTCACGGCAGTGATTGTTTGGACAAAGAAGACGAAGCCCATGCCCCATCCGCCTGAAAACATAGCGAAGACGATCAAGAATGCGAGACGCCGTCTCCGGTTTCGGGTCTTGCGGGTTGTTCGGTGAATGCTCATTCCATCAATCGGTCGTCGCGATTAGGGCATGCGGCGGAGTGCCCGCAGCACGGTATGCCGTGCGCTAAAGCGGACAATCGATGCGGCAATTATGGGCACGCTGGCAAGTACTGGCCAATGCCAAATCTGAAACAGGTGCGTAGGGAATAACTCGATGTCCAGTTCCGACGCGGTATATCTGATAACAATTAAGGTCAATAACCCGCCAATAGAGCCCGCGAAACCGCCTTTGAGGCCGAGTTTGAGGGCATTGGCTTGAAATTGATGCGCGACATATTCGTCGCGGGCGCCGATTAGATGGAGGACGTCGATAACTTCATTGTGGACCGCTAGGCCGCTGCGGGTAGCGAAGATGACAACGGTCACCGTGGTGGCGCCGATTAAGACGACCATGAGCACCGCGACGACTTGGATGGCAAGCAGAAAATCCACGAGTTTGTCGCGCCAAAGTTGGTGATCGTCTAATCCCGCTCCAGGAATTTCGGCCTTGAGGCGCGCGCTCAGCCCCGCTACGTCGACGGTCGAATCGGGTGTGAGCGTCACATCGACAATTCGCGGCAAGGGAAGGTCGGCGATGGGGGCTTCGTCGCCAAGCCAAGGCGCCAACAATGCCGCGACCTCATCGGATGGAATGGCGCGTGCCGCATCGATTCCGGGTGTTTTTAAGGAAAGCCGGATGGCTTCCTCGACGCGACGGTTCATAACCGCTTCGGATTCGTCGTTGATGACGGCAATGTGAATCGTGACGGTTCCGGTCAGGCCCGCACTCCAATTCGCGGTAAGCGTGGAGACAAGCAGGGCGACGGCGAGCGTTAAGGTCGCCAAATAAACCATTAACCCAACGATCCAGGGCAAGATGCGCACCGCGGGATCGTCGGAAAGCGGCAAATCGCTACGCTGAAGCAGCATCCCGCGATCCAGCACCGTTTTGACGATATTCGATGCCGCCCTGGTCCAAATGCAACTGGCGGTGTTCGAACCTCGAGATCAGGGTTTCATTGTGTGTCGCGATGACCACCGAGGTCCCCATCCGGTTGAGCTCCTCAAAGAGGTAAAGGAGGCGCATGGCAATCGCGTCGTCGACATTGCCGGTGGGTTCATCGGCCAAAAGGAGGCGTGGGCGTCCAATGACGGCCCGTGCGATCGCGACACGTTGTTTTTCACCGCCGGATAGTGTCGAAGGAAGATTTTCGATCGATTTTTCCAGGCCGACCCACCGCAGGAGTTCGGAGACATGTTTGCGAATCTGCTCCTCATTGCCACCCGCGACGCGCAGCGGCAATGCGACATTGTCGAAAACGGATTGGTGTTCCAAAAGGCGAAAATCCTGAAATACGACACCGATATTGCGCCGCAGTGCCGGCAGGGCACGGCGTGAGATCTGGGTTACATCCTTGCCAAAAATTGAGACCACTCCGCGGCTTGGCCTGTTGGCAAGGTACATCAGGCGCAGCAGAGATGATTTTCCAGCGCCGCTGGGGCCAGTTAGAAAATGGAAGGATGCGGGTGGAAGCGTGAATGTGACATCGCGCAAAACTTCGGGACCAGCCCCATAGCGCATACCCACATTCTCGAATCGAACCACGCTGTTTTCCACATTCGTCACGAGTATCCTAATCCGTAGGCGCGGCCTAAAATCGAATTCGCTTCAAGCTTGCGGATTGGACAATGCCACGAAAGCCCTTATGACGTAAAGGGTTGCCGCCGTTTTTGCTATCCGGTGGCTTTGTATTCTTGCGCCGAGATTGGTTGCGTTCACATTGGCTTGTCATGATTGTTTTCGCTCCTTATAACGAGACAACCTGCATAGGCACTTCGCCCGAATGATTATCACCTGCCCGAACTGCTCGACGCGATTTAGGTTAAGCGCGGACCTGCTTGGTGACGCGGGACGAAACGTGAAGTGTGCAAAATGTGCGCATCGCTGGTTCGCGGAACCTAATGCGTTGAGCGCCGAACCGACGCGCACCGAACCGGCGCCGCCAGTCGCGCCGCCGCCGCCCGCGCCACCACCGCCCGCGCCACCTCCGCCCGCACCGCCGCCGCCCGCACCGCCGTCCAAGGAAGAAGGCGAGGAAACGCAGCCGGAGGCGGAAGCGGCGCTGGAAGCCGCACCGGATGGACTGGCCGATGAAGCGGACGAAATCCCTTCTACACCGCCGCCGATACCAACAGAGGAAGAAATCGCGCGGTTTCAGACCAAGCCGCCTGAAGGCCAGTCCACGCTAAAATGGTGGATCTTGCTGCTTGTTGTGATCATTGTATTGGCTGGGGCGGTATTTTCCCTGCCGCGCTACATCGTCGCGTTCTATCCACCGTCGAACAAACTCTACATGTTGTTTGGCATGGGGGCGGATGTTCTCGGGAGTGGGTTGGAAATACCAGATTACAAGATCGAGTCCCGATTGGAGGGCAAGAACCGGGTTGTATCGATCAAAGGCGAGATAAAGAATACGACCGACCATGTTATTGACGTTCCACTGCTCTTTGGTGCGGTAAAGGATTCCAAGGGGAAAGAGATGCGCGTCTGGTCTTTCCGTACGAAGGAACCGCGAGTTCTAGGCGGAGAGTCGGTTTCCTATGAAACGGAAATACGCAATCCGCCGCGGGGTGGTGTCAATGTGAGCATCACTTTTACGACGGAAGCTGAAATGGAAGCGAAAAAGGCGATGGCGAAAAAGGCGCGGGTCAAAAAATAACGCGGGCTATCCGGTTCCGTTAAATTGAAGTAGTTCCGGTCTGATTTGACAGCGTCTCTTGAAAGGGACGAGGGTTACCGGTTTTGATGGCGGTGCGAACGACACCGCTCCCGATCTTTTTAAAAACGGTCGAGCAATCTATCGATATAGTCTCGTTCTCGGCGCGGTCGGGACGGCTCCGACGCGCGGCGGCGCAATTCGTCGCGGATTTCACGTGTGCGCTGTAGATCGCTTTTCTCGGGAATTTCAACCGTATTCGTGTTTGCGCCTTGAATTCCGGAATTCATTGTTCTGCCGAACGGGTCGCGGTCGTCCGGCTTGTTTCCTGGACCGCGGACACGGCCTTGGCCTGGTTGCTGGCCAAATTGCTGCTGTAATTGCTGCTGCGCGGAGCGCATGGCCTGCTGTAATTGATCGAGCGCCCGCGTTTGCGGCGGCACGGCACCCTTGGCATTGCCTTTGCGGAGATTTTTCGACGATTTACGCATCGATTGTTCGGCCTGGCCCATTGGGCCCGGCACGTCACCCGTCATTTCGGCGAAACGCTGCATGATATCGCCGAGTTGGCGGCGCAACGCATCTTGGGCGACCGCGCCAGCCGTCAGGCTGCCTTGCTGCTGGCTTTCGCCGGGCATCGGCTGTGACCCTGATTGCTCCCCTTTTTGCGGCTGCGCGCCTTGTTCGGGGCCATTCGGTGCTGTGCCTTCGCGCTCGCGCGTTTTGCGTTGCGCTTCCTGAAAGGTTCGGTCGAGAAGGTCGCGCTGACCCTTTGTCACTTTTTGCAAGTCGTTCATCATTTGCTGCGCTTGACCGGCTTGCGGTTGCTGCTGACCGCGCCCGGCCTGCATGTTTTCCAACATTTTTTGCATTTGCGAAAGCATCCGCCGTGCGGCCTCCCGGGCGCCCGATTTCGCGAGTTCCCTGATTTCCGCCATCATCCGCTCCAGATCCTTGCGGGTCATTAGCGTCGTGTTCGGATCGATTTGGCCAATGTCTTGGTTGTTCTGCTGCGTGTTGGCCATTTGCTGCGTGAGTGCGTCCATATAGGCACTTAACGCAGCTTGAAGCTGGTCCATGAGCCGGTCGAGTTCGGATTCCGGAGCATTGCGCGCGAGGGCCTCCAGTAGTTCTTGTTGCGCCCGCCGCAAATCCCGCTCCGCCAAGGAAACCGTTCCGTCCTCGACCCGCAGCGCGGTTTCCCATAAAAGCTTCTGAACTTCGTCCAATTCATCTTTGAAAGCGTCGCCGCGCAAACGCCGGGCAGCGGTATGAAGCGCCATGAACACGACTTTATCGTCGGCATAACGTGCCGGTTTCCACGCGATACTGCCTAAATCGTCGACAACACCGAGCCGGCTTGCCACAGGGTCGGCCATCAACAATTTACGGGCCGCGACGATTTCTTGCGCGACGGGATGTGTGAAGGATCTTTCAGGTAAGCGGAAGGCTACGGTTTCGCTTTCACTTTGATGCCCCGCGGCATCGGTGGCGATAAGCGTAAGGTTTACCGGCAGCCCGGCCCAAGGATGCGCCGTCAGATCCTTGAAACTATCCCCCGTGGTGTTTTTTAAATTCACGCCGGCAAGCGGTAATTCGTAACTGATTTCTTTTTTCAGGGCGACATCGCTACGTCGAATGAGCGCCGAAACCGTTGCCAGACCATAGTCGTCCGACGCCGTGTAAAGCAGGCGCAACGCGCCACGCCGGGAAGAGGAAGGCGCTTCATCCAAAGCGACTCGCGGGGGTTCATCCTGGATGACTGTAAAGCGCCAGGAATCGAGTTCATTCTCACGGGAGAGAATTTTTATGTCGACGTTCGCCGATAGTGTCCTTTCCATCCGATAGCTGTTTTCCGTGACCGTATCGAATGGACTGGCGGTTTCTCCAGTCCTCAGTTCCGGCGCAATGCCACCACCTGTTACCTGCGCTAGGAATATACTGCCAGCGGGTACAGCGACCGGCAATGTCACTTTTGCTTCGTTGCGGGTAAGGAAAATCGGCGGACGGCCGGTGTAGGTGGGCGGTGTTATCCAGGCGTCGAGTGCAATCGCGTTGGGGTTCGCTGACACCGTGATGGCGGGTACGATAGCGCGTGCGATCCGTTCCGTACCGTCATGGCCGACGGCAAGTGTAAGGACGAATAGAACAGGTATCACAGCCAACCGGACACCAAAACTGTCATGCCGGCTAAGACCTGGCTTGGGCCAGCCAATGCGGAGATTCTTTAGCCGTCGCGCCATCCGGTCCCGATGCAATTGCCATAGACGTCGGGTCGCGGCATCACTATCGGCGGTCGCTATCGTGTCGTCGAGTGCTTCGAATGGGCGGTGTGGCAGATTGTTGATACGTTCCAATCGCCGTTGTGCCGCGGCTTCGTTTGGCATGTGCAACTGGCGTGCGCCGCGCCAAACGGTCCAAGTCATCAGCGCCGCAAACAAGGCGAGAATGATGGCATGCAGCCACCCGGCCAATTCCGGCAGAAAATCGAGAAAGGCAACGATAAGAAATAAACAAACGACACCTGTCGCCGGCCACAGCGCGGGCCACGCGTTCTCCCAGAAAAGCGCGAGCCGGGATAAAGCTATGCGAGGTGTCCGTTTGTTTGGGCTCTCGCTTTGGTCGTGCATCGTTAAAACCTCATTAGGTTCTACTTCGGCGACGCCCCATTATCCCTCAAATCACTGCCAGTTGGCTAGCTGGTCTTGCTTCAATAATTCGTCATAGCTCGGTCTGCGGCGGACGACGGCGAATTTGTCGCCTTTGACCAGGATTTCCGGTACCAGGAGCCTTGAGTTATACGTCGATGCCATTACCGCCCCATATGCGCCAGCGGATTGGAAAACAAGCAAATCATCCGTTTTCAACGGCGGTAACGCCCGGCCGCGTGCGAAGGTGTCGCCGGTTTCGCAAATTGGTCCAACAATATCCGCATCCGTCGTCGATGTGTTCGCCCTAGTTTCGCGCACTGGTTGAATTTCGTGATAGGCGTCGTACATCGCCGGACGGACGAGGTCGTTCATGGCCGCGTCGACGATCACGAAGCGCCGTGATTGACCCTGTTTGTCGTAGATAACGCGCGTGACAAGAATACCGGCATTGCCGACCAGCATGCGGCCCGGCTCGACGAACAGCTGACAGCCTAAATTGCCCGTGGTTTCCTGGACAATTCTGGCGTAGTCGGCGAGCGGCGGTGGCGTTTCGTCCTTATAGCGAATACCCAATCCGCCACCGAGGTCGATGCTATCGATCTCGTGCCCGTCGGCGCGAAGCGCCGTTACCAGCTCCGCAACTGTTTCATAGGCGGCCCGAAGGGGCGCCAGATCGGTCAATTGCGACCCGATATGAACGGCGACCGATACCGGCTTAACCCCCGGCATCGCGCGGGCTTTTGCGAAGACGTCTAAAGCACGGCCGATGTCGATACCGAATTTGTTGTCGGCCTTTCCGGTTGAAATTTTTTCGTGGGTTTTGGCATCGACGTCGGGATTCACGCGGATGCCGATTTCCGCGCCTCTTTCCGCCGCAATCTCGCCAAGAACCTCCAATTCCGGCACGGACTCGACATTGATTTTGTGAATATTTTCACTGAGCGCGTAGGCGAGTTCATCCCGTGTCTTGCCGACGCCTGAGAATATAATTCGATCGGCTGGAACACCGGCGGCGAGCGCGCGCCGCAACTCGCCTTCCGAGACGATGTCGGCACCGGCACCGAGTTCGGCGAATGTCCGAATGACGGCTTGGTTCGAGTTCGCCTTTACCGCATAACAGATCGTCACATCTTGTGCGGCCAACGCGTCCCGAAGGGCATTGTATCTGTTGGTAAGCGCCGCCGTCGAATAGCAGTAAAACGGCGTGCCGACCTGCTCGGCAATCTCCGAAACAGCAATGTTTTCGGCGTGAAGCATGCCGTCTCGATAGTCGAATTCTGTCATGATTGTCTCGATTCAATCCCGTTTTTAACGGGTCTTCGGGTATTGTTGTGGGTAGCTGCTGTTTTTATCCGGCGCTATCGGGTCGCCCTTTTTGCCGCAGGCGGACAATGAAGCCGCCATCAGAAAGGCCGCGAAAATCAAGGCTATGGTTCTAATCATAGGAATTGCTCCCGGGCGGCGGCGGCGGCGGCGCGGACATTTTCGACCGATGTCCCGCCTTCGCTCATCCGGCTGTTTACGGAAGCGTCGACGGATAGGACCGAAAACACATCTTCGGTGATGCCAGGCGCCACGTCTTGCATTTCCGATAAGCTAAGGTCCGCCAGCGCGCAGCCCTTGGTTTCGGCGAGGCCGACGATCGCGCCGGTTGCGTGATGCGCATCCCGAAAGGGCATGTCGAGCACGCGGACCAGCCAATCGGCCAGGTCGGTGGCGGTCGGGAATCCGTGTTCGAGTGCCGCGCGCATGGTTTCCGGAACGACCGTTAAATCGCCAATCATGCCGTTCATTGCCGCAATCGTCAGCGACAAATTATCGGCGGCGTCGAAGACCGGTTCCTTATCTTCCTGCATGTCCTTACCGTAGGCGAGTGGCAATCCCTTCATGACGACGAGGAGGCTTTGCAAGGCCCCAAATATCCGGCCCGTCTTGGCGCGGGCCAGCTCCGCGGCGTCCGGATTACGCTTTTGCGGCATTATGGAAGAGCCCGTCGAATAGGCATCCGAGAGCCGGATAAACCCGAATTGCGGCGCGCACCACAGCACCAGTTCTTCCGCTTGCCGTGAAAGATGGGTTACACAAATAGACGCGGCCGCGAGAAATTCCAGGGCGAAGTCCCGGGCCGAGACGGCATCCAGCGAATTCGCCATGGGACGATCGAAGCCCAGCGCACTGGCGGTTTGCCGCCGATCGATTGGGAAGGAGGTGCCCGCCAACGCCGCCGCGCCGAGCGGCGATTCGTTGAGCCGCTTGCGGCAATCGGCGAAGCGGCCCCGGTCGCGCCCATACATCTCGACATAGGCCAGCATATGATGACCGAAGGTCACCGGTTGGGCCGGCTGCAAATGCGTGAATCCCGGCATGGCGGCATCAGCGTGTGCTTCGGCCAATCCAATTAGCGTTTCCTGCAATGCCGCCAATTGCGCATCGAGGCCGTCAATGGCGTCCCGTACCCAAAGACGAATGTCGGTCGCGACCTGATCGTTTCGGCTCCGCGCGGTGTGCAACCGTCCCGCCGCGTCGCCAATCACCTCGCGCAGACGTGATTCAACGTTCATATGAATATCTTCGAGCGCGGTCTTGAATTCAAACCGTCCGCTTTCGATTTCTTGCAGAATAGTGTCGAGTCCGGACAGAATTGCGTCACCATCCGCTTCAGATACAATCCCT